>CALXHI010000027.1 GCA_944388075.1 uncultured Clostridia bacterium | reverse complement strand
TGACATCCTCCGAAGTGCAAGCTTTTTTCTCGTTTTTAACACTTTTCCTTGCACTTCTATTATATCACATTAGGACGTTTTTGTCGATATTTCTGTCAATATTTATGGTTTGAGGATACACTAAATAAACAGTTTTTCCTTTATTGACGATGGCATATCCATTCCCGATCGGACTTCCCAGTTCAAGGCATACCGGTGAATTCCATTCTGTTACATCATCGTACCATGATTCATCATATAAAAGATTGACATCCCCAATTTTCCCGGAGGCAAGGTCATCATAATGATCTCGCACTTTCTTGTAATCACTAATGCGGTTGCCTTCTTCATCATAGTCCAGAAACGAATCTCCGCCGGTATAGAGCAAATAATCGTCATTCAGTGGATGATTGGGGAAAAGTACTCAAACAGCTCCACAAATTGCTTATAATATTCCTCAAAATCCGAATCGCCCGTAGCTTTTCTAACATATTCATACAGACAGCTTTTTTCCGGAACATCAACATACAGGATATCACTTGCTTTTAGATTTTCGTGTTGGTTAATGCTTTCCGCAATGCTTTGAACGGATTCGGAGCAAATGCGCACAGACACTGCATCTTCCATAGCGGATGAACTATTCTGTGAATCGGAATTTGATTCCGCATTGCTATCAATACTGCTGAGACTATCCTGTGTATGGAATGCAGATTCATCACTGCTGTCACCGGAACAGCTGTACAGCACGAGAAGCGATAATGACATCGCCATAATCATTCTTTTTTTCATATATAACCCCTCAGATTCATATTACTTGTATCGGAAAAAGAGATGCCGCACTAGTGTGACACCTCTAAACGTTCAATCTTTTTTCAATACTGCCGGAAGCCCAGTATGTATTATAAGACTGAGGGGTATACGCACTGACATCATAGGTTATTCCAACATCCTCAGTCGGTTCACCAATTGCGGGCTTCAGGAGAGCAGATCCCAAGTTGTAGATACTTTTCCTTGGCATGCTAGCGTAGGTGGCACAATCAAAATCTGTTCTGCCTGTTGTGCCGGATCCGTCTGTGTTGTAGCAGCTGCTTACAGTTGCTGTTGCTCCTTTGCCTCTGTGCCCAAGCAGTACAGTATCCTCAGTGCATGAACTGCTCGGAGCACCGGGGTAGTTGACATGTGATACTGTAAACTCTACATATGTAGGCAAATCACTCGCAAAAATAGTACCCAGACTGCCGATTGTACACATTGCAGAAACGAGGATTCCAACGAAAGTTCTCTTAAATTTTAAATTTGTTTTTCATGATGTACGTTTCCTTTCTGTTTATGAATATTATGGAATGTATGACCGATTTCCTTTCGGTATTTACATTATATCATAGTTTTTCAAAATGTCAATGCACATATTGCACAAAGTTTATAAAATGCAGATGCATATTGTATAAGAAATAACCCAATTACCAACACAACCCATGAAAAAAACTGTCGGCTGTGATACTGAAGGTTTAGGCAACCCGGCACAAAGACCACTATGCCTTGCATTTTTCTGCCAATGCGAAACGCCGACCGGATGGGGCTCATCCAAAGTCGGCGTTTTTTGGGGATATGCAGGAGATTATTCGGAGCGCAGAGCGATGACCGGATCTCGTTTGGCAGCCATTCTGGAGGGAACGATGCCGGCAATCAGCGTCAGTAAGACACTGATGCAGATCAGGATCAAAGCATAAATCGGACGCAGGAAGGCGATATCCGCTGCGCCGGAAACATGTTCAATGATCATGTTGATGGGGATATCGAGCAGTACCGTAATCACGACACCGAGGATACCGGAAACCAGACCGATGAGGAAGGTTTCGGCATTGAACACACGGCTGACATCCTTTTTAGATGCACCAATCGAGCGGAGAATACCGATTTCCTTGGTGCGTTCGAGGACGGAGATGTAGGTGATGATACCGATCATGATCGAAGAAACGACCAACGAAATGGAAACAAATCCGATCAGCACATAGGATACCATGTTAATAATTTTGGTAACAGAAGAGAGCATGATGCCGATGTAGTCGGTGTATTCGATGACGGAATCCTCTTTGCCGGCATCTGTTTGCATTTGGTTGTATTCGTCCATGAGGACATCAAACTGTTCCTTTGCCTCGAAGGAATTGGAGTAAACCATGATGGAATCGGGCTGGTCGGGGTCACGCAGACCGAGAATGCGGAGGTTGCCATCGTAGGTATTCTCGGTAGACTGTGCCAAAATCTGGTCTTTGAACGATTTGATCAGCAGTTCCTCGTCCATGGTGGAGAGCATTTGCTTGATGCTGTCGGCATCACCGGCGGGGTTGAACGAAGCGGCAAGCTGATTGCGTTCCTCATCGGACATGGCTGCGATCTGCTGCCGAATCATATCGGCGGTCAGCTGCGATTCCAGAACGGAACGGTATGCCGTCAGCAGCTGCTCATCGGTTAGATTTTCAAGCAAAGCCGGAGATGGTTCGACACCCATGCTTGCGGCAAGAATCTGCATGAGCGCAGCTTGCCCCTGTTCGGAGGCGGCGAAGGCCTTTGCCTCATCGAGCGTCACTTTTTCGAGGATTTGCGGTTTCATGGCGGCAAGGAGTTCCTCATCGCTCATGGAATTGAGTGCCTCAACCACATCATCGCCGGTGAAAGCCTCACCCTGCATGGAGGTGAACATCTGCTGCAGGCGAGCCAGTTCTGCTTCACTGAGGTTGTCAATATAGGCATAGACATCTTCGATGGTGACATCATCGAGATCCTCGAACGGGTAGCCTGTAAACACGTCGGTTTCGGGATCATCGAGCTGTGCCTTGACGATTTCGGCATTGCTGATCTCGTCAATCACATAGTCAACCAATTCGGGCGTATAACAAATTGTACCGGACTGGAGTGCGCCAAAGGTGGCACCCTCTTTCAGGCGAACGATACCGCTGATGGTAATCGGCAGACCGTTTTCGATTTTCTCAGCCATATAATCGTCCTGCTTGCTGCGGTCAACCCAACAGCCCTGCACCTCGTCATAGGCATAGAGGTCGGAGTTCAGCACGAGTCGGAACTGCATATTGAGTAGGTCATTGTACTCAAAGCTGGCGGCTTGCGATTCGAGCGTTTCACCTGCCATGATTTTGGAGAACATCTCTGGCAGTTCATCGGCATCACGCAAACCCAGACCATACATGGTGAGATCGGTAATTTCGTTGTTGGAGTCCACTACGAGGACGACCTCCTGATAGTTGGAGGGCCAATGACCGGCAATCACATCATACTGCGTATTGAGCAGATCGGGATCGTCATTGAGGAGTGACCAGACATCCATTTGAGAAGTGCCCATCTGCATGATGGAAGAATAGGCAGAGGCAGTCGAACTCATATCATAGCCGAGCATGGAGTAATAGGCATCGACCATCGGGTTGGGGTTGACGGTGACGATATCCTCACTGGTATCGGCAAGATAGATTTGGGGTGTGATGGCGTAGTTATATTCAATCGTATAGTTGGAGAATTTGTCGGGATTGTCTTCGATATAGTGCTTGAGGGATTCCATATCATTTTCCTTAACTTCTGCAACCATGGCATTCATGATTTCGGTTGCGGTATCGCTGATATAGACTTTATCAAGTGCGTGCTCTTCTTTGTTTGAGGCTTGACCGGACACCGATTCCACCATACCAGAGAGATCTGCGCTCTGTGACTGAATGGAAAGCGGGTAAGAGGAGAGGGTATTCTCCTGAATTTCCTCGATATAGGTCTGGAAACCGTCAGACAGCGACAGAATCAATGCAATGCCGATAATACCGATACTGCCGGCAAAAGCAGTCAAGATGGTGCGGCCCTTTTTGGTCATGAGGTTGTTGAGGGAGAGCGAGCCAGCGGTCAAAGTGCTCATCGAAACGCGCTTTTTCTTACCGTTTTCTTCTCGGGTCAGACGCTTGTGTTCTTTCTCTGCCTCTTTGTCGGAATACGGCATGGAGTCGTTCTGCATTTTGCCGTCGAGCAGGCGAATGATACGGGTTGCATACTGTTCTGCGAGTTCCGGATTGTGCGTCACCATGATGACCAGACGGTCTTTGGCAATCTCTTTGAGCAGATCCATGATCTGGATACTGGTTTCAGTATCCAGTGCGCCGGTTGGTTCGTCCGCAAGCAAGATATCGGGGTTATTGATCAGTGCACGGGCAATCGCCACACGCTGCATCTGTCCGCCGGACAACTGGTTGGGCTTTTTGTGCAGCTGATCCCCGAGTCCGACCTTCTCAAGCATTTTCTTGGCACGTTCTCGGCGTTCGGCTTTGGAGACGCCGGAGAGTGTCAATGCCAGTTCGACATTGGAGAGAACGGTTTGATGGGGGATCAGGTTATAGGTCTGGAAGACAAATCCGATGGTGTGATTGCGGTAGGTATCCCAATCCCGATCTTTGTACTCCTTCGTAGAAGTGCCGGCAATGATGAGGTCACCGTCGGTATAGCGGTCCAGACCGCCCACAATGTTGAGGAGGGTTGTCTTACCGCATCCGGAGGGACCGAGTACGGCAACAAATTCGTTCTTGCGGAAATTGATGCTGATGCCTTTGAGCGCATGAACTTGGGTGTCACCTGCGATGTAATCCTTGGTAATACCTTTGAGTCTCAGCAAGGGAAAAACACGACCTTTCAGCAGAATTTGTGCATTGGAAGCAGTATCCAATGAATGCTCTTAGTTTACTCCTCAAATGTGTTGTTTTTGTGATATCACACATTCTTCCATAAATTTTGACGGTTCGTCAAACTGCAATCATATTTGGTTTTTCAATTTGCAATCGTTCCAATCCCAATTTAAGCGAGACATCCTTCAGAGAGTATCGCAATCATCCCAAGTCTTTTCATAGTGATATATAGATATTGGACAAAAGATAAGGCAACACCGTACAATTGACGTAGCAAGAACAATATGGTATAAAAAATGTAAAGATAGACAGATGACACTGGCGGAAATGAACAATGAGCTTGGTGCAGCCGGAACCAACAAAAAGGAATTTCTGAAGAAACCGGAACGCATTATCTCGTGGATGGCATTTCTCAAAATCATTCAGCCGAAATGTCATAGGACTTATTGATGAAGCATGGATAATCAAAGGAACTGGAATCATGCAACAAAATGGAAATGTTGTCTTCGAGGTCAATATGGGTAGAGCGACAGGAACAAACAAAAAAGATACGATTATCATCATAACAAAATGCTTTACAAACGAAATTGTTACTGCTTTTCCGAAAGCAATATAAGGAGAATTTTATGGTGTGTGAATTTTGTCAACAGGGTATTGTTTATAAGGTGGAAGTTAATATAACTCAAGAAATCATAGAGATATGTGATGAATGTGACACCGTTTGGTTTCAGGAGAGGGAGTGTATTAAGATTACTAATTTTAATCAGTATATGTCGAATAAGAAACTTGCATCACGTTGGTCTGAAATAACAATTCTTGAAGAGCAATAGTTTCAGTCGAATTCAAATTTCGAATTCAGGGATTATCGATCCGAATTTACCAAAGGAGAAAGTGATGAACATTAAATCGATACACAAGGTGTTACTCTCGCTGAATTTTTCAGGCGAGAACCTCGTTAAAGCAAAAGATTTAATAGAGCTTCTTGACAGGGAAGCATGTGTTATATGGAGTGAGTGCACTATAACACCTTTCTATGTATATAATGGTAAAAGATTAGAAATTTACGAATATGAATTAATAGTAGACGCTGATTGTATATCAGCAGGTCAGAAAAATTTTAAGGAGATACGTGATAAAGTGAGTTCTTATGCAACTTCTTTGCAAATGACGAATATGTGCAAAAGAAAATGCAAGAGCAATTTGGTTCTTTTGAAGAAAACAATGTCTATTTAGCGATATATTAGTCAAAGCATCGTCATGATATGGTATAATGGTTTTCACAACGTTATCGTCATTCGATGACTTTTCTTTGCTTGTAAAGTTTGTTATCATAATTCCGAGAGTTTCAGTGTTTTTTCTTTGGTGGAACGATAGGGTCATGACCGAGTTCAAAACAAAGCTTTTGTGCTTTATCACCTTCTTATGTCTTATCCCTCAAATAGGAATTCCCTCAAATCTTTTTCCGATTTGCGCTATGGAGCGCCTTCCTTCTTTCTGTCAATCGAAAAGGCAAGTCTGTTCCGGACTTGCCTTTTCGCTAAACAATCAATGATTCTTATCTTTTCCGGAGAACATCCGCATCAATCCGGAGAGCTTTCCGGCTGGCTTCGGGATATAGCCGCAATCAGCAAAATGCTGGAGATATCGTGTCATCAAAGCGGCATCGACCGGCGGACAGACAATACCGTTGCCCTTGAGTGCCGCAGCGGTGTTTGCGGTCGACATCTTTGCCTGCCGCACGCCGTATCGTTCGACAAAGCCTTCGCCATTGTCGCGCTGATCGGTGAAGAGGCAGGAAAGGACTCGCAAGACATTTTCCTCTGCCGAACACGCTTCCAAAGCCTTGCACCACTCCGCATAGGGCAAGCATTTCATCTCATAGCCCAGCTTGTTCAACAAAGCATGGAATTGCTCAAACGGCATGAGGTTTTCGTTAAGGATATTGAACGCATGGTTGATGCTCTGCTCTTGGAAGGCGATGCAAGCAATCGCATCGGCAACAAAGTCAACCGGCGTCAGGTGCATATTGACCTCGACCGTCGGCATCGCTTTCAACTGAATGCAGCCGACAATCGAGCGGCTGATTAAGTCTTCGAGCTTCCAGATACCGTCCTTGGGCGTACCGGTGATATCGCCGGGACGATACACGTTGCAATGCAAGCCCCGTTCTCTTGCAATGCCGACAAGTTTCTCGGCAACCCATTTCGTTTCGGAATAGCCGAGGAAATAGCCGTCGGGCGAGGTGAGCGGATCGTCCTCGTCATTGTCCCGTTCAAAGTGACTGGGGTTGTCATAGACACTGTACGAGGAGATATAGTGGAAATATTTCGGCCGCCCGTCACAGGCAAGGCGCAGTGCCTCGGCAGTACCGATGACGTTTGTGCCTTTCATCTGGTTATAGTGCAGGACGAAGTTCAGCACGGCGCCGTTGTGAATGATTAGATCCACCGACTCTGCCAATTCCCGATACTGTGCATCGGCGATACCGAGCTTGGGCTGATTGAGGTCGCCGGGAACCGGCACAAGCTTCTCTCGGATTTCGTCTGACCAGCAGGAGAACCGGCGCAGGTTCTGCTCAATGCGTGCCATCAAGTCTTGTTCAGACTTCCCTCTGCCATGGCAATAGAGGGTGATGTCCCGTCCTTTGCCTTGCCGAATCAGTGAGCGAATAAGATAAGCCCCCAAAAATCCGGTCGTACCGGTGATGAAAATCCGCTTGCAATCCTGTGGCAGGATGTCATATTCTTTGGTCGGTGCGATATCGGCATCGAGCACACATTCAGCACGCAGGTCAAGCTTCCGGCTGTCGGTATCGCCGTTGACGAGATGCGTCAGGTAATCGGAAATACCGGCAATGGTCGGATCTGCAATGATCTCTCGCAAGTCAACCGTAATATGCAGCTGTCGTTCCAATTCACAGACCAGCTCCATCATCCGCAGCGAATCACCGCCCATTTCCAGGAAACTGTCATGATCGTTGATTTCTCTACCGGGCAGCAGTGCCTCAAAGATATTACGAATCGAGGCGGGAATGTTTTCCTTGTCCACGGTAATGTTCAGCTGCTCGAGTTCCGATGCCGCAGAGGTATCGGCTGCCAATTCCTCTGCATGATCAATCGAGCGATACAGCACATCCAACCTTTTGGTTTCGTAGGCGGCTTTGGCTGCAAGCGTCTTAATCTTGCGGTTATCGGTTACCGGCAGTGTACCTTTCTTGACGAATACCACATCCGGGAACGAGAACCCAAAGCTGCGGGATACGACCTTGTTGATCGCATTGGTAATGCCACGGAAATCGGCATCGGGGTCGCTTTCAACACAGAGTACGGGTCGTTCACCGCTGCGCCGCTGTACGGAGAAGACCGTCACGGCATTCGAGGGCAGGGGAACATTCTCCTCATGAAGCTGCAAAATGATATCGCTCGGGAAAATATTCTTGCCGGAGATGATAATCATTTCCTTGATACGTCCGGTCAAATACAGCTGCCCGTCGTACAGCACGCCCATATCGCCGGTGCGGTAGAATTTGCCCTCATAGCCGACAATTTCTGCTTCAAAGGCTTGGCTTTCGGTCGGATTTTTCCAGTAACCGCCGCAGACATTCGTGCCGCGCAGGTAGATTTCGCCGATTTCACCGATTTCGCAGGGCGTTCCGTTTTCCCGTACTGCGACGATCTGCATATCCGCAGCCGGTTTGCCGACACTGACAATTGGCTTTTCGCCTTCCGGATCGGGGACAAAGCGGTTGGCATAGTATTCATCAACACGAATGCGGGTGGCATGATAGTCACGGCTGGACAGCGATGCCACGCATACGCATTCGGACAGACCATAGCCCGGTGCAAAGGCATTCTCCTCGAGGCCGAACAATTCACAGAACCGCCGAATCGTATTGGCATCAACAACCTCGGAACCGTTGATGAAATGCGTGATATGCGACAGGTCGAATTGGTTTGCCTTTTCGGGTGTAAAGATACGGGTGCAGAGGTCGTAAGCGGAGTTCGGCGCAGCGGTAACAGTCGCCTGATATTGCGACAGTGTTTGCAGCCAGATCGAAGGCTTTTGCAAAAATTGCAATGTAGGAATGAAAATCGAAACAGCATCGTTTGCGAATACCGGCATAAAGATGGCGACAACCAGACCGATATTGTGGTAGAACGGCACCCACGAGGCAAGCACCTGACGGGTATTCTGAAAATCGAACAGCTCCTGACACAGTCCAATGCAAGCCATCAGGTTGCGGTAGTTGACCATAACACCTTTGGGTGCGGAGGTCGAGCCGGAGGTGTACTGCAAATAGATCAGGTCTTCTTTGGTACGAGGTTGCAGCACCTCGCTGCCGTCATAAGCTGCAACCTTGTCGGTGTAGATTCGCTTGAGCGTTGCAACCTGGAAGAATGCCTTGCGCAGCAGCGTTCCGGCAATGTTGTTCTCGGAGGTTTTCTCAAGTCCTTCGTTCGAGATGAGGAATCGAGGCGTACAGCTTTTTAGCACCGCAACAAAGCGATGGAGCTTGCTCTCGTCCATGGGCGGGGGAATCAGTGTAAACACAACGCCAACCATCATGCAGCCCCAGACCGCATAGACCGTACCGCTGTCCTGCATCGAAAGGATAATCGCTCGATCTCCTTTCTTTGCGCCGTTTTTCAGCAGCTCTGCGGCAATGGCGGCTGCGTGATCCCATGCCTCACGCATGGTCACTTTGGTTTCTGCAAAAGGTTGCTGCTCGCAATCGAGAAAATTGTACAGCAGTCGATCGGGATGTTCCCGGGCATCATGGAAAAACTTTTCCAGAATATCGCGCATAATTGTCCTCCTATGGTATGCGTCTGCTTTTTAGAATGCAAAATGTTGGGGCACATCATGTGCTAAGCCCCATTGATTATAGCATATTCTGCAATGTTTTGCAAGAGGTTTTTGAAATTTTACCGTAACATTTTACACTGCGAACTCATATTGCAAGGCTCTCTTGCTCAACCGCTGAATGGAATGCACGAGCAAATCATATAGTGAATACAATCTGTATAATCTATGCAGGATCGATATTGCAAAATAATATTTACGCCATAAATATAGCATTTATTTTAATTTTATAAAAATAAAATAGAAGATATGACAAAAACAGACACGATTTTGCCATAATGTCGCATTGCGGAAAACATATTATTAATACGAAAATATCATCAGTCGTTTTCGATTATTATGAAAAAGTACAATAGGACATGCAGGAAAGAGGTCGGTGTGAATTTCGATTTTTGAAAAATGCGTATTAGCGTACTTTTTGCTAAAAAAACAGGAACGTTACATTAAATAAAAACATCAAAAAATCTATTGTCATTGAATAAGTTCTGTGGTATAATACATATGAGAATACAGTGATTATACAAAATGATATCAAATGCACTTTGGAATTACATTCTGTATATATTGCAGATGAGTTGTGGAGGTGACGATCATGCGACAGCGAACGAAACAATGGATGATTCTCCTAAGCGTTACCGCATTGACGATTGGGACGGCACTGATGATTTATGCAGCAACCCGAAACGGTGAGGCTGCGTACAATCCGGTGCGAACAACTGCAATTACCCTTGTCGTTTTGGAAGAGGGAATGAACTCGCTCGAACAGAACAAGAAATCACTGAATCCGGAATGGAATGCAAGTGGCACAGGTTATATCGCAAACAAGCGGATAACCATCAAAAATTGCGATGTTGCGGAAGAAAACAATATTGATGCCTACATACGGGTTTGCCTGATACCGCAGTGGGTATCTGCGACAGGTGGGACGTCGATTGTAACAGATGGCAGTTGCACCCGATGCACAAACGGCACAGTTGCTTCAGCAGGTCAGCATATCCGATGATACCTATATTAGCTGTACAAAACAAGCAGTGACGTTACAAGTCAATGTGCTTGCCGATGCCATTCAGACGAAAGGAGATGCCGTTTCGGCTCGCTGGAACGGCATCGGGACAAATGACAGCGGACAGCTGATCCTATCGTCCCCGTAGTGCCATAGGAGGTATCCATGACAAGTCACGCAAGTGAATCCACATCAAAGCACACGGTCTATCGGGTGCTGTCGATCGTACAAACAGTTTTCATGTATGCTTTGGCGGCGGCGATAATCATTGCAGCGATTCTGTTTGCCGCAAGCAACAGCCCGAACAACAGCTTTTTCGGCTATCGATTCTATACGGTTTTGACGCCGTCGATGGAGTCGGAATTGTCGATGGTCAAGGTTTTCCCAATTGAGCGTGAGCTGATCGAAGGCAGTACCAATACCTATCGGATCGTCAAGGGCAGTACGGCTATTACCGATGCGGACACGTTGGTCAAATTGCAAGGTGACACGCAATTTACTTATGACGATTTAGACTATTATTATATGACTTACTATTGGCGATTGCAGGACGGGCGATTTCTGTCAGATGAACGACTGGTTACGGTGCAATCCAAGGAGCATAAGGTTAACCTCATTACTGGCGTGACGAGTCAGGGCCGTACGGATGTGATTCCATCGTTCATTAGTGATGATGCAACCATTTGCACCACCTTATCACCGGCAGATTGGACAAATCTCTATGGCACTCCCACAGCGACCAAGGAAACCCTTACCTTTGCCGATATGGCATATGTATGCGAGGTACGGAATGTGATCACGGAGTCTGCCGCCACATTGACGGTATGGTATCAGACAGACCCGAACTATATCTTCAGTGAGCTGATTATCGAGTGCAAACCGGCAGGATCTTGTGACTGGATATTGCTGCCGATCAGAACGGGACCTATATCAAGCTGGATTATGGGGAAACAGCTTTTATGGATGATCTGCGTGTGATTGCGCTGTTCCGTGTGCCGAGAATCAGACAGTCGTAACCGTCACGATTCAGCCGAGGCGCTATGGGACGGCAGGCTATGCCGCAACACTTTCGGATACTGCCGACAGCACTCATTTGACAGTGAAAATCAGTAATGCAGAAAGTGCCTATGCGTACCGTTCCGGTCAGGCATATGCGGAGAACCGTATGGCTGCACCATAACCTGCGAACACAAGAACACCGCCCGAAGCCATGCGAAGGGCGGTTGCTTGTAAATAAAAACATTTCCTTCTAAAATGCTGACTTTATATGACAGATATGATATAAAGCAACACCGCACAAAGAACACTCAGTGGCTTTGCACGCCATCTGCTTGCGTCTTTTTGCTATATTCACAAAAATGATAAGGTACACCCAAAGTATTCCCTGCGCTTTTTGTTTTATCTGACGAAAAAACATTGAGCATCGACGATGTTGCGGACGTAGGAAAGCTTCTGAGCAATACTGAAATCTGGAATGTAGAACTCCGATGAAATATCATGCTGGGGTCGCTGCATGAAAACATCCACCCTGTTCAGAAACAAGGTGGATGTGAACAAGCTCTAAACATCGGTTTATTTTTCAACTATAGATTGGACAGAGTGCACTTCATTCTGCCGGAGCTGTGCGGTGTGTTGTTATGCAAGCAATTGGGAAAGGGCATCGGATAGGGCTTCAATGCTTGCAAACGATTCAGTTTCTGCCAGTGCACCGGACGGTGTCTTGGTGAGCGTTAACGTCTCGAAATCGGCAACGTAGCCAATTATCTTGGTGAACGCAGTTTCGTTTTGGACATAGACATCGATACCGGATTTGGTTGCACTGTCATGATATGGGCAGAGAATTTGCTGAGATTCGGTACGCACAATTGGATTGAGGAAGGTTACAGCATCTGCGAGGTACTTTTGTGTGTCGGGATTCCAGAGATAGACCGAATATTGGGTATTCTGCACGCCAAACAGCGTTGGAACAGCCAAATCCAAATGTTCGTCAAAGTTGAAATCGGCAAGGTAATAGTTCTCTGCAACTCGCTCCAAATCCGCATCGGCAAAGGCGTAGGGAAGGAACTGATAGGTTCCGCCGGCAAGCCGCATGGCGATCCCATCTGCCGAAAAGCGATAACGGAAATAGAGCGGTTGGGGGTCTTCGGCATGTTCCTGTCCGCCTTTTCCGCCCTGTTCGAGGCTGATTTCGGTGGTTGGGAAGGTGTAGCGGGTCGAGATGGCTGTTGTGGTGCTTTCCGGAGTCGTAGTTGTGGCAGTGGTTGTGGTGGTGCGTGGAGCGATCGTGGTTGAACTTACGGTTGTAGTCGTGCTCGATGTGGTTGTGCGTTCGGCTTGAGAATCGGAAGAGGACGACTTCTCTCCGCATCCGACCAGCATCAAACAGCAGAGAATGGGTAATAATCGGTGCATACAGTGACCTCCTTTGGCAATGCTCACAGGAAATAATCCCGATAGTGCATCAGAATATCCTGAATGTTATCCCAAATTTCCACAAAGCCGTTCTGCTCCTCGAACACCTTGCCATGGGAGTTGCCGGTATCGAATTTCATCTGGGCATAGTTGGAATCGAAATGCGGTACATAGGTGGAAGGGTATGCGGTGGGATTGGAGCAGCGAGCACGGAGTGCATCGAGTGTGACCTTTCCCATTTCCCGTTGCAATTCCAGCCATGCTTTGAGGATTTTATGATTATTCTGTTGAGGATTTCTTGCCCAACGTGGAATCCGGGTGATCGCCTTTCCCCATTCGTTCCAGTAATTCGGGCGAGGCGAACGGGCATGATCGGGAGTTCCCTTTCTCGGCGGCACAGAGTAATGCGGCGGTGTCGAGATGGGAGGCGGCGGGGGCGTAGTCGGACGGGCAGCAGCGGTATCCTGATAGGAATCGGCTGCAGATTGGAAGGTCTGTGCGAGATACTGACGAATGAAGCGTTCGGCGACGGCATCGGCGGGTTCACCGGTCAATTCGAGCGCAATGCGAAACTGATCGGCAAGCGCATCGGGCAGCTGAAAGGTGATGGGTTTCATAGGGCTTACCTCCTTTAAAGATTGGGCTGGATATTTGCTGATTACAGCATACCCGATTTGAGAGCTTTTGTCAAGTGCAAAAGTGCAAATGAGTATTTTTGTATCCATTTTGTAATCAACGAAGGGCATGAAAAAGCATATATGCAGATGGAAGCGCAACAATCCCCATCGGCATATGGAAGAGTCGGTGGGGATTGTGGTTGCACGGTTATGGGCAGGACAGCCGGATAAGCTTCAGAACCACCGTGCCGTTTGCACGAATCAAATTCCGATATTACGGGCGGAATTTGTTGTAGTTGTCAAATGGCATGGAGCATGTTGTTGCGCTGATATCGAAAGCAGCAAAACAGAGCCTTGATATTTAGTGTCTGCTCAACAACTGAAAAAGCACGTAGAAGCTTTGCTTTGGAGTGCTTTTTCAGTTGTTGAATGCAAGGATTTTTGGCGTTTAAGACAAAAATCCTTGCCCTTTGCCGCCGCAAACGGG
>CALXHI010000026.1 GCA_944388075.1 uncultured Clostridia bacterium | reverse complement strand
GCAATGAACATCGACCGCCTTGCGGCGATGCTTTTGCACCTCTTTGAATTTGTCTTGTCCTTTTTCTTTTTTGATGTTGAAAATAGGGACGTTTTAAAAATGACTGGTTGTTGAGGATACACTACATATAGTGTGACTAATAGTTGGAGCAGTAACTACCAAGGAAACGTAAAAATCTTTAATAATAGTGACAAAATTATACACGACTGGAGTCTGGCATATGTAAATGATTTGGAAACAACTCAATTATGGAACGCCAGCGAAGAAGTTTACAACTCCGTTAAGTTTGTACGAAACGCAGGATACAATCAGGATATACTGCCAAATGAAAGTGTGGAGTTTGGCTTTATAGGTACTTCTGATGATGTGAAAATTCCTGAGAAATTCCAGTTGATAACTGCTCCTTCATATGTTGACCCTAGTGACTATTCAGCATCATTTAATATTCTGAATGATTGGGGCACAGGTTATACAGCTGCATTAACTCTTACAAATGAGACAAACAGAATAATAGAAGACTGGTTTATAGACTTTGAATGGGATTCTCAAGTGGATACAGTATGGAATGCTGTTCTCCTTGAGCAGAATGGTTCTCATTTTGTGATGGGAAATTCATCCTATAATCAGAACATTGAACCAGGTCGATCTGTTGGTGATTTTGTTTCTGCGGAATTAAAGATTACATTTGATGAGCAATAATTGATCATTCAAAGATTGATGAAATGTGTGATGCAGCATCAAATCTAAAGAAGGTCTTAGTGGGTGAGCGTAGCGAATATGTTGAAACAGTTAGTCCTATTATATCTTCATTAGCAGAGGGAGGAAAAACATATTTAATAAATGCTATTGTTGACGGAGGTAGCAAGTTTGCTCCATGGGCTTTCGCAATTGATGCCGGACTTGCTGTAGGTGATGTTCTTTGGAATATTAGCGACATAGATGAAGCCTCATTAGTGACTATTGCATTAGGTGATGCTGCCACTTGTTTAGCTAAACAAATTAATATTAATCTCTCATATTATGAAAATTCTGATTACAGCGTATTAGGCTATGATGACATTGCAATGATTAATAATCTCGCACAGCTTAGAATTTGTGGCGAAGATGAGTTTATGACTGTAATGGATAATTATCCAAAACTCTTTAATCTCGTACATAAAGTTTTAGCTGGGGATTGGTTGGTAGATGCTACAG
Organism: uncultured Clostridia bacterium; assembly: GCA_944388075.1. Classification (GTDB taxonomy): domain Bacteria; phylum Bacillota; class Clostridia; order Oscillospirales; family Ruminococcaceae; genus Firm-04. The sequence continues at coordinate 27,388 of CALXHI010000026.1, read as the reverse complement.
AAGAAGCTAGCGAAGCAAATAAGGATTGTATTATTCAAATAATGAATCAATCTCCAATGTTAGTTGCAGTAAAGCGATATGATGAATGATAATAATAAAAAAAATCACTATAAAACGGTTCATGATGAATATTTTTCTTATACAAAGTTTCTTAGTGTATTTGCAATTATAGTTTGTGCTTTTTACACGATAAAAGGGCTGTTTATTGGTGAAAAACCTATCGAGGGAATTATCAAATCATGGATTTCTGGATATTGTATCCCTATATTAGTGATTGTATTAGTTGTCGACTTGAGGTTTTTTCTTGATTGGTTATGTTATTCTTGCAAAAAAATTACCATTAAAAAAGGTACTATGGTACTATGCATAGTGGCATAATTTCATCAGAAGTTGAAGTAAGAAAGCCACATAAAAGTCGTGTTGATTGGAAATATGTAATAGAGCTTGAGGATTTCTCGACATATATAAGTACGGCATACACAACTCAAATTCCACTAAGAACAAAATGTACTGTCTATATTCTCGGCTCAAAGTGCATAATTACTGACTTTGAATAGCAATCATCGGATTATTATTTATTTAAGGTTGAACCGACAAAATTCGTTTTAATAGAAGCTAATAATAAAAATATACATTTCACTTGTAAATACACATAATGATATTTTGTTGGATAAACCTTCCATTGGAGGGAACATGATGGAAAAACAAAATGTAAAATTCGCTATCCAGTTTATTATCAATTTTCTTGTATGGAATATTCTGTTTGGCATAGCAGGAAGACTTATTGCTGCAGGTTTAGTAACAGTATTTTCCATTGGTGGAAACAATATATGCTATGTTGTTGTTTTTGCTCAGGAATTTAGCATTCTTGCCTCTGCTATTTTATCTGTATTTATGACTCAAAAATCTTTAGGGAAAAAGGGTGAACTGACGAACGATAGCATTATAAGACTTTATATTGCTCTTTGTCTTACTATAATCATTATTAATGTTATCCTGTCAGTTTTAGGCTTTTCAATCATTTATAAGATGTGCGAGGGCAATATTTCAATCACATCACTTGCTAATGACCTGGTAGACTCAAAAGGGATATCTTTTGATGATGCGTTAAAACAAAGTAAAAATTTAATCCGTCAGACTGTAAAGAGAGCAGTGATAATTGCTAATATTTTTTATATTGTTATTTTAGCATCTCTTATTCCAGTATTTAATAACTCTCATAAATCTAAAGTCTAATCATTACAAAAAAAGTCACAACCCATAGCCTATTGGCACACTCAAAAATCGTCCCACACAAGTCATAATCGGAATTGTGGAGCATACCACAATAGGCAGATCCCGTATTGGAAGTGAATATAACCGCAAGCACTCAGAAACGTTTTGTAAGCGTTTTTGAGTGCTTTTTCTTTTCAGTGGATAAAAGTTTACTCATTATCAGCTTGCACGGCTCTTAGAGACATTTCCGTTCGTCTGAGAGCCTATTATCATTCAAGGGTATCCCTCTTTCTTCTTTGGTCGAGCTTTCGCTGTCTGCTCTGCTCGGCAGCTCTCTTGTTGAGCTGCTGATCTCTGTAATTTCGGACGGCTCTTGTGTACTGCAAAGCGACTTGTTTCTTTGCAAGAAATGCATGAAATCATTCAAATCGTACTTGAATTACCAAACTATCTCGGACTTGACTTCAACTGTTGCTTTGTGTTATACTAATGATAACAGTGAAACAGGAGGGTGATAGCATGGAAAATAATTTCAACACAGAGCTGAAACGTATAAGAAAATCAAGAGGGTTCACGCAGGAACAGCTTGCCGAAAAGGTGGGCGTTTCCGGACAGGCAGTTTCAAAATGAGAGATGAACAGCTATCCCGACCCACAGCTTTTGCCACAGATTGCCGAAGTGCTTGGTGTAACTATCGATGAACTTTACGGCATAGGGAAAGAGGAAAAGCCTTTTATTCAGAGCGTTCACGATACTATAAAAAACGGGATTGATTTCAATGCGGACGGAACAAGTCGTTATAAAGGCTGCTTTGATATAATGATAGAAATTTGTCGTGCATTTATTTTAGGTTCCTGTGGCATGGAGGTTTATCGTCCCATTGAAGAGCAATTGTGGAATGCAGATACGTGGGCAAGCTTCAGTCAGAACACCTTTGAGTGTGGCTATTGTCAGAGCAGACTGCCCGAAAATCTCCACTATTTCCTGTTTATGCCCGAACCGAAGAACGGCTATGATCAAATACTTGCATACGATGAAAAAATGGTGGAGATGTTCCGGTTTTTAGGGCGATACCGCACAAAGCTTGTGCGTCAGATGCAGAGCAGATGGCGTGTAAAGCCGTCAGGCGGGTTTTGTGCGGTGTCGCCTTAGGTTCGCTCGATGCGCTCCGAGCTATGTATTTCCTTGCAGGCAGAAAAAGTACTATGTTTTTTAACACGGAATGTTGAAGTTCAAATTTGTATGAGAGGCAGATTTCAACAACGGCAAAAGCGGTGAAAAAATCTGCCGGTATCTTGCCTTAATGTTCAGAATGCCTGTCGAGAAGCTCCCTACTTCAAAAACGATACTTATAAGAAGGTGAAAAGCGATGTCAAAACAGAATAAAGCAAAAGAACAAAGCGAGCCGCATACCGAGTACGGAATTTTAAGCAACATAAAATTCGTCTTCGGCAGGATAAAAAGATACCGTCCTATGCTGTTCCCCATACTGCTTATCTGCGTTGTCGCAGGCTCGGCTATGAACTATTTGTGGAGCTTTTTCGGGAAGTTTGTTATTGATATTATTGAGATACAAACTCTTACACCCGAAAAAGATATTTCGCCGCTGATAATTCTGCTTGTGTGGGTAGGAATCATTCAGCTTGTGCTGTGTTCACTCAATACATTCGGCAACAACCGTTTCTGGTATCTCACCATTGACACCCGTTGCAGAGTCATTACCGAGCGTATCAGAAAAACGTTGAAAATGAATTATCAAACCCTTGAAACTCCGAAAATACTTGATATGCAGCAGAAAGCAATGGAATCCTGCAATAACAGCAACGGAGGCTTGGAGGGTATGATACATAATATCCGCAATCTTCTTACCTCGCTTCTGACTATTATTGTTGCGGTTGCGGGCGTAGCCGTCCTTGATTGGCGGCTGATAATTGTCCTTACCGTTCTCAGTGTTTTGCAGTTTTTATTCTTCAAAGCCGTGGTGAAAAAGGACAAAAAAGAAGTGTGGGACGTGCTTGCACCCTCGTGGCGAAAAATCAACTATATGGAACGCACTACACAGGACTTCGACTACGCAAAGGACATCCGCCTTTTCGGAATGAAAAACTGGTTGTCGGGCAAGCAGCACGATATACTCCGTGAGAAAGAAAGTAAAATAATTTACAGCAGAAATTTGTGGTTAAGCAACAATGCTGTCAACGGAATTATCAGCATTGTTTCCAACGGACTTATCTATGGGGTGCTGATTTATTCCGTACTAAATTCCGATATGTCGATCGGTAATTTCACGCTGTTTATGGGACTTGCAACCGCCTTTTCATCTAACCTGTCGAGCTTCCTGATTCAGATAGGTGATATTAAAAAATGTTCCTTGCAAGTAGACGATTTACGAACATTTTTAGACTATGACGATGAGGAAAAGGGTGATTCTCTCCCCCTGCCACATACCGATCAATACACCTTTGAATTTAAAAATGTTTCCTTTAAATACGCAGGTGCGGAGGACTATGCTCTGAAAAATCTAAACCTCACCTTAGAGGCAGGGAAGAGGCTTGCAGTGGTAGGACTTAACGGCGCAGGAAAGACAACTTTTATAAAACTGTTGCTTCGCTTATACGATGTGACCGAGGGAGAAATTCTCTTGAACGGCGTGAACGTCAAGTGCTACAACAGAACGGAATATTATACGCTGTTTGCGCCGGTTTTTCAGAATGTTGAGATTTTCGCTTTTCCTATGAGTGAAAATATTTCAATGAAAAATCCAGATGAAACCGATGTTACGCTGTCTGAAAGCTGTGCAAGAAAAGCAGGGCTTTCCGAAAAGCTGGACAGTCTTTCGGACGGTATCAATACCGAACTGCTGAAAGTTCTCCACGACGACGGAATTGACCTTTCGGGCGGCGAAAAGCAGAAGCTTGCCCTTGCAAGAGCGTTATACAAAAACGCTCCCGTAATCGTGCTTGATGAGCCAACGGCGGCGCTTGACCCTCTTGCAGAGTACAATCTCTACAAAAGCTTTGATGAGATTATCTCGGACAAAACCGCCGTTTATATTTCCCACAGACTGAGTTCAACCCGTTTCTGTGACAGCATCGCAATGTTTAAATCAGGCGAAATGGTGGAATACGGCACTCACGAGGAACTGCTGAAAAAGGGCGGCGACTATGCAGAGATGTTTGAAATTCAGGCACAGTACTACAAAGATGAGGAGGTCTCAGCATGAAAAAGAACAAAGAAAGAAAAAATCCCGTTGTACGTCCTGTGCTGAAATATTTCCTGCCCATTGCGTGGATCAATTATAAAGGATACTTTTTCTGCGGTATATTTAAAGTTTTTATTTCGGCGGTTATGCCGTTCATTAACATCATTATGCTGCCGCTTATCATTGACGAGCTGTTAGATGGGCGTAATGCGGAAAAGCTGATAGCGTTCACCGCTATCATCGTTCTCGGCAACGGCATTCTGAGCATAATAGCTTCAATGCTCAGCATAACAATGGAAAAATACGACGAACGTATGCAGAATTTTTTTTCCGAAGAAATGAGCCGTCGTGTTATGGAAATGGATTTTCAGCACACTGAGGACAAAAACGCTCTTGACCAGATTGAAAAGGCAAGAACGGGTATGGGCTGGTATTCGGGCGGTGTTCACGGAATATGCACGCAGTTTTTTGACATTATTTCAAATGCAATAACCGTAGCTGGTGTTGTTGTTCTTTTGGCAATATACGCTCCGATACTGTTTGCACTTATTCTGGCACTTCTTGTGGTAAATACGATTGTAACAGCAAAGAACAATAAGATTGAGATTGAAAACTACAATAATCTTTCTAAAATAAATCGTATATTCGGCTATCTCGCCTGGGAGCTTTCCGACTTCATGTACGGTAAGGATATTCGTCTTTATGGCGCAGATGAAATGATGGCGCAGAAGTGGGAGGTTTATAATGACGAACTCGTAGGCTTGTTGAAATTGAATGCAGATAAAACCCTGCCTTACGGCTTTATCTCTGTTATCACAGGGCTTCTCCGTGATGTAGGGTCGTATCTCTATCTCGGCATACTGGCTATCACGGGGAAAATCACTATCGGCATTTTCTCGCAGATGCTTTCCGCAAGCGCAACCTTCAACCATTCGCTTAGCAACCTGATGCAGAATGTCCAGGAAATCAGCAAACGCTGCCACTACGCCCATGAGTACATCAAATTTATGGAATATCCTGCTGCAATCGAAAAGGGAGATAAAGCGGTTGAACACAAGGCGCATACCATTGAGTTCAGAAATGTGTCCTTTTCCTATCCGAACACAGATGTTAAGGTGCTTGATAAGGTAAATATCACACTGGTACAGGGCGAACATCTGTCGGTAGTAGGTCTGAATGGTGCAGGGAAAACCACGTTTGTAAAGCTGTTATGCCGACTTTATGACCCCACAGAGGGCGAAATACTCCTTGACGGTGTGAATATCAAGGAGTATGACTACAATGAATATATGCGCTTGTTTTCACCTGTGTTTCAGGATTTCAAACTGTTCTCATTTTCGGTTGCGGATAATATCGTTCTTGACGCTGAGTATGAACAAAATGAACTGAACGCTCTCATAGAGCAAGTAGGACTGCATGAAAAAATTGACTCTCTCGAAAACGGTACAGACACGATGCTTTTCAAAATCTTTGACGAAAACGGCATTGAACCGTCGGGCGGCGAGCAGCAGAAAATCGCGATTGCAAGGGCGTTGTTCAAGCGCGCTTCCGTGGTAATTCTTGACGAGCCGACAGCGGCGCTTGACCCTGTTGCGGAGTACGAGATTTACCGCCGGTTCGACGACCTCGTTGGCGGAAAAACTGCGATTTATATTTCCCACAGACTTTCAAGCTGTCAGTTCTGCCACAAGATAGCGGTATTTGCCGAAGGCAGTATCAAGGAATACGGCACTCATGAACAGCTTTGCAGTGTTGCAGATGGCATTTATGCGAAGATGTTTGAAGCGCAGGCACAGTATTACAGATAACATTAACCGCACGGTATGGGCAAAATTGCCTGTACCCTGCGGTTTTCTGCACATCTCATATATCTGCTGTGGTTTTAATACATTGGGAATAAGGCTTATGTTTGCCGATAAAGTTCAGCGTGATTTTGGCTTGATTTTTATTGCTAGAAAAGAGCCGTCGGCAGACCACACATACCATAAGATTCATCTTGTGATATACAAGTGCTCCCTTGGTGCAAGGGACTGTTTTCAAAAGTGGATTTGGCTCTCGATTGCCCATGAAAAAAGCACTCCCTCTATGATTTTAAACGAGAGTGCGACATATGTTTATGGAAGCTCATTAATGACGATATCTATTAAAACTCAAAAGATATGATTAAACTTCTCATTACAATCGAGAATTTCGTCGCTATCTTCAAGACCATCAAAGCCCATGTCATTAGAGTAATTACATGTTATTGCAGTCCATCATAACCACATGTGCGGAGAGTACAAAAGAGAGAAACCCCACTATTTGCTTGAAATAGCGAGGTTTCTAACAGCTTGCCGTCATTGTCTAGCCATATTTTCGTAACAACTTCTATATGGCTACCCGATGAAACAGGACAGATTTGTTTTGCGTATCGATTGAATCAACGCTTGGAGAACTGCGGCGCACGACGTGCGGCTTTCAGACCGTACTTCTTTCTTTCCTTCATTCTCGGGTCACGAGTGAGGAAGCCGGCCTTCTTGAGAACCGGACGAAGCTCTGCGTTGAACTGGAGCAGGGCACGGGCAACACCGTGACGGATTGCACCTGCCTGACCGGTCACACCACCGCCGGCGACGGTGCAGACGATATCGAACTGTGCAGCCGTACCGGTCAACTCGAGCGGCTGACGTACGATCAGCTTGAGGGTCTCGAGGCCGAAGTAGTCATCGATGCCTCTGCCGTTGATGGTGACATTGCCGGTACCGGGATACAGACGGACTCTCGCAACGGAGTGCTTTCTTCTGCCGGTGCCATAGAAGGACTTGAGTTTTGCCTCGTAGGAAACAGTTTCGCTCATGATGCGGGACTCCTTTCTTTACAGGGTGTAGAGCTCAGGCTTCTGTGCCTGGTTCTTGTGGTCTTCGCCGGCGTAAACACGCAGACGCTTCATGGATGCTCTGCCCAGGTGGTTCGAGGGGATCATGCCCTGAACGGCGATGAACATTGCATGCTCTGGTTTCTTCTCCATGAGGTCACGGTAGGAGACCTTCTTGAGGTGACCGATCCAGCCGGTGTGCCAGATCTCGAACTTCTGGTCGAGCTTCTTACCGGTCAGAACTGCCTTTGCGCAGTTGATGATGATGACATGGTCGCCGCAATCGACATTCGGTGTATAATCGACCTTGTGCTTGCCACGCAGAATCGCAGCAGCCTTTGCAGCGGTACGGCCAAGGGGCTGACCGGCTGCGTCAATGATATACCACTTACGGCTGATTTCGCCAACCTTCGGCATCGTTGTTGACATAGTTGTATCCTCCTTAACATATTGGATTTCCGCCAAGGGTTTCACGGGGCGAACGCCTCAGCTTGACATCACAAACGCTATTATACTCCATTTTTTTCGATTTGTCAAGGGGCAAATCTCCGAAAATTCAAAATATATCGCTCATTCTCTGAATATCTCTCGTGTTTGCTCGTTATCTCTCGATTTCTCATGTTTCATTTCACTTTTCGCATTTCGGCGATTTGAATGCAAACGTCTTGTTTTTCCTTACAAATTCGTGCAAAAGCATACCGCAGCATCTCTGAGACAAGACACTGCGGTAACGCTGCTGCGTGATTTATGGGAAGGATTCGTACTCACTGCGCTGCGGACGGGCAAAGAGTGTTTTGCTGACCACATTGACATCGCCCTGTTCAAAGAGGATATGGTAGAGCTGCTCAGTAATCGGCATCTCCACGTCCTCTTGCTTTGCCAGTGCATAGGCAGTATGGCAGCTGTGGTAGCCCTCGACCGTGCCGACCTGCCGCACGGCTTCCTCCGGCGATACACCCTGTCCGATGAGGATGCCGGCACGGCGATTGCGGCTGTGCATACTCGTACAAGTAACGATAAGGTCGCCCAAACCCGTCAAGCCGGAAAACGTTTCCCGTTTTGCACCGAGCGCAACACCGAGCCTTGTGATTTCGTGCAAGCCACGGGTCATGAGGGCAGCTTTGGTATTATCGCCATAGCCGAGGCCATCGCTGATACCGGCACTGAGAGCGATGATATTTTTCAGCGCACCGCCCAATTCGCAGCCGCAGACATCGTCATGCAGATAGGTGCGGATATAGGGGGCTGCAAACAGCTTTTGTACATATGCCGCCGCATCCATATTAGCAGATGCTGTCACAAGCGAAGTCGGAATGCCGCGGCTGATTTCCTCCGCATGGCAAGGTCCGGTAATCACCACATAGGGATTCTGCGGCATTTCCTCCGCAAACAAAATGCTCATACGCTTAAGCGTGCCGTCCTCAACGCCTTTTCCGGCATTGCAGACCACCGCATTCGGTGCAAGATACGGAGCGGCTTTCTGCACCGTTTCCCGTACAAACTTTGACGGAATGACGAACAATGCCAAATCGCACTCTGACAATGCCTGCAAATCCGTTGTCAGATGAATGCTCTGCGGAATCGGCACACCGGGCAGCTTAGCTTTCTGTTCGCCGTCTCGCCGAATCGCCTCGATTTCCTCTGCAAATGCACTCCAGAGCGTGACATCATGCCCGATGCCATGCAGCACCACAGCCAGTGCCGAACCAAATCCGCCGCCCAAAATCACAATCTTTGCCATGGGGTTCTCCTCCTATACATCCGAACTTTGCATTCGGTTAATTGGTATCCGTTTCCGGTTTCTTTTTGTCGCCGATGCGCCGTTCCGTACCGGCTCTCAGTCGATGAATATTCTCCCGATGGCTATAGAGAATTGTGATCACAGCCACCGTCACCAACGCCGTATACAGCACAACGACCTCCATACGGGTATCCCGCAGCAGCCATTCCACGAAAAATGTGATGGGAATTGCGGTTACAGTTGCGGTACAAGAGGCAAACGATACATATTTGGTCAGCCACAGCAAGAGACTGAAAATCGCCATCAGCACCAAAAACAGCACCGGATTGATGACGAGAAAGACGCTCACGCCAACCAGTACGCCCTTGCCGCCACGAAACCGGTGATAGAGCGGAAACACATGCCCAAGAATCGCAAACACCATCGCCACATAGCACATCCAACGGTAATCCCGTCCGGCATCGTTTCCTTCGGCAATCGGTGCCCAAGCGAGCCAAGTGCCAACCGCCTGTGCCAATGCCATCGCCGCTGCACCCTTGCCCAAATCAATGACCATCGTCAAGATACCGCAGCCCTTGCCAAAGCAGCGCAAGGTATTGGTCAAGCCGGCATTATGGCTGCCGTAGTCCCGTACGTCCACATGCTTCAGCAGCCGCACCGACACAATCGCACCGTTCAGGCTGCCCAGCAGATACCCACAAAGTGCCGCAAACACGACACATAACACATATCCCAAAACAGAGCCTTCCAACGATATGCCTCCTATCAACTTTTAGTCCCCGAATCGTTGCCCCGTTCCCGTACGACAATCCGCACCGGCGTACCCTCCAGACCGAAGGTTTCTCGAATCTGGTTTTCGAGGTACCGTTGGTAGGAGAAGTGGAACAAATCCGCACGGTTGACGAAGAATACAAAGGTCGGCGGCTTGACGGATGCCTGCGTCAAGTAATAAATCTTGAGCCGTCTGCCCTTATCGGTCGGCGGCTGTACACGGGCGGTCGCATATGCTAGCACATCATTGAGCCTACCGGTCGAAATGCGCATCGCATTGTTGGCAGCGACCTGCTGAATCATCGGGTACAGCTGCTTGACACGCTGTCCGGTTTTCGCACTGATAAAGAGGAACGGCGCATAGCTCATGAAGCTGAAATCTTGTGCAAGCTTTTTCTGATATTCCTGCATGGTCTTGCCGTCCTTCTCGATCAAGTCCCACTTGTTGACCACGATGATGGATGCCTTGCCCTGCTGATGGGCATAGCCGGCGACCTTGCTGTCCTGCTCGGTAAAGCCGGTGACCGCATCGATGACAATGACGCACACATCCGCACGGTCTACCGCCATAAACGCACGCAATACGCTGTAATGCTCAATGGACTCATTGATTTTGGATTTCTTGCGGATTCCGGCGGTATCGATGAACAGGAACTTGCCGCAATCCAAATCGACCGGCAAATCAATCGCATCCCGAGTGGTACCGGATTCATCGGCAACAATGCTGCGCTCCTCACCGGCAATGAAATTGATCAGACTGGACTTGCCGACATTCGGCTTGCCGATGATCGCCACGGCAATGCGTTCGGCATCGGCATCGGGTTCATCCTCCGGCGGAAACTGCGCCATAACCGCATCGAGCAAATCACCGCTGCCGCTGCCGTGCAGAGCCGATACGGCAAACGGCTCGCCGAGTCCGAGATTGTAGAACTCATAGAATTCCATCGGCGGCTCTCCGATCGAATCGCATTTGTTCACGCAAAGCACGATCGGCTTGCCGGATCGTTGGAGCATGGCTGCAACATCGATATCATTGGCAGTGACACCGGCTCGCACGTCTGTGACCAGCACAATGACATCGGCTTTTTCGATGGCAAGCTCTGCCTGCCGGCGCATTTGGGCAAGCATGTGGTCATTGGTCTGCGGCTCGATACCGCCGGTATCGACCACCATAAACTGCCGGCCGCACCATTCCGCTTTGGCATAAATGCGGTCACGGGTTACGCCGGGAGTATCCTCGACAATGGAGAGCCGCTGTCCGACCAGCTTATTGAATAGGGTGGATTTGCCGACATTCGGCCGCCCCACCACGGCAACAATTGGCAAAGCCATGGCTGCACCTCTTTCTATCTTTTACATGGATTCGTCTGCCCCAAGCACGGCATCGAGCAAAGCATAGCCGTCCACGGCATTTTTCCGTACCGGCACACCGAGTGCCGTTTCCAGTTCCTCACGCGTCATATCATCCAAAAATCGGTCATCATAGCGCAGGCAGGTTTCCGACAGCAAAAGCTCTGCACCGAGCGATTGGCCCTGCAATTGCGCCAGAAAATCCTGTCCGGTCAGCAGTCCGGCGACCGTCACGGAAGTCCCGTAAAACCGATTCTCTATCGCAATCACATCGCAGGTTACAGCTGGGAATTTTCCATGCAAATCCTGCATCATCTGCCGAAAGAACGGTGCGGCCGCCGTACCGGTTGCGATAGTCAAATGCCGTTCGCCGCCGTCATATTCGGCATCGGCAAGGGCATCGTAAAACTCATCGAGCAGCGAACGCAGCATCCCGACGCCGTTCTCATACTGCGGATACTCTTCGTATGTCTCCGCAGATGGCAGCGGCAGTCCGGCAAGCAGATACAGCTCATCGGCGGCATAGACAATTCGGCTGCCGTGTTCGGTCAAGCTCCAAGCCTGCACCGCCTCGATCTGCGCAACCGCAGCCCTCGCGGTTTCTTGTGTAAACGGGGCGATTTTACAGAGATGTTCCCGATGCTTCGTCATGCCGAACGGCACAACGGCAATGCTCTCAACCGCCGGTACATAGCGGAACAGATCCGCAAGCGTACGGTGGAGTTCCTCCCCATCATTCCAACCCGGACAAAGTACGATTTGGGTATTCAATTGCAAGCCCGCCTCTGCCATACGGTAGAGATGGCGCAGGGCTTCGCCGCCCTTGCGGTTGCCGAGCATCTTCGAGCGCAGCTCGGGATTGGTGGTATGCACAGACACATTGACCGTTAGCCGCATACGGATAATTCGATCTACATCCTCATCGGTCAAATTGGTCAGCGTGATATAGCTGCCCTGCAAAAACGACAGACGGGAGTCGTCGTCCTTCACATAGATGGTATCCCGCATACCGTTTGGGTTCTGATCGATGAAGCAGAAAATGCAGTGATTGCCGCAGGTTTTCTTTTCGTCCATCAATGGCGTTGCAAATTCCAATCCCAAATCGGCATACTCATGCTTGTGAATGGACACACTCTGCCGCACGCCGTTTCGCACAAATGCAATGTGCAGCTGCGACTCCGTGGTAACAAAGCGATAATCGAGCACATCTCGAATGACAGTATCATTGATTTGATCGAGCAGATCTCCGCTTTGGAGGCCTGCTTTGTCTGCCGGTGAACCGGCACGCACTTCGGTGATTTCGACCATAGGTCTCTCCTCAAAACAAAAGGGAGAGCAGTTCGTTCAGCTCTCCCCTTTGCACATCATGCAAATGTCTGCATAGTGTTCTGACAGTCAGGATTAGTCCTCCTCGACTTTCAGAACAGCAACGCCCTTATAATAACCACACTTTTTGCAAACCTTGTGCGGCGCTTTGATTGCACCACACTGCGTGCAAACGCTCATTGCGGGCATATCCAGCTTGCTGACAGCAGAACGACGGGTATCACGTCTTGCTTTGGATGTTTTTGCCTTCGGGACAGCCATGTTGGCACCTCCTTCAATAAATTCAACGACGACTCACGATTGGAAACACACGGTAACATCATCCGAATCACAGCGGCACTCGCCTGTATTGCGGTCTTGTCCGCAGACAGGGCAGAGTCCCCTGCAATCCGAACGGCATAGGATTTTCGTGGGCAGTGAGAGACGGAAATCCGTCATGACCACTTCAGCGAGATCCAATACAGCGTCCGATGCCAACAGAAATTCAGAGTCGTTTTGCTCAGATGCAATCTGTGTTACGACAACATGGGAGAACGCATTCTCCATAGCGATTCGCACAGGCGAAAGACAGCGATCACATACCAAATCCGGCGTACATGTGACCGTATAGGTCAGATACAGTACGCCTGCCTCATTGACCAGCTCACCGGTAATCTGTGGCTGCTCGATACACGTCACACCATACAGTGCGGTCGTATCTGCATCAAGCGTCACAGAAATGGCTCGCCGTTCGCCGGGACGATACAGCAGCGAACGAATGGAAATCGCATACGCCGAGCTGCCTTGCGGTTGATTCTGCATAGAGTAACCTGCCTTTCGGGTTCGCAGAGCATCACGAAATTATTATACTGAAAAATCAACGGTTTGTCAATCTCTTTGCAAAATTTGCGTCGATTTTACCCAAAAAGCGATCACTCTGCCTTCGGAATCAGGTACTTCAGCACAGAATCGCAGAGGAACTCATCGTCCTCCGAGATGGTAAACACCATCTGCACCTCATCGCCGGTGAGGATATCGAGCTTCTCGAGCAGCTGACCGAGTGCCTCATAGTCACGACCGCCGATCTTGAGGATGCCGTCTACGAATACTTCCTTGATATCATAGTTGCCTGCCAAAACGCCTGCCACGAAGCCGTAGAACATATCAAAACCGCAGATATTGTAGCGTTCGGCATCGACCAAACGAACCTTGTGGTTGACGCTGTAGGTGAGCTTCATGCACTTTTCGATACAGATGATATCGCCCTTGGACTCGTTCACAGCCTCGTCAATCATGTTGAGCAAAACCTTGGTCTTGCCGGAACCCTTTTTACCGGTAATTACTTGGATCATAGTGAATTCTCCCTTCGTATCATGTATTGTTCGCTCATGCTCCGATGAGCTTGAAACCATAGTGTAGATTATTGGAGTTTTGTCTCCAAAGCGACTTTCATATCCTCATAGCCGGGCTTGCCGAGCAATGCGAACATATTCTTCTTATAGCTTTCCACGCCGGGCTGGTTGAACGGGTTGACGCCGAGCAGATAGCCAGAAACAGCGCAGGCTTTTTCAAAGAAATAGATGAGCCAGCCGAGCGATTCCTCGGAAGTATCTTCCAGCTCGAGCACGATATTCGGCACACCGCCTTCGGTATGGGCAAGAATCGTACCCTCCAGTGCCCGGCGGTTGACGATGCTCATGTTCTGGTTGGTCAGGAAGTTCAAGCCATCGGCATTTTCGGCATCCGGCTCGAGGAACAAATCCTGCTTCGGCTTCTTGATGTCAACGACGGTTTCCATCAAAATGCGCTTGCCTTCCTGAATGTACTGACCCATTGAATGCAGGTCGGTCGAGAAGATTGCGGAGGACGGGAACAGACCCTTATTGTCCTTGCCCTCACTCTCACCGAAGAGCTGCTTGTACCACTCGTTCATCATAGCAAAGGACGGATCGTAGCTGACGAGCATCTCGACCTCCTTGCCCTTACGGTAGAAGATGTTGCGGAGTGCTGCATATTGATAGCAGTCATTGTCTGCAAACGGTGCGGTATAGGCATCCTGTGCGGCTTTTGCGCCTGCCATAAGCTTTGCGATATCGCAGCCGGCAGCGGCAATCGGCAGCAAGCCAACCGCAGTCAGAACAGAAAAACGCCCGCCGACATCATCCGGAATGACAAAGCTCTCATAGCCCTCAGCATCTGCCAGATTCTTGAGCGTACCACGAGCCTTATCGGTCGTGCAGTAGATGCGCTCCTTTGCACCCGCCTTGCCATAGCGATCCTCAAGCAGCTTTTTGAAGATGCGGAACGCCAATGCCGGTTCCGTGGTCGTACCGGACTTCGAGATGACATTGACAGCCAAATCTCTGCTCTCGCAAATTGACAGCACTTCATTCAGGTATGTGGGCGAAATATTGTTGCCCACATAGTAGATATCGGGGGTATCCTTTTTCATATTGTTATAGAACGGCGACTTCAGGAATTCAATCGCCGCACGTGCGCCCAGATACGAGCCGCCGATACCGATGACGATGAGCACATCTGCGGTTTTTTGAATTTTCTCCGCAGCCGCTTGAATGCGGGCAAACTCGTCTTTATCATAGTCGGTCGGCAGCGTCAGCCATCCGAGGAAATCATTCCCCAAGCCGCTTTTCTCGTGCAGAACACGGGCAGCGGTTTCGGTCTGTGCCGCAATGCCGCTCATATCCTCCGCACTGAGGAACGCAGACAGATAGCTTTTATTCAGCTTCAAAGCCATATACAACATCCTCCAGTTCTGACAAAGCAACCCCCGTATTTTGGGGTGCTTTGTATGCTTGCACCACAGGATAGTGGTACAATTCTATTTTACTATACTTTGACACAGATTGCAAGTGCTTTATCATTTTTTGGGGAAAATGCCAAATTTCAAGTCCCTATTTGAACAAATTATCCAAAAGTCCGGCAAGAGCCTCCCAAAGCCTGCGGCGTTCCACGGACTCCGCAGCGCAGAGGGAAGCCTCATAAAGATAGGTATCGCCGGCATAAAATGCGACTGTCCCGACCGCCTTGCCACGGGCTACGGGAGCCTCGAGAAACTTTGGCAAAACGGTCACACAGCTGATGCGTTCGCCCTGGGGCAGCGCAATGCCGGACAGCTCCGAAGCCTCGAGTGTCACCGCATCGGCAATGCCATGGCGCACGGGGATAGGTCGAAGAAATTCGGTCGAGAAATCCGGCGTGGTGACAACATAGGATGCAAAACCATGCGCCAACAGATTCTTGGCATAGGTAAAGCGTTCGTCGGTATCCTCACAGCCCAGAATCACGGCAATACAGCGCATACCGTCCCGTTCGGCGGCGATGGCAGCGGTATAGCCCGATGCCGTACCATGCCCGGCTTTCATGCCGAGGATGCCGTCATAGGTTCGGGTCAGACGGTTTTCGGAAACGAGTTCCGTTGCCTCGCCGCGCAGGAAAGTGCGCCATGTGGTAAAGATCGGGGTCAGCCAGTCATATTCGAGCAGCGCACGGCAAATCAAAGCGACTTCCTTTGCCGTAGAACGATTATCGGAACTGTTGCCGGTACAGTCGGCGAACCGGGTCTGCCGCAATTCCAGCGAAAATGCCTCCGCCTGCATCTCAAGCACAAACTGTGTTTCACTGCCGGCACAGGCAGCTGCAAGCGAAACGGCTGCATCGTTGGCATTGCCGATGATGACGCCCTTAAGCAAATCGGTCACAGTCATCTGTTCGCCGGCAAGCAGCCAGATAACCGCCCCCAATTGTTCCTGTGCCGCCGCAGGGGTGGAAACGAGCGTATCGGGCGAAAGCCGCCCCTCCGCAACCGCACGTGCAACTACAAGCACCGTCATGAGCTTCGTCAGACTGCCGATGGGCACAGGCGTATCCGACTCTGTCCCGCCCAACACCATCCCGGTTTCCGCTTCCATCAGCACGGAGCTGTACACACAGGACTGCTCCTCTGCCGAGACCGGCACGCACAGTCCCAACAGCAGAACCGCCATCACCATACAAACATATCGCAGCATCCTATTTCTACGCATAGCAAAACCCCCATCACATCGGATTGCCCTATCCTATGCAATGGGGGCATGCGCCTATGTCAAACGCTCTCTGCTGCATATTCGTGCAGTGCATCGAGAAACGCCTTGCCGTATTTCTCAAGCTTATGCTTGCCGACGCCGGAGATCGCAAGCATCGCATCGGCATCGGTCGGTCGCTTGATGCAAAGCTCCCGCAAAGTTGCATCGGAAAAAACGATGTATGCCGGCACATATTCCTGTGCCGCCAGCTTCTGCCGTACCTTTCGCAATCGCTGAAACAGCTGCTCGTCCATATCGTAATCGGGCATCGCTTGCAGCCGCTGTTCTCGCAAGGTCTGCTGCAAATCCCGTTTGGGCAATGCCATCTCTACAGTTTCCTGTCCACGCAGCACCGGCAGTGCCGCTGCGGTCAAGGCAAGGGTATTCATCCGGTCGATCTGCTGCAGGAGATACCCTCTCGACAGCAGGATGTCAACCATATGCCGCAGCTGCTGCTCTGCGGTATCCTGCATAATGCCGTAGGTTGAGAGCGTCTCATAGCCCTGTTCCCGAATCTGTTTGGTCGCCTTTCCGGTCAGGATTTCGCAGATGGCTTTCGCACCGCAGCTGCGCTCCCGTTGTTTCAGGCGATAGACACAGGAGAGGATCTTCTGTGCCGGAATGGTCGCATCTATGGTTTCGGTTTCGGTCAGGCAGCTGCCGCAATTGCCGCAATAGGTGACGGCAGTTTCCCCGAAATAGCGCAGGATATAGTGCCGCAGACAGTCGGTCAGATTACAGTAGCGAATCATCGCCTGCAATCGTTCGTGGTCTTTGCGGCGCACCCATTCCCGCTGCTCGGGTGTCATGGCATCGTTGTCTTGGGAGGAATCAATCAGCATTTCGTTGATGCGCACATCGTTTGCACCAAACAGCAGCGTGCATTCTGCCGGCATACCATCTCGTCCGGCACGGCCTGCCTCCTGATAGTATGCCTCCATGCTTTTCGGCATATTATAGTGTACCACAAACGATACATTGGACTTGTCAATGCCCATACCGAAGGCATTCGTTGCGACAATCAGCGGTATCTCATCTCGTAAGAATGCTTCCTGATTGGCAGAGCGTTCCTCCGGCGAAAGCCCGGCATGGTATCGGGTGACGGCATAGCCTTTCTGTTGCAGCATATCGCAAACTTCTTCGGTCTTGCGTCGGGAGATACAATAGATGATACCGCTCTTATCCCGATTGCGTGCGAGAATGTGCAGGAGTGCATCGTCCTTTTTCTTTGGCTTCTCGACAATCCAGCGCAGATTCCTACGGTCAAATCCCGTGACCAGCTCATAAGGATTCCGCAGACCGAGCAGGCGTTTGATGTCAATGCGAACGGTTTCGGTTGCAGTCGCAGTAAAGGCAGCGACCACCGGACGTTCCGGCAGAGCCTGCAAAAAATCGAGAATGTGCAGATAGCTCGGACGGAAATCCTGTCCCCACTGCGACAGGCAGTGCGCCTCATCGACCGCCAGCATGGCAATGGGTATGGTCTGTGCCAGCGAAAGAAACCATTCCGTTTCGAGCCGTTCCGGAGCGGCATAGAGCAAGCGCACTTGTCCCGAGCGCACCGCACGCAGAGCATCGGCATACTGCTGTGCATCGAGGTTACTGTGCAGGCAGACCGCCGGAATGCCCGATTCTCGCAAAGTTGCCACCTGATCTTCCATGAGGGAAATCAGCGGCGAAATGACCACGGTCAAGCCCGGCAGCATGAGTGCCGGAACCTGATAGCAGACCGATTTGCCCGCACCGGTCGGCATAATGCCCAGCACATCACCGCCTTGCAGGATATGTTCTATCAGCTGTTCCTGCCCGTCCCGAAAGGCATCGTAGCCGAAATATTCTTTTAGGATTTGTCTTGGATTCATATCTGTTCCCCATTCCAATAAAAATCGCCTGTGAGACGACAAGCCGTCACAGACGATTTGTTTGCGGTTATGCGCCTAACACGATCTGCCACAGGGTCTGTGCATCGGCAGGATTTCCGAGAATGAACTGCTCTACATAGAAGCGGCTGACATAGGATGCGTCCGCAGCGGTAATCTGTCCGTCCTCATCGATATCGGCAAGCAGCTGCTGTTCCTCGGTCAGCGTCCCGTCCAGCCCCACCATGCTGAGGGTGTAATGCCGGAGCATCAGCGTGGCATCACTGCCGGTCACGCCTGCCTCCGCATCAATACAGCCCAGCTTCTCCCAAGGAATGACATCGACCGTGACGAGATATTCGTAGGTATTGGTTTGGCTTGATGCGGTAATGGTTGCCTCGCCGTTGTCGACGACCGTCACCGCACCGTCCTGTGTGACGGTCGCAACGCTTTCATCACTGCTCGTCCAGCTAAGGTTGTCCTCAACAGTCAGCAGCTGATACACACCGCCCGGACGGCGGAACACCATCCGTTCGGGCAGGGTCACAGCCGGCGCTTCCTCGAACATCTCATACGACAATCCGTAATGCTCGGCGTAATAAGTTTCAATGGGCTGAATGATATGGGAGATATAGCGGCTCTTGCCGGTCAAGAAGCGCTGATTGAAGCGTTCCCAATCCATTTTGCCGCAAGTGATTGCACCTTTGCCATCTGCATTGCCCTCCAGCACGGTAATGCCGGATTCGTCATAGCCCAAAATAATCATCGAATGGCCATCGCTGCCGTTATACGAACCATCCGCATTGCTCGTCGTACGTACATACGCCCCCGGCATCACACGGCAGTCCAGCATCTGAGCATAGCTCACAGTCGGCGTATGCCCCATGACTTGCGTGGAATGCACATAGCGTGTTTCCGCTGCACCATGGTAGGGCAATTCATTGAACAAGGTTGCATACACGCCCTGCCCATAGATATAGCACTGATACCCCCAAGTCGCCTGACCGGAAGGTGTGATCGCATAGTACCGCTGGCTGTTGTTCATCGTCGCCGTCACAGTCAGCCCCTCGGCTTTCACTGCGCCATCGGCAGACAAATAGAGTCCGCAATCGCCCTGCATGACGGCATCGATTGCCGCAGTCAGGGTGGCAGAAGCGGTATAGCTGACGCTGTAGGCGGGTGTTATCTCCTCTGCAAAGCCGGTGACCTTCGGGCTGCCGGCTGTTGCAATCACGCAGCAAAGCAGCATGGATACTACTGTTACTGTCGCTGTCAATCGGTACATCATAGGGAATCCTTCCTCTTTCTCAGGGCAGTTTGCCCTTGCTGTTTTCTTTCTGTCATATTCCTTGAAAGAGTCGTGCAACAATCTCAATTTCTTTTTTCTGATTGTGTCAAACAGAACACATCTCAAAATGCAAAAACAAGGTTGTCGTCCCAATCCATGCATGCGTTTGTATGAAAACACCTCATGCCGACATCATAATATTACCATAGTCTGTCAGAATTGTCAATAGGATTCCGGCTATTTTCACAACAGGAACAATAGTTTTGTAGGATTTGTGATTCCGAGCCTAAAATGATTACAAATTCATGACATTTTCGAGCAATTTTCTTTCAACTTTGTCATCATTTCGTCATGCCGCAACGGGACTCCGACGGACTCTGCTCATCGCACGGCATATCCCCCTGCACGAATATTTTTCGCAAATGTCGGGATTTGGCGCATGATTTACCCTTGACAACAACAAAAAACAATGTTATAATAATAGAATCGACAGGAATATCCCTACACAAATGTCGATACTCTGAATCTAGCATAAAGGAGAAGCAGTCCATGAAATGTGAATGCAATCAAAAACCCAGTGACATGACGCTGCTGGAGCCGATTTTGGCAGAATACGCCGAGATTCCGGGCAGCCTGATCACGATACTCCAGCACGCACAGGAGATCTATGGTTACCTGCCGACCGATGTCATCTACCGCATTGCCGAACGTACCGGCAATACCCCGGCAAAGGTTATGGGTGTCGCCACCTTCTATACGCAGTTCCGCTTCCAGCCCATCGGCAAGTACCTGATTTTGCTCTGTGACGGTACCGCCTGCCATGTCAACGGCAGTGCCCGAGTCGCCCGGGCGATTCAGGAGGAGCTGAACATCGAGAGCGGCGGCACGTCTGCGGACGGTCTGTTCTCTCTGAGCATTGTGGCCTGTTTGGGCTGCTGCTCGCTGTCCCCGGTCATGATGATCAACGAGGACACCTACGGCAATCTCACGCCGGCGAAGGCAGTTGAGATTCTGCGCAGCATTCGGGAAAAGGAGGGCAAAGCGGAATGAAACTGGTCATTGGACAGGGCAGCTGCGGAATTGCGGCAGGTGCCGGAAAACTCTATGATGCACTCGCACCGCTGCTTGCAAACAGCAGCACCGAGCTTGGCATTACCGGCTGTATCGGTATGTGCTGGCTCGAGCCGATCGTCGATTTGTATGACGGCAGCGAGCTGAAAGCACGCTTTGTACAGGTTAAGCCCGAGGATGCCGAAGCGATTGCAAAGGCTGCCGAAACCGGCGACCTCTCCGGCGTACAGAACCTGATCATCACCGAAGATGACGCTGCTTTCCTCGAAAAACAAACCCGTATCGCCCTGCGTAACTGCGGCATCATCGACCCGAATTCGATCGAGAGTGCGGTGGCTGCCGGTGGCTACGGTGCGATTTCCCATATCCTCAAGGATGGTGTGACACCAGAGGATGTGATTGACTGCATTAAGGTATCCGGATTGGCAGGCCGTGGCGGTGCCGGATTCCCGACCTGGTTTAAGTGGAATGCTGCACGGCAATCCAAGGGTGACCGCAAGTACCTGATTTGCAATGCCGATGAGGGCGACCCCGGCGCATTCATGGATCGTGCAGTGATCGAATCCGACCCCCACACGCTGATTGAGGGCATGCTGATTGGTGCGTATGCCATCGGCGCACAGGAAGCAATTGTATATGTCCGTGCGGAGTATCCGCTGGCCATTAAGCGTCTGACCGCTGCCATTGAGCAGGCAGAAGCGGCAGGCTATATCGGCGACAACATTCTCGGTTCGGGCTTCTCCTGCAAATTCCGCATTAAGGCAGGTGCCGGTGCATTTGTCTGTGGTGAGGAAACCGCTTTAATTGAATCGCTGCAGGGTGAACGCGGTATGCCTCGTCTAAAGCCGCCGTTCCCGGCAGAGGCAGGCTACTGGCATGAACCGTCCAATATCAACAATGTGGAAACCTACGCCAATGTGCCGTGGATTCTGGCAAACGGCGGTGAAGCATTCGCTGCGATGGGTACACCGGATTCCAAGGGCACGAAGGTATTTGCCCTGACCGGTAAGATTCGCCGTGGCGGTCTGGTAGAAATCCCGATGGGCAAGACACTGCGTGACGTTATCTTTGATATCGGCGGCGGTATCCGGGAAGACAAGGCATTCAAGGCTGTCCAGATGGGCGGCCCGTCCGGCGGCTGTATTCCGGCATCGCTGCTCGATACCATCATCGACTACAAGACCCTCTCCGCTACCGGTGCGATTATGGGTTCGGGCGGTATGGTGGTCATGGACGAAACCACCTGCATGGTAGCGATGGCAAAGTTCTTCCTCGATTTCACCGCAAAGGAATCCTGCGGCAAGTGCGTGCACTGCCGTATCGGCACGAAGCGCATGCAGGAAATTCTCAGCCGTATCGTAGACGGCAAGGGGCAAGCGGGCGATGTCGAGCTACTCGAAGAACTATGCGAAGCCATCAAGGACGGTGCACTCTGCGGTCTGGGACAGACAGCCCCAAACCCGGTACTGACTGCGATTCGCTATTTCCGTGATGAATTCGATGCCCATATCCGTGACCACAAATGTCCTGCCGGGGCATGCTCTGCCTTGCTGCGATATACCATCGACCCCGAGCAGTGCAAGGGCTGTACGCTCTGTGCAAAGAAATGTCCGGTCAATGCCATTTCCGGTTCGGTCAAAGCACCGCATGTCATCGACAGTGATGTTTGCATTCGCTGCGGCCAGTGTAAGAGCGTTTGCCGGTTCCATGCCATTTCGGTGGGTTAAGGAGGTTTGAATATGCCACAAATAACGATTACCATTAACGGGAAACAGTGCCAATGTGAGCAGGGTGCAACCATATTGCAAGCCGCCAAAGCCAATGGCATTGAGATTCCCAATCTCTGCAACGACGAAAGCGTAAAGGTGTACGGTGCCTGCGGTCTGTGTGCCGTTGAGGTCGTAGACGATGGCAAGGGGCGTGCGCTGCCGAAGCTGATGCGCGCCTGCTCTGCAAAGGCAATGGATGGCTATGTCATTCGCTTTGATACGGAGCGAGTCTTGCAATCCCGCAAGATTGCGCTCGAACTGCTGATGAGTGACCATACCGGCGACTGCCAAGGGCCGTGTCGTATGAACTGCCCTGCCGGAACCGATTGTCAGGGCTATGTCAAGAAGATTGCCAACGGCGACTATCACGGTGCCGTTGAACTGATTAAGGAAAAGCTGCCGCTGCCGGCATCGATTGGTCGAGTATGTCCCCATCCTTGCGAGGAGCAGTGCCGCCGTGGTCTGGTGGAGGCACCGCTTTCCATTGCATTTCTGAAGGCATTTGCAGCCGACAAGGATTTGGCTGCCGATACCTATCGTGCGGTCTGCGAAGCCGATACCGGCAAACACGTTGCGATTGTCGGCGGCGGCCCTGCCGGTCTGACCGCAGCCTACTTCCTGCGCCGCAAGGGTCATGCTGTGACCGTATTCGACAGCGCACAGAAGATGGGCGGTATGCTGCGCTACGGCATTCCGGCGTATCGTCTGCCGAAGACGGTTCTGGACCGTGAGATTGATGAAATCGCTGCAACGGGTGTGACACTGAAGAACAATATCACACTCGGCAAGGATATCACCCTCGATCAGCTGCGTGCGGATTACGATGCTGTTATCGTCGCAACAGGTGCATGGTCAGCAATGTCGATGCGCTGCAAAGGCGAAGCGCTTGAGGGTGTCGTCGGCGGTATCGACTTCCTGCACGATATCTCTTCCGGCGAGGGCACAGCCCCTGACCTGACCGGTAAGACGGTTGCGGTCTGCGGCGGCGGCAACACTGCAATGGACGCTTGCCGCACGGCGATTCGCTGCGGTGCAAAGGATGTTTATGTCATCTACCGCCGTACCCGTGACGAGATGCCGGCAGAGGATATCGAGATTACCGAATCCATTGAGGAGGGTGTCACCTACAAATTCCTGACCAACCCGGCTGAAATCCTCGGCGTGGACGGCAAGGTCAAGCAAATCAAGCTGCAAATCATGGAGCTGGGTGAACCCGATGCTTCGGGCCGCCGTTCCCCGATTCCGGTTGAGGGCAAGTTTGAGACGATTGATGTCGATTTGGTCATCATGGCAATCGGTCAGGTACTCAATCCTGCCGGTCTCGATGGTATTACCCTGACCCGCAAGGGCACGATTGAAGCAGACGAGAACTCGTTCCTGACCAATCTCCCGAATGTCTATGCCATTGGCGATGCGACCAATCGCGGCGCAGGTATTGCGATTGCCGCCATCGGCGAGGCAAACCGCTGTGCCGATGTGGTAGACAGCGCACTCAAGGGCGAACTGAAACCCTACCGCAAGCCGTTCCTCTCGACCAAAACCGTAACGGCAGAGGATTTGGCAGACCGTCCGAAGCAGAACCGTGTGCAGATGCCGACCCGTCCGGCAGAGGTACGCCGTCATGACTTCGACGAGGTCAACCTCGGTCTGACCGATGAAATGGCACAGCAGGAGGCAAAACGCTGTCTGGAATGCGGCTGTCATGATTATGACGACTGCAAGCTGATTCGCTATGCCAACTGGCAGCCGATTACACCCGAACGACTCGCCGGTGTCCGCAATGTGCATGAGACCGAACGCCGACTGGTTGCCATCGAGCGAAACAACGGCAAGTGCATTCTCTGCGGACTCTGTGTGCGTGTCTGCGATGAGGTTGCAAAGCAGGGCATTCTCGGTCTGGTCGGCAGAGGCTTCACGACTGTGGTCAAGCCGGAATTCCAAAATCCCGAAACCATCGCCGTTTGCAAGAACTGCCACGCCTGCGTGGACGCTTGCCCGACCGGCGCATTGAAATTTCTCGGTAACGAGTAAGGCATAACAAAACCGCTCTCCATAGGGGGAGCGGTTTTTTGATACTGTAACGATCGGGGTCGGAGTAAAGGCAACGCCGCACAAAAATTTTACGATGTCGCCTCAAGTTGAATGATATAAATATAGCGATTTGAATTTATGTGAAGTGCTAAATTATAAATTTATTATTCTTCTAATGGTTCATCCCATTCTGTGCTTTCTTTCAGCATATCAACATATGTATCAGTGAAGCTGTCACCATATTCACTTATATATACACCTGTCACTTTATTGTAAGTGAATGTATCTTCAGCGGTATCATAACTTTCTATAAGCACATAACAAGAGTTTGTTACATATCCTCCAAATGAGTTTTGAGATTCAACTGTTAGCGATACAATGGTTCTCCCATAATCATCCTGAGCTTCAATTTTCTCATTTGCGTATATTGCAGTAGAAGGTGCTTTTAATTGTTTGCTTATAACAGTCCTGGCAGCCGAAATATAATCTTCATCACTTGCAGTTCCACCGCCCATCGCACAGGCGATCACAATGATAATTAAAACAGCAAAAACGCCGATTAAAACAGATTTTCCCTTTGATTTCTTTTTTACAGCAACCGTTCCTCCAGAATTAGCCATAGCCGATTGAAAAGCTCCTGCATCAATCGATTTTTCTTGTACAATGGCATTTGATTCCACTTTAGCACCGCATTCAGGACAAAATGCAGCATTATTTCCAATTTCCTTATTACAATTTTTACAATACATAATTATTCTCCATTATATTTCTTTGTTTGTTTCACAATATGAGATCACATATTATCCAAGATAATTTACAACATAAACAAGCAATGTACTTTCAATATCATATGGATCACTACTTATCTTACATGTTTTATTCTCGATGTCAACAGCATATGTGATTTCCCCTGTTAGAGTATATTGAGGCACTTCTGGATTAGGCAAATAAGTACCTGAAATATCAACATAATATATGTTATCACTTGTTGCTTCACGATATGTGATATTATAGTCTGAAAATACTGCTAATATCGCTACTCCTATTGTAGTATTATATCCACTACTAACTGGGGTAATACTTAAAACATCATAAATTTGCTACTCAACTTTTTCAGAATTTTGTGTTATATTTGATTTTCCACTATTAGAATCAGAGCTTTCTCCACCAACAACACAAGCAATCACAATTATAATTAGAATTGCAAATACAGCAATCAATATGATTTTCCCTTTTGACATTTTCCTGACCAAAGTTGTGACACCAGTATTTGTCGTATTCGATTGAAGTGCTCCTACATCAATTTGATTGGCTTGCACAGTTTCATTTAATTCTACTTTGGCACCGCATTCCGAGCAGAATGTAGAACTATCTTTTATTTCTTTTCCACAGTTTTGACAGAACATCACTATTACCCCCGCAGCATATTGGCAACAGTTGTCAACGCACGTTTCCAATCTTCTTTCTGCTTGCCGACAACTAAAAATTGATGTGTTTTTCCGTCAGTTGTGCAAACTTTTATCATGTTACCCGATGGAATCAGTGCATTAAGGCTATCTGCACTTCTAGAAATAGAAGTAATTGGAATAGCTTCTATCTTAGTTGAAAGCACAGATTTGAAAATTAATCTCTGATTTGTCAGTATCAATGTTCCACCTTTGTTGGCCCCGAGGAAAACAATTTTATTTGCTTTTCCCTCCATAAGTATCTTCTCGTTTGCATTTAGAATGTAAGCCATTTGCGGCTCGTAATCACAGTTCATCAGCTTTTCTATCTCAGATATAATTTTCGGATCCTCTTCTTGAAAAATGGTATTAAGTCTATTGACACCTTCAGTAAACTTCATTCCACGCTCGATGAAGGGATTTAGCAAAAATAACATCACCCTTCTCAACTTGAGAAATAAGCTGTTCATAATTCGGTTGTTCTCCTGCATTAAAACCCATGTACCAAACATGATTGTCTTTACATTCTTGTAAAATATTTTTAAATTCAGACGTATAAGCACCCAATTTCACACCAACACCATAAAATTTCATATTAAACTACCTCCCATTATTCTAGTGAGCTTTTAGTCAATGACTTTGCTATCTCATAAACCTTGTTTTTGACATCCTCATCATCCTGCGAAGCAACATAAATTTTTTCCTTATAGCTGCGCAATTCTTCGTTACCATTGGCATCGATGCCAAAACCTACCTCTATAATGCCGTAGATTTCTTCCCCATTTGCATCACATACTACTATGATAATTTTTGTTCCGTTTTCTCTTTCCAAAAAGACTTCATACTCTTCACTCGGATAAAAGTTTACAATACCAACCTCTTCGCCTTGTTCCTCAAAATAATCATTAACCAATGCATCTGTTGATTCCGCTGCAATCATATAATAATCATCTAAAGTTGGCTGCATCGAGATTTCAATTTCAGCACCACATGCATCACACTTCAGTTTATCTAAGTTATTGTATACATAACGCAAATCAGAACCACATTTTTTACAGTACATAATTATCCTCCTTTATTTTATGTGAGCCTTGTATTACTTTTTCAGCACGGTCCATTGTATATCTTACCACAATCTTTGCAAACATTTGCCTTAAGGCAACACCTCCCACAGAAGACACTAAAAATAATCCCATTTTCAAATCATCGCCACCATCTCCCGAATCTTTCTCACAGTCAGCATTCAAGTTGAAACACTAAGGCAAAATCCCCTTATTTTCCGTTCACCGTCGCTTGTTTTTGATATGATACCCAAAAAAAAAAAAAAAAAAAAAAAAAACAGCGACAAATTCATGAAAAATTTGTTAAAATTTGAAAAATTGTAAATTAAACCAAAAGTTTTAAT
>CALXHI010000025.1 GCA_944388075.1 uncultured Clostridia bacterium | reverse complement strand
CCACCCGTTCCCATTCCGAACACGGAAGTTAAGCTCATTCGCGTCGAAAATACTTGGATGGAGACGTCCCGGGAAGATAGATCGATGCCGGCACTCAGCCAGAGATTCTATCTCTGGCTTTTTCCTTATGCTGGGGTATCGCCAAGTGGTAAGGCACCAGACTTTGACTCTGGCATCGTAGGTTCAAATCCTGCTACCCCAATATCGAGAGCCCGAATCTTATGTTCGGGCTTTCTTTTTTTTGTGCAGTTTTGTATGAATTATCATGCCGTGCATATGCTATCTGCGGAGGTGTATGCAAATGGAATGGATTCAGGTGATCGGCACATCGATATTTAGCGTTGTCGCATTGTTTTTGCTCAGCAAGCTGATCGGCAACAAGCAAATTTCTCAGCTCAGCCTGTTCGACTATATCATCGGTATTTCGATTGGTTCGATTGCAGCAGAAATGGCTACGGAACTCGAAAAACCGTTGCACTCTCTGCTTGCAATGGTTGTTTACGCATTGATTGCATTTGGCGTATCGGTCATGACAGAAAAGTCAACGCATATGCGCAAGCGAATCATCGGGAAACCGCTGATTTTGCTGCATAACGGTCAGCTCTACCGTGATAATTTCAAAAAGGCGCATATTGATTTGAGCGACTTTTTAACGCATTGCCGCAATCAGGGATATTTCGACTTGTCGCAGATTCACACGGCTGTATTTGAATATAACGGTTCACTGAGCATTCTGCCGGTTGAGCGGAATCGTCCGCTCACACCGTCTGATTTGAAACTGCAACCGGAACAGCAGGCATTGCTTGTGAATGTCATCCTTGACGGTAATGTCAACGAATCCAACCTCAAGCATGCCGGCTATAACCGTGTATGGCTGGAAAAACAGCTGCGCCAACAGGGCTATCGGAATCCGGCAGATATTTTTCTCGCCTCGGTCGATACCGTCAACCGCAATCTACAAATCTACCCAATGCAACCGCAAGCGAATTCGTCAGATCCATTCGACTAAAAAACGACTGCACTCGATGGGGTGCAGTCGCTTTGCTTTATTCGGTTGTGGGTTGTGTTTGTTCGGGAAATGTACTTTGTAGGAATTTTTCCATATAGCCTGCACGTTTTTCCGCAAACCTTTGAATAATTCCGGTCATATCCTGATAGGTAAATTGGTTGCACCAAATCGATTTGTCAGAGCCTTTCAGTTCTTCCAGATGCTGAAAATATCGTTTCATTTCCAGAAAACGATCCGCATTCATGTCATCGAGGGTGTTGTTGATGTTATCAGCTGTGAAAACACTATCCATCAGTCGGTGAATCTCATCGAGGAAATACTGTCGGGTATCGTCCCGTTCCATCAGCTTTGCAAACAACGGCGAATAACGTTCGGATTTTGGGTCAAGGATTTGTGTGAGATTGTTGTAATTCGCAAGGGTTTCGGGCTGCTCGTACAGTCCCAGAGAGTAGTCGGTATCGTGGAACAAAAACCGCCAGCGTCCGTCCAGACGGCTGCTTGGGTCGGTTTCGTATGTTTCCGTTTCGCCGGCATAGTAACGATAGCATTTAAAGTTGTTCTGCGGCCAATCACGGTTGTTGACATAGATGTTGAACGCATAGTTTTGCAGATAATTCTCAACATCCATGAAAGCGCAAAGCTCTGTATAAACCGCATCATCCGTTAAATCCTGTGCGATGAAACTTTCATAGGCAGTATTAAATTCCGCCGCTGCTTTGCTTTCCTCGGATTCCGGTTCGTCTTCATCAACATCCTTTTCCCGCTCTGTTCCTTCGAGTATGACATATTTGCCGGTATCGCCGCCGTACTTATCCTTTAGCAGATCATCACAATAGGTTTCATGCAACCACACCACACCGTAATAGCTGCCGTTGAGATAGACTACTGCCGGCATGACAGCCTGATAATCGGTGTATCCGGCCTGCATGGCAAGCTGCTGATTCAGCTCATCTCGGATAAAGGCAAACTGGAAATCGTTGCCGCCGTTGCGGAGTACCAGCTTGTCATAGCGGTTGATGATTTCACTGTCATGACCGGTTGTTTGGAAACCATCGAAATCGAATTTTCCATGTTCCGGATCATAGGATTTTCGGGCAAACAGCTTCAGTGATTTGATCGAGACGCTGCGAGATGCTGCACCATAGATTCGTGCGCCGGCATCTTGGTCAAACAGTAAGCTGCCGTTTTCATCAAAGCATTCAATATGCACCGGACGTTCGCTCTCTCGTCCACGAAGTTCGTAGTTTTCGCCGTAGAGAATGCCGTCCGGACCTTCAGTCAGATCGGCAGGATTACCGACAATCGAAAACACGAGATTGTGGTATTGGCTTTGGATATCAAACGAGGAAAAGAAAGTTTGCGTGACGACCTCCGATTCTGTCCCATCGGCAAAATAGGCTTTGGCACGGAAGGCGACACAGGTCGGAAAATCGCCGACCAGCTGCTTGATCACAATCGGCTCGGAATAGCGTGTACTTTGCTTGGTCGGCGTGCTGCCGTCGAGCGTGTAGTAGACCTCCGCATTGGCAGGTGCTGCGATGGCAAGTTGTGAGTAATCCGCAAGAAACCGCTGTCCGGTGGTCAGCGAACCGGTTTCGGAAAAGGTCACTGCGGTGACGGTTTCGGGAATCCGTATTACCTCTGCTAAGGAAGATTCCGCAAGGCTGCTATCTTTTTCGGCACAGCCCGTACAGGCGGAGAGCAGTAGGGCGGATAGGAAAACCGCACAGGGAATGCGTGGATTCATGAGACACCTCCGTCGGATTGGGACTTGGCTTTGAGCATGGTGACTCGCAAAACCAGATATTCTACCGTCTGTTCATGGTGGGAGCCGGATTCGGTTTCGAGCTTGCCCTCAACAGTAATGGTATCATCGTGTTCCAAACCGGAGAAATCGTTCCAGTCTAGCTCAATACCGATTTGAGAGCCGTTTTCCTCTCGATAGATGGAATAGATGGTTTCATCGTCGGATTCGGAGATGTGAAGTTGTCCGGTGAGGTGGTAGGTTTTGCCGACATAAGAATCGGGATTGGCATACATATCGCTGACGGTGGAATAGAACGTGCTGTTCTTGATATAAATCATCGAATCCGATTCTGCGATTGAGGAATCACCACAGGCGGTTAGCAATAGCGCAGCCAAGGGTATGGCAAAGTAGTTTACTTTCATCGTGTCCTCCTGCCTTTAGAGCGGCATGGGTATATAGGCAAAGACCTGCTGTTTGACCAGTGCCAAATCCGACGCATCTACAACAGAATCGGAATTGAGATCCGTTGTGGTCTGCCAATGCTCGGGCAAGGTCGTGTTCACAGCAGTCAGATAGCGAATCAGCTGTACGGCATCGGCGACAGAACGCTCGCCGTCCTCGTTGACATCGCCCGGCAGAGCGGTATCGGGTTGCTCGCTGTCGTAGTCTGCATAGATGGCATCATACATGGATTCCGCCCAAATGATGCGCATTTGGTTGTAGCCTTCGGTAGACGGGTGTACGCCATCGCTGCTGAGATAGTCGGGATTTTCCTTGATGATGCTGTAAAAATCAGGACCTTTGACCACATCGGGATAGTTCTCATAAATTCGATAGACCATCGCATTGTAGTCCTCGATATAGGCGGTAATGCCCGATTCGGTGGAATATGGAATGGTCGGCAGTACGGCGGTTTTGCCTGCCGCATGAATGGCTTCGACCATATATGCCAAATTGTTGTAATAGTTCTCGGCACCGGTCTGATTGCCCCAGCTG
Organism: uncultured Clostridia bacterium; assembly: GCA_944388075.1. Classification (GTDB taxonomy): domain Bacteria; phylum Bacillota; class Clostridia; order Oscillospirales; family Ruminococcaceae; genus Firm-04. The sequence continues at coordinate 2,454 of CALXHI010000025.1, read as the reverse complement.
TCATTTGTGCCATAGGCAATGCTGACATACTGTCCGGGAAACCATGTGAGCCAGCGGTCGATATTGTTCTTGCCGTCGGTGCTGAAAATACCGCCGATACCGCCGTTTTGCTGTGCCGGATAGTAGCGTTCGTCGATGGCGTGCACATGGTCGGCGAAATTGCCGTCACCGGTTGAGAAGGTCGTCATACCGCCTGCGGTGATGCTGTCGCCGTAGAAAATCCAGCTGTCCACAATATCGCCGGAGTAGTCATGAATGTCAACGTTGAGCGATACCGAACTGCCGCCGTTGGCAGTTTCGAGAATCTCGAGCTTGATCCATTGATAGCCGGTCATGTCCACAACATTTTGACCGGATACGGCAGTATAGTCGGTGACCGAGCAAAGCTCCACCCAGCCGTCCTCCGGATAGACACCGCCCTTTGCGGCATTGCCGTAAATCTTGTAGGCGGAGGGCGATGCGGTGGCGGAGGCGTTCTTGACGGTATAATCATAGTCGCCCCAGATGGTGGTGTACCATGCCACATTGACCCGTCCACGCTGATCGGCAGGCACTTCGGAGAGATCGTAGGCGAGATAGCCGCCTGCGGAGCCGTACCAAGCATCATAGTAGATATCGTTGTTCGAGGCATAGGCTGTGCCCTGCGAATCGGAATAGACCGGCACATTGCGGTTGATGAGGGGCGATGCGGCATCCACAGCCTGTGCCGACAAAGGCAGGCTGACTGCGAGCAGCGTAAGCCCTGTGAAGACTGTGAGCGATTGACGGAAATACTGTTTCATACTCCTTCTCCTTTGTCTATGTAGTCGGAACGGCTGCGAGGAATTGACGAAATCCGGCAAGCCCATCCTCGGTCAGCTTGTAAACCCCGCAGTGTTCGAGCACCTTTGTAAAGACATTGCCGACCTCCTGCTCGAGTATGGCTGCCCAATCCGAATCGGCAGGATAATCGGGCAGCCATTCGTGTACCCATGCGGCATGCTTGGTGATGCGTTCGTCCTCGGTATCGGGTGTGCCGGCAACAATCCATTGACGCACGCATTCCAGCTCTTCCTTGAGGCGTGCGGGTAGAACCGCAAGGCCCATCACTTCAATCAAGCCGATATTCTCTTTCTTGATATGATGCAGCTCGGCATGGGGATGATAGAGTCCGAGCGGATGCTCCGGTGTGGTATGGTTGTCCCGCAGCACCAAATCAAGCTCATATTCGCTGCCACGCATACGGGCAATCGGGGTGATGGTATGGTGTGGGGTATCGCCGGTATGGGCATAGAGTTCCCGTTTCGGATCGGAATAGCTGCGCCATGCTGTCAAAATGCGGTTAGCCAATTCTGTGATGCGTTCGGGATCGCTGCCGCGCACACGCAGAACGCTCATCGGCCAATGGACAATGCCGCAGGTCAGATCCGCAAAGCCTTGGAAGGTGACCGATTCCAGACATTCTGCTTTCGCCATTGGGAATTCATAGCCTCCGCCTTGAAAATGGGCATGACTCAAAATCGAACCGCCGACGACCGGCAAATCCGCATTCGAGCCGACGAAATAATGCGGAAACTTGCCGACAAATTCGAGCAGCTGTGCAAAGCAGAGACGGTCAATCTTCATTGGCACATGTTCGCTGTTCAGCACAATGCAATGCTCGTTGTAATAGGCATAGGGCGAGTACTGGAAAAACCAATGCTCGTCTTGCAAGGTTACGGGTACGATCCGCAGATTCTGACGTGCCGGATGGTTGAGCCGACCGGCATAGCCCTCATTTTCAATGCAGAGCTGACATTGCGGATAGTGTACGGAGGGTGCAGCGGCAGCAGCGGCAATCGCCTTAGGGTCTTTTTCGGGCTTGGAGAGATTGATGGTGATATCGAGTGTGCCATAGGGTGATTTCGATTTCCAAACTCGATTTTTGGCAATGCGGTCGGTTTGGATATAGCCATTGTCACGGCAGAGGTCATAAAACCAATCGGTAGCGGTTTTGGGGCTTTGATGTATACGGCTTGCGAAGCCTTGCCGAATTTGAGCGGGCATCGGCGTGAGATATCCCATCAGCTTGGCGGCAAACAGGTCTTGATGAATAACCGAGTCGGACGGGATCAACCCTCTGTGTTCTGCGAGGGTAATATAGGCAGCAAGCAGTGTGCCGAGCGTCGGCTGTTCCGGCAGATCGGGGCGTTCCGATACCAAATCATCGGGGGCATCTGCATGATAGAGGTCGAGCAGCAGATTGGCGATGTAAGTACAATCGTCTGCGGCAATCAAATTGTGCTGTATGGCATAGTCCAGCAAGGGATGAAAGGGCATAGGAAGTCCTCCTTTGATGCGTGAATTCTTATATAGTGTCTGCTCAACAACTGAAAAAGCACGTAGAAGCTTTGCTTTGGAGTGCTTTTTCAGTTGTTGAATGCAAGGATTTTTGGCGTTTAAGACAAAAATCCTTGCCCTTTGCCGCCGCAAACG
>CALXHI010000024.1 GCA_944388075.1 uncultured Clostridia bacterium | reverse complement strand
ACTTTGCCGCCGCTAACGGGCGGCAAAGGCAGACGCTCATCAGGGAGTACGGCACAAATCTTTGATTTGTGCCGCTGAAAAGCCTGTAAAACAGGATTTTCAGCCAATCACTGCCCCTTCGGGCAGTTATGGAGTACGTACTATATTACTATTGGTATCGTGCATTCCCGCTTGACAAATGTCGAATTTTGTTGTAAAATAGAGAAAAATACAAGGAGGCGAACGCATGGCACGATCGGCAAAGCAAAAAACAGGCATGGTCTATCTGTTCCCGTGGATCGCAGGCTTTCTGGCATTTCAGCTGCTGCCGATGCTGGCATCGCTCGTCTATAGCCTCACGGACTTTCGGCTCTTCCATGGCGTGACCGAAATTGGACTGATGAATTACACGCAGTTACTGACAGATCCCGATGTTTGGCGTGCGATAGGGCGCACGCTGCTGTTTACGGCGATCACCGTTCCGCTCAAGCTGATCGTTGCCATGTGCGTGGCACTGCTGCTCAATCGACCACTGCGTGGTCTGACGGTTTACCGCACGCTCTACTATCTGCCCTCAATCCTCGGCGGTTCGGTAGCGGCAGCAGTGCTTTGGACTGCGTTGTTTCGGGATGGCGGCGTGATCCATGCGTTTTGCGATGCGATCGGGCTGCCCGGTTACAGCTGGCTGACCTCGCCGAACGGCGCACTTTGGACGATTATTCTGTTTCGGGTATGGGAATTTGGATCGCCGATGCTGCTGTTTTTGGCGGCGTTACAGCAAATTCCGCAGGATACCATCGATGCCGCACGCATTGACGGCGCAAACGGTATTCCGCTGTTTTTTCGGATCCGGCTGCCGATGATGGGTTCGGTTGTGCTCTATCATGGTATGCTCCAAACCTGTGCGGCATTGCAGGAATTCAACGCTCCGTATATTATCACGAATGGCGGCCCTCGCGGCGCAACCACATTTCTGTCGCTGCTGCTCTATCGCTACGCCTTTTCCTCCTACGAAATGGGACTCGCCTCCGCCTTGGCATGGATCCTCTTCCTCCTCTCCGCAACCCTCTCCGCCGCATTCCTCCTCGTACGCAGGTGGAAGACTGATTGACTTTGGACAACACACAGATATAAAGGCAACAAACGATTCCCATTTGAGAAACGCAGGATTTATCGTAAGAGTTTTCCTGCGTTTTTTCTTTCTATATATGGCTAATACAGTTATCATCGTGATGTCATTCATAAGATACCATTCATCTAATGGTTGTATCGATGCCCGGAGCAGAGAAGCGGAGGCAGGCGTGGGCAAAGCCTATGGAATCGAAAAACAATGCGAAGAATCCGCTTCGGATTTTTCAAGGTACAAGGTTCTTGACAAATCCCGCCTTCTATGCTATACTATAGATAATATGATGGAGGAGGCAGGTGGTGCTATGCGCAGATTTCGCAAAACAGCGTGCATGACAACGCTGGCATTGCTCTGCGGACTCACCGGCTGCGGCGATTCGGATGCAACCGAAATCCGCTTCTCTTGGTGGGGCGGCGACTCCCGTCACAAGGCTACCCTCAGCGCCGTCGAGCAGTTCACCGCAATGACCGACCTCGATGTCAAATGTGAGTACGGCGCATGGAGCGGTTGGGAGGAATCAATTGCCGCTGCCCTCTATGCCGGCACCGAAGCCGATGTCATACAGGTCAACCAAAGCTGGCTTCGGGCGTTTCAGTCCGAACAAACCGGTTTTCTCGACCTCTACACCCTCTCCGATACGCTCGATTTCAGCCAGTATGACCCCGAAGTCCTCGAGGCTTGCACCGTCGATGGGCAGCTCCTCTGCCTGCCGGTCAGCCTGACCGGACGGGTCTTTTTCTGGAATGAAACCGTATTCCAAAAGGCCGGGCTTGCACCGCCGAGTACCCTTGCGGAACTGATCGCCGCCGGTGAAATTTTCCGTGAAACGCTCGGAGATACGTACTACCCGTTGGCACTGGGCTGGTATGACCGCATGCTGTTTTTGGTCTACTGGCTGCAATCAACCTACGGCAGGGACTGGGTTGCGGAGGGGCAATTGCAGTACTCCGTCGAGGAGATCGCCGAGGGACTTGCCGTCATTCAAATGCTCGAGGAAACGCATGTCATTCCGCCGCTCAAGGAAATCATCGGCGGCGGTGCGGACAGCTTCGACAAGGACGAACGCTGGATCACCGGGCAATACGGCGGTATCTACGAGTGGGACTCTGCCGCCGGGAAATTCGAGGATGCGCTTGCCGATGGGCAAACGCTGGTAGTTGGGTCGTACTTCTCCGACCTCGCTTACGATGGCGGTTTCACGAAAATTGCACTCGGATTTGCAATTTCCAAGCATACCGACCATCCGCAGACCTGTGGCGCGCTGATTGCCTACCTGACCTCGAATGCCGAGGCGGTCGATCGGCTCGAGATTGAACGGGGTGTGCCCCTCAACCGCAGTGCCTACGCCTACTGCGAGGAAAACGGCTTGCTCGATTCGCTCTCCGGCGAGGCGTACCGCACCATGCAGGCGGCTTCACCCTATGAGCTGGATGCGGATTTTGAGTCGCCCGTGCTGAAAGGAACAGGCGGTGTCTACGAGGATGTGTTCACCGGCCTTGCCTACGGCGACTACTCGCTCGAGCAGGCGGCTCAGGTGCTCCACGATGGCGTCCGCAGCGCGCTCAATGCCAATGCATCATAAATCCGTGCATTCTGCATATTACCATGCAAACTCCGATGAGTTTGTGAATCCAATAACAACCACGAACGCATCCGGCGATGGGGACGGCTTTGCCGTTCGTCGATGCGTTCAGAACCTATGTGAATCAGGGTTTTCACACGGACAGCTCCGACCACCGTCGAAATCCCAACTGCCCGTGCGGAAGGTGTTATGATCACAAGTTTTCTGCTTGCGTATTTGGAACGGTATCAGCCGTTCAAGCCCTACTGGAATTACGAAGATGCGTGCGTTTTGCTCGGTTGCCAACGGCTCTATGCGGTCACCGGCTTCTCTCGCTATGCCGATTTCGTTCTCGACTATCTCGCACAACGTGTCGAGCCCGATGGCTCAATTCCGAGCTATCCCGTGCAAGCGCACTCCCTCGACAGCTTCCAGTGCGGCAAGCTCTTGTTCTTCGCCGCCGCACAAACCGGCGAGAAACGCTATCGCCGTGCCATCGAATGGCAGTACCGGCAGCTCTCCGTGCAGCCCCGTACGCCCAGCGGTTTTTGCTGGCATAAGGGGATCTATTCGGAACAGATTTGGATCGACGGGCTGTATATGATGCTTCCGTTTCTTACGCAGTATGCAGTCTGGAATCACATAGATACGCCCTTTTCCGAGGTCGAGCGTTGCTTCCGTCTTGCACGGAACCATATGCGCAATCCCCAAAACGGCTTGTATTGTCATGGTCTTGACGAGGCACGTATGCAGGTTTGGGCAAATGCCGAAACCGGTCTTTCCCCGAGTCACTGGCTGCGTGGTGAGGGCTGGCTGCTGATGGCGTTGGTCGATTGCTATGAATTGTTACCGGATTCACAAGCTTCTTTGCGTTGCTATCTCGCCGATATGCTCAACGAGGCACTTGAATCGCTCCTCCCCTATCGTGCCGAGGATGGACTGTTTTATCAGGTCATTGACCATGCCGAGCAGCCCGGCAACTATACCGAAACCTCCGGCAGCTGCATGGTTTCCTATGCAATGCTGCGTGGCGCAGAGCTTGGAATGCTGCCTTGGCATTACGCCGAAATCGGCACGGATATGCTCAATGCCATTCAACAAACAAAACTTATTACAAGCTCGGAAGGCACATATTTGTGTGATATTTGCGGACAGGCAGGTTTGGGCGGCTATCCGATTCGGGACGGCTCCTGCGCCTACTACCTCTCCGAATCCAAACGCAAAAATGACCCCAAAGGCGTTGGTGCGTTCATGCTGGCACTTGCCGCATTGACGACAGCAGAATCTCGCTGACGGATATTGTGAAACCGCTGACAAACAATTGAAGTTTGGTTGCCGAAAGATAGAATGTTTCATTGCAATTGCCCCAATTCGGCATCGCAATATAAGCCGCTTTTTTCGGAAACGCAACCCCTTGACTTTTTCAGGGGGCTTTTTATTCGCATATGCGGGAATCCATTCCCCATACAATACGGAATTCAATGAAAGGATGTTGCGCACATGATCAAAACGCTCTCGAACTGTATTCGAGAATACAGAAAGCCAACGATTCGCACCATGGCATTCATTATGCTGGAAGCCGTGATCGAGGCGATTATTCCGTTTGTCACCGCCGATCTGGTCAACCAAGTCAACGCCGGTGCCGCCATGGCGGAGATCGGTAAAACAGGGTTGCTGCTGCTGGGTATGGCGTTGATATCGCTCTGCTGCGGCGGTGCGGCAGGATTTACCAGCGCCAAGGCATCTGCCGGTTTCGCAAAGAATCTGCGCCACGATATTTTCGAGAAGATCCAGACCTTCTCCTTCCGCAATATTGACCAGTTTTCGACCGCATCGCTTGTCACTCGTTTGACAACCGATGTCAACAATGTGCAGATGGCATACATGATGCTGATTCGCATTGCGATTCGTGCGCCGCTGCTCATGCTGTTCTCGATCATCATGGCATTTGTCATGGGCGGCACACTCGCCTTTTCGTTCGTCATTGTCGTGCCGATTCTCGGACTCGGACTCTGGCTGATCCACAAGTATGCGATGCCGGCTTTCCGCCGTGTGTTCAAACGCTATGACCGCCTGAACGAGTCCATCGAGGAAAATGTCCGCGGTATGCGTGTGGTGAAGGGTTTTTCCCGTGAGGAGTACGAAAAACAGCGGTTCCACAATGCCGCCGACTCCATCCGCAAAGACTTCACCAAAGCCGAGCGCATCGTTGCATGCAATGGACCGCTGATGACGATTTGCATGAACTTCAACATGGTGTTCATCCTCACCGTCGGCTCCCGGCTGATCATTTCCTCGCAGGGCACACGCATCGATGTCGGACAGATTTCTGCGATGCTCACCTACGGCACGCAGGTTCTCATGCAGCTGATGATGCTCTCGATGATCTTCGTCATGCTGACCATGAGCATGGAGTCCATTCACCGTATCATCGAGGTTTTGCACGCAACACCAACGATTTCCAATCCCAAAAAACCTGTCACAGCTGTGGCAGACGGTTCGATTCACTTCGATGGCGTTCGCTTCCGCTATGCCGAAACCTCGCAGCGCTTTGCCCTCGAGCAGATCGACCTTGAGATTCGTTCCGGTATGACAGTCGGCATTTTGGGCGGCACAGGTTCGAGCAAGTCTACGCTCGTACAGCTGATCCCCCGCCTTTACGACGTTTCCGAGGGCTCGGTATCGGTCGGCGGTGTGGATGTTCGGCGATATGACCTCGACACGCTCCGCAATGCCGTTGCGATGGTTTTGCAGAAAAATCAGCTGTTCTCGGGTACGATCAAGGACAATCTCCGCTGGGGCAATCCCGATGCCACCGATGACGAGCTGATCGAGGCGTGCAAGCTCGCACAGGCACATGAATTCGTCATGAGCTTCCCCAATGGCTACGATACCTACATCGAGCAGGGCGGTTCAAACGTTTCCGGCGGTCAAAAGCAGCGGCTTTGTATCGCCCGTGCGCTTCTCAAAAAACCGAAAATCCTCATTCTGGACGACTCCACCAGTGCCGTTGATACCAAAACCGATGCCCTCATTCGTGCCGGCTTCGCTCGCTATATTCCCGAAACCACCAAGATTATTATCGCGCAGCGTGTCGCATCGGTCGAGCATGCCGACCTCATCCTTGTGATGGATAACGGCAAAATCGCCGCCTCCGGTACGCACGCCGAACTGCTCCGGCATAGCCCCGTCTATCGTGAAATCTACGAGCAGCAGACGTTGAACGGGTAATTTTCAATCATACGGCTCTGTCCCAAACCACAAGAAAGGAGTTCATCCATATGCCACCAAAATCCAGATTTGCAGGAAAGGCATTACATCCGGCGCAATCGATAAAGCGGCTCATCAAGACGCTGTTTCGCTATTATCCGAAACTGATGACGCTGGTGATCGTGTGCATTTTATTCTCGGCGCTCGTATCTGCGATCCCTGCCCTATTCGTGCAGAGCATCACGGCAGACATTACCGCATGGACGCAGACGGGCGATTGGGACGCCGCAAAGGCGGTGATTTTCCCGAAAATCGGCGTACTCATTGCTTTATATGTGCTGAATCTGATTGCACTGACGGTCTATCAACAGCTGATGGCATACATCACGCAAGGGTTCTTATGCCGTTTGCGCTGCGAAATGTTCAGCGGTATGCAGAACCTGCCTATCTCGTACTTTGATACGCACAAGCATGGCGATATCATGAGCCACTACACCAACGATATTGACACCCTCCGCCAGCTCATCTCGCAGGCAATCCCTTCACTGATTCAGGCGGGATCGATCGTGTTGTTCGTGTTCGCCATCATGATTTATTTTAGTGTATGGCTGACGCTGATTGTGCTGGTCGGCGTTGCGTTTATGTTCGTATTATCTGGAAAAATCGGCGGCGGCTCGGCAAAATATTTCCTCCGTGCGCAGGAAACGGTCGCCAAAACCGAGGGCTATATTCAGGAAGTCATGAACGGTCAGAAGGTCGTCAAGGTGTTCAGCCGGGAACAGCCCTGTCAGGCGGAATTCGATGCGCTCAACGAGCAGCATTTCGAGGCGGTATATATCGCAAACGGCCGTGCAAACGCCCTCGGTCCAATTATCATGAACATCGGTAATATTCTCTATGTGCTGATTGCGATGTTCGGCGGTATGCTTATGCTGTCGGGGCTGCCGAATGTCGGGCTTGCCGGACTGCCGTTCGGCGTGGATATTCTCGTGCCGTTCCTCAATATGACCAAGCAGTTCACCGGCAATGTCAATCAGATTTCACAACAAATCAATTCCGTTGTCATGGCAATTGCCGGCGCAGAGCGTATTTTTACACTGATGGATACCGAGCCGGAAACCGATGAAGGCTATGTCACGCTCGTAAATGTGCACGTCAACGAGGACGGCTCGCTCACCGAAACCACCGAGCTGACCAAGCATTGGGCATGGAAACATCCCCATACCGCCGATGGTTCTATCACCTATACCTCCCTCAAGGGCGATGTGCGGCTGACCGAGGTAGACTTCGCCTACGAGAAAGGCAAGACGGTGCTGCATGATGTATCGGTCTTTGCGAAGCCCGGTCAGAAGGTCGCATTTGTCGGTGCAACAGGTGCCGGCAAGACTACGATCACCAACCTCATCAACCGTTTCTACGATATTGAGGACGGCAAGATTCGCTATGACGGTATCAATATCAACAAAATCAAAAAATCGGATTTGCGGCGTTCTCTGGGCATCGTGCTGCAGGAAACCAATCTCTTTTCCGGCACGGTCATGGAGAATATCCGCTATGGACGGCTCGAAGCAACCGATGCCGAATGCGAACAGGCCGCCAAGCTCGCAGGCGCAGACGATTTCATTCGCCGCCTGCCCGATGGCTATCAGACACAGCTTTCCAATAACGGTGCAAATCTCTCGCAGGGACAGCGGCAGTTGATCGCAATTGCCCGTGCAGCGGTTGCCGATCCACCGGTTATGATTCTGGACGAGGCAACCTCTGCCATCGATACGCATACCGAAGCGATTGTGCAGAAGGGCATGGATGCGCTGATGAAAGGGCGGACGGTGTTTGTCATTGCGCACCGCCTGTCGACCGTCAAGAACTCCGATGTGATTATGGTGCTCGACCACGGACGCATTATCGAGCGTGGCTCGCATCAAGAGCTCATTGATCAGCAAGGCACGTACTACCAGCTCTACACCGGCGCATTTGAGCTGGAGTGAGCGCACGATGCCGTTGTACATTGCATGATATGGGCTTTGCCCATGTCATTGAAAAATCCGACGCTATTTTAGCGTCGGGTTTTCCAAAGGACAAATCTTTCTGTAGACACGGTATGCCTTGACAAAAAATATTTTTTATGGTAAACTATGGAGGAAGGGAGGCTCATGCCATGCAAATGTTATCGCTGTTATCCGCTCTGCCGCTCGGCGACGAAACGCCAATCAACCTCTATCTCCTCATCGGTATCATTGCAATCATTCTGATGGTTGCCGCCGTCATTCTCGGCAAGAAAACCAAAAAGTAAGAAAACACGCTGTTTTCCGAAATGGAAGACGGCGTGTTTGTTTGCATATCGGATAAGCCCTGCCGCATACATTCCATCGAATGGGGGAATTTGTATGCGCTGTCGGATATCGGAATTGCTGCGTCTTGAACTGATCGACCTGCGAACCGGCGCAAAGCTCGGTTGTCCCGATGACATTGCCATCGATACCGCAACTGGCGAAATCGCCGCCTTTATCCTATACGGAAAGGAACGTGTTTTCGGGCTTTTCGGGCGGCATCCCGATCGGGAACTGCCCTTCTCCGGCGTACGGCTGATCGGTACACACACCATCCTCATTGACCCCGGTACGGACGATGCTGATTCCTTTTCGCCATACCGATAAAAAACCGACTCCGCACCGGGAGTCGGTTTTGTTTGCAGTGTTACTGTTAGTCATCTGTGACCTCGTGAGCAGTCAGCTTGGCACGGGTAGCAAATTCCGAACCTGCGCCGGCACTGACAATGCTCATGGCATTGCTGTCATAGCCGATCATCAGGTTGAAACCGACAAAGCCGGAGTTGTTCTTCGCAGAAACAACGACCTGCACAGTATCCCCCTGCTTACCCGAAACAACATTGGCATTCAATGCCAGCTCGCCGCCGCCGGCTTCCTCCGCCTTGGGCGCATCGGTATTGACGCAAACATAGCCGACATTGGTTTTGACATCGAGGGTATGTGCATCCCAGTTCGAGAAATCGACATGCTCAAAGGTGATCGGATAGACGCCGTCAGGCGCATTCTCGCTGATTTTGACATCATAGACGAGGAATTCGCCGTCAAAGACATAGTCTGCCTTCTGGGACATATCGAGCCAGAACGCCTGATAGCGAATCATCTTGGACTGATAGGTCGGTTCGGCATAGGTGGTTGCAAGGGTTGTACCGGTGTAAAGCTCGGTTGCCTGCGAGCCGCCCTCTACGGTCACGGTTGTACCGTTGATATCGGTTTGGTTGACATAGATCGAGCCATCCTCGCCACGCGTGGTCGTAACGGCAGGGGCAGTGGTTTCGGCATTTCCGGGGTTTGGGTTATCCTGGAAGGTCAGATCTGCGCCGATCATGTTATCCTCGCCCTGGCTAATACCGTTGCCATCGCTGTTGCTGCCGGAGCTGTCCGGTTTGCTTGCCTCTGCACAGGCATATGCAGGCATCGTCATCAATGCAGCCATCAGAATTGCTGCAATGCGCTTTCTGTGATTCATTTTAAGGATTCTCCTTTCACACGTTGGCGCATACAATATGCGCCCTCAAGTCCTATTATAGCAGATTCTATCGCCAATGTCAAGTGGCAGGCAGTGCTACTTTTGTACTTTGCATCACCCCACGCTATGAATTACATCAGATGATGCAATAACATGGGCTTCGCCCACCAACGGGGGTTGATGACCCACCTGTGATACATCATCCTTTTCCGGTTCCAATGGCGTGTTGGGTATGCCAACACAATGGTATGGAATACCGAATGTCGGATTGGGATACCCTGACTGCCCCTTGATAAGGGAGATGCCGATGGCGCATTCTGCAACCTATGCACGGAGTAAAGAAATAGAGGCAGACACGGCCTGTCAAAACCTGTTCTTGTAATCGGCAAAGGTGAAGCTGCGGAGGATGCGGCAATCGCCACCGATATCCCGAATTGCGACCGCAGGCATAGGCATACCGGTATACATCGTAGCTTTCGACAGCGTATTGATCGCCATATCCCGAAATACAAGCCGTTCTCCGATTTCGAGCGGATGATCAAACGAATAATCCCCGAAAATATCCTCCGGCAAACAGCTCCGTCCGCCGAGCCGATAGGTATATGCCAACGCATTCGGACTGTCCGCACCCATCAGCGGCGGCCGATACTGCAATTCCGTAATATCCGGCGCATGACAGACCGCAGACGCATCGAGTATCGCAATCGGCATGCCGTTCTCAACAATATCCACAACCTTCGTGATAAAGTATCCGGCTTCCCAAACCACAGCTTCCCCCGGTTCAAGGTAAACGCTCAAGCCATAGCGATTCCGCAAGCGGCTGCACAGATCTATCAATCGATCGATTTGATAGCCGGCACGGGTGATATGATGGCCGCCGCCGAGGTTGATCCAAGACAGCCCGGGCAAAAGACCGCCGAACTTCTCGAGGATCGCATCGACCAGATACTCGAGCGCATCGGCGTTCTGCTCATAGAGCGCATGCACATGGACACCGGAGAGCAGCTTTCGCTGGTCATGCGGAAACTGCGCCAGCGTTGTGCCGAGACGGGAATAGGGCGCACAGGGGTCAAATTCGGTCAGCTGCTGCGACAGGCACTCCGGATTGAGCCGCAGTCCTACCTGTACGCCGAGCGCACGAGCCTGTCCGCCGTAACGCCGCAGCTGATTCGGCGAATTGAACACGACATGGTCGCAAATCGCACAAATCGTTTCCCATTCTTCGGGCAGATAGGCGGTCGCACAGATATGATTTTCGCCCTTGACATACTGATGGGCGAGCTGGGCTTCGTAGCAGGAAACGGACGCCATGCCATCGAGCCAGCGTGCAATCATGGTATAAAACGGAAACGATGAAAATACCTTCTGCGCATACAGCACCCGACAGCCTGCATGGTCACGCAGATTGCTGAGCGTCACGAGATTTTCCTTGAGCTTCGCTTGATCGATGAGGTAACATGGCGTTGGCAGCTCCGATTCGAGCATGACAAATCCCCCCCTTTTCGATGAAATACTGCATACCGTTTTATTATACCATAGTTTTCGAGTTATTTCAAGTAGTACAGCAAAATTCATCGGCGGATTCGTCATAAATCCATGCAGACTGCACAAGATGTACCGTTTCAATTTGTGCAAGCCTACGAGAATTCGGTATACGACTGCACAACCTATGTGATCGGCTGTGATAGCAGCGCATTGAGATCGATGCTCGCATAGGAAGGCGCTGCGGCAAGCTCCGGTGGTTTGCGGTCGGGCGGCCAGCTGCGTAACAGCGCACGCCAATCCCGAATCGGCGTGTTGCCCCGCCGCCAACCCATCGCTTCGTTATAGCGCACGAAACGCTCCGGGCTGACCCCGATACCCTCCGCCTGACAAAATGCACGCACTTCCTCGATGGTTGGCGGATTGGGTGCGGATTGCTGTGCCGCCGCATGTGCCGATACGGGTTCCTGCTCGGCTGCCTGCGGCGCTTCTTGCACTATTTCCTGTGCAGATACGGTAGTTTCCTCTGTTGCCAATTCGTAAATACCCTGCGCATTGACCGTCAGCTGCGCTCGCTCCTGCGCATATACCGTCGGCTGTCGGCGGTCGGCACGAATGCTGTTATGCTGCAGCCAATGACAAATCACAATCACGCCGGACGGAAATGCCATCAAATACCCCGCTTCCATCAGTGCCGCCAGCTCCTTTCTCGATGCACCGATGCCACGCATGATGCGTCGTGCATTGCCGAGAAAGCCTTCATCATCGGCATTCAGTCCCATGTGAAAATACAATGCCTGTGCGGCAAGCGGCAATTCGAGAAACCGATCCGCATCGAGCATAGATTTTGCAAACATCCGCCGTTCCGCCATAAGCGCACCCCTTTCTGCATCGTATCCATTGTTCTCATACATACGCACCGTCCGAAACGCTGATTTGTACGTTGGTGTACAAGTCACACCAAAAATCTGCAGTTTGTACAATGCAACAGTTTACTTTCCATGCTGCCTTGTACACATTGGCACTGCATTTTGCAATTGCGATTCCGCTTTGTGTATTGGTGTGTGCCTGCCTCGTGCGCCTGCGCAGGCACTCCCCTTCCCTCCACTACCCTATCCTTGTCTCTCCTAACCTATGACATCAAATGCCAGCCGACCGACAACCAACTGTCAACCATCTGACAACGGCTTGACAAGCAGCTGACCTTCATTTGACTGCCGGTTGACAAATCGCCAAAAATATTCTATAATGATAGTATGGATATTCCGTCAAGCATGGCATGACAGAATGCCGTTCCCGACCCAAAGCATCATAATCAATATGTTAGGAGACATTCGTATGACTTTTATTCAATATCTCGACTTTCTCACGAAGAAATATCAGGTGACCACATCGGAAATCCTCGACCAGTTCCACCGAAACGGATTCACCATGACCAAGCACAACCTCGCACACAAGCTCAGTGGCGACCGTGATATCAACGAGGTGGAGCTTGCCACCATCATCGAAACGCTCTGCCTGTCACCGCAAGAAGCTACACAGCTGCATAATTTGTACCGGCAGTATCAATTCGGTGAGGATGCGTATACGGAAGTTGCACTCATCAAGCGTTATATCGAGCATTTCCCCGATAAACGCATGATGCGAATGACGTCAACGCCAATCGACCTGAATGCCCGTACCGAACTCAACGGCGCACAGGCAATTCGGGAAACGCTGTTTGCACTGCTGTCGGAGGCATGGGGCAAGCAGGAGATTTTCATTTACTGCCAGCCGGAATTCGACGACCTCATCCATGCCTTGCTCACCTTATGCGAACAGGGTTCGTCCAATGTTTCGCAAATCATCAGCCTAAACAATGACTGCAAGACCGACCATAATCTCTATAACATTCACTGTCTCAAAATGCTCGACCGGCTCATCGTGCATAACTCCTCCCACATCGTCCATTACTACTACGATCAGGTCAATGCCCATATTCACGGGTTGAAAATTTTCCCCTACTTCATCATCGCCGGGGAGCATTTGCTGCTGCTTTCGCACAATTTCAAGATGGCGTTTCTCAGCCATGATATCATCCTGCTGCGTACCATGCGTGCCGAATTTCACCGCATTTTCGAGCGCACACTGCCGCTCTTCGAGGTCATTCCCAACGATATCGCGTATATGCAGGCCTGTATGCAAATCGAAGAAAGTACTCGATCTGACTTCTACACATTGCAATACCATCCATGCGTCATTTTTAACTATGACGAGGCGCTGACCCGTTCCTATATCCGCATGGACACGCCCTATGGCGATCTGATGCTGCAAGCCATCCGAACCCGTTGGCAGTCGCTCGAGCATATCACCGGACACCATTTTCATACCCCCGCCGGCACGGAGGAGTTCCTCAACACCGGTATCACAACGGATATGACACCGAAACTGTTCCGACCGCTCAGCAAGGAGGATCGACAGCGTGCCCTGGATGCCATTCTGAATGTACCATCCCATAAACATTTTGAAGTCAACGAGGACTTCCTGCAAATCCCACAGAAGCTGATGATTGCCTGTTTTGACTCCGGACAGGTCATGCTCAGCTATCAGGGCGAGAACAACAATCGGCTGGTACTCAAGGAACGCAGCCTGTATCATTCCATCCGGAACTTCTTCCGTTACCTCGAACAATACGAGTCGCGGCAGATGCACAGCTGCGTGATGTAACCCCAGAATCCAAACAAAAACCGACGCCGATTTCGGTCGCACTTTTTACTGAATAGAGTAATCGCCTCAAGCCTGCCGTTGGAACTGGTTCGTCTTTGGGTTATAATGATATCCAATGGCGGCAAGCTTCTGTGCGATAGCGTCTGCATCGGGGCAATTCTGCCACTGCACGATACCATCTCGCAGACGTGTATTGATTACGCTCATCAGCATAAACGGATCGTTTGGCCAATTCATGCAATCTCCCTCCCTTAGTTGGTACGGCGATAGGGCTTATTCCGCTTGTCGGCATACATCTGCTCATCTGCAATCGCAAACATCGTATCCCATTCAATGCGCTTGCCCGAATAAAAGCCAACACTCGCCGAAATCTGATACGGCAGCAGCGAAGTTTGATTATAGCGGTCAATATACTGCAAAATATCCGCACGAAGCTGTTTCGGATCGCAAGGCTCGGTCATCAGCGCAATCATTTCGTCTCCGCCGAATCTCGCACAAATGCCATTGCGGCATACCGTCTTTACCGCATCTGCCGCAACCGAAATCGCACGGTCGCCCTCCTGATGACTAAACGTGTCATTGATATACTTCAAGCCGTCCAAATCGCACAGTATCAGCGTGACTTCGCCGGCAGGCTCTTGCATCAGCATCGACTGATAGAGCCGCAGGAAACGGTTGCGGTTATACAGTCCCGTCAGCGAATCGAACTGATACAAATCCTCGACCTGTTGTAAGAGGTGTTTGGAATACTGCACACTGCGGAAACCGCCGATGGCGGTACTGAGGAATGCGGTACTTTGTGTGACTTTGAGCAGATTGGACTTGTCGATTTGGTGGAAATGGAAACAGACATAGCCCAGCGGCACATCAATATAGTGAATCGCCGCAAAGATGAGCGGATCACCGTGTCCGAGATGTTTTGAGAGGTTATGAATGAGACTTCTGCCTGCCGACAACCGTTCGTGCGGCAAATCCGGCGTATCGGTATCGATCAGCGTGTAATAGGTTTGGTCGAGCAGGGGAATGCTGCAGCGTTCGAGCGGATTTCCGGTGACATTGGTGCAGCCCTGATTGAGCATGACGGTCAGGTCGTAGAGCGTTTTCGGAACGATCAGTACACGGCGTATCGACTCAAAATTCTCACAGGCGAGAATGGATGTGGTCATGTCCTGTAGGTTCATGGCATCGCCGAGATACCATGTGAAGATATTGTCAATTTCATTGAGGAATTCGGCTTTGTCATCCACGGGGCATTCGGGACAACCGCAGGATTGCAGCAGATGATATTGCGGCGCAATGGTGTGGCGAATGGGCGGTTTTCCGGGTGCGATGCTGTGAATGAGCAAATCGGCAGCTGCATTTCCCATCTGATCATAGCAGCATTCTGCGGAGGTGATCTGCGGATTGTGGTAGTAGATGGAGCGAATGCCGTCAAAGCCTGTGACAGAGATGGTGTCCGGAACGGAAATACCCGCCTGTTCGAGTATGACGCAAACGGTCATCGCCATGCTGTCATTGGCGCAGACGATGGCATCGGGGAGCTGTTCCCGTTCGAGCAGACGGCGTGTTGCCGCTTCGGTCGGCTGTGTCCAGAAATCGCCATAGCTGACATCGGCTTCGGGGTCGAATGGGATACCGTGTGCGGCAAGTGCATCGGCAAATGCCTGCTTACGGGCCGTGGAAACGGGGTGATCCTTGATACCTGCCATGAAATGGAACCGAGTGCGGTGGTGCTCGGTGATGAGGTGCTCGGTGAGTGTCCGAATCCCCAGCTCGCAGTTGAAGCGGATATGGGAGCAGAAATCCAGATAGGGATCGGACCAAGCATCACCGACAACGAGTACCGGTACGCCGTGTGCATGGGCAGTTTCGGCAAGCCGCTGACGAACGGAGATGTGGTTGATGTTATCGGGGAGGAAGAGGAGCGCATCAATGATGGAATAGTCGATCATCTCGTAGATGGTTTCCTCACCGGCATCGGATTTGGTTTGCCAAAAGAGGTCGGAACCGGTTGCGTAGATAAAAAGCCGCCAGCCGGCTGTTATGAGGGCTGCATTGAGGGTTGTGATGAATTCCTGAATGCGGTCCTCATGGGGTTTTGCCACACAGAGTGCGGCGATATGATATTGATCGAGCATAGCTGCACCTCGATTCTCAAATTCTACTATCATTATAGTGCAAATGTCGAACTTTGTCAAGCGGAAAATTCGCAGGTGGTGCTTGCATAAAGACTATGTGCTTTGAATAACCCGACCAAGCTTCTTTCCAAGAATAGGGCACTGCCTGCCCTTGACATTGTTCTGAAAATCTGTTATACTATAAACTAGAAAAGTATTGAGGGGAGGGTGCGCATGAAATTTTTGCAATGGTTCTGCTATATTCTGGTATGCTGTATCATGCTGGGCGGCTGTCCGATTCGAATATCTGCTGCCGATGCTGTCGATGCGCTGCGCTATATCACCATCGGCTCGGAAATCGCCATCACCGACTGTCCCGACGATGCCACCCACATCACAATTCCCGATACTATCCTTGATTTACCCGTCACGACGATTGCGGAAGAAGCCTTTGCGGACTGTGGATCGCTTGTTTCCGTTGAAATTCCCGATTCGGTGCGTGTGATCGAAGCACGCGCCTTTGCCGATTGCACCGCCCTCACCGACATAACCTTGCCCGATTCGCTTCTGATCATCGAAGATCAGGCATTCCAAAATTGCAGTGCCCTTGCCGATATCCCGTTCCCGTCTGCACTGGTGCGTCTGGGGCATAATGCCTATGCCGGAACTGCTTGGATGGACGCACAACCCGAAGGCGTGGTGTATGCCGGCAATTACGCCTGCGACTATCGGGGGACGATGCCTGACCAAACCGTCCTCACGCTCCGTGACGGTACGATTGGCATTGCCGATGCGGCATTCCGCAGCCAAAAGTCACTCTCTGCACTGGAATGCCCCGATTCGCTCACCTATATCGGCACATCTGCCTTGGAATATTGCAGCAATCTTGCAACGATCACCTTCCCCCCGAAGCTCAAAACCATCGGCTCGTATGCGTTCCAGCAGACCGCATGGTTTTACCGGCAGCCTGCCGGTATCGTCTATGCCGGAACGGTCGCCTATGGCTATTTGGGGAATATGCCCAACAGCACGACCATTACCCTCAAACCCGGCACGACTGCCATTGCCGATCGTGCCTTTGCCTATTATACGACCATCGGAGCGGTGGAATTGCCCGACAGCTTGCAGCATATCGGCGCATTTGCATTCTCCGACTGCACGAATCTCCAAACGCTCACCTTGCCCGAAGGGGTACAGAGTATCGGCGCACATGCGTTCTATTACTGTACCGCCTTGCGGTCCGTTCAACTTCCTGATAGCATGCGTTTCATCGGAGATGCAGCGTTTTTCGGCTGCTCCAAGCTGGCGGAATTATCCCTGCCGAACGGGATAGAGTCGATTTGCATTCAGGCATTTGCCAATTGCACGCTGCTAAAAAGCATTCGACTGCCCGATGCACTGACGCATCTTGGGGCAGGTGCATTTTCGGGCTGTATTGCCCTGACGGAATTTGCAGCATCGGCGGCGCACGCCTTTGTGCAGACGCAGGATGGGGTACTCTTTTCGGCAGATGGCAAAACGCTGCATTGCTATCCGATTGCGAAAAGCGATACAAGCTATGCCGTACCCGATGGTGTGACGCAGATTGCAGACGATGCGTTCACGAAGTCCCGATATCTCGAAGCGGTGACATTGCCGGATTCGCTGCGGATATTGGGCAATCGAGCATTTGCGTATTGCGAGTATCTGCGAGATATTGCACTGCCGGACGGGCTGCTGGCGATGGGTTCGGGGGCATTCAGCCAATGTCGTATGCTGACGGAAATCACGCTGCCGGACGGAATTACGGCAATTCATGCCGATACCTTCCGCACCTGTGATGCTTTGGTGACAGTACATCTGCCGAAACAATTGCGCACGCTGGATATGACGGCGTTCACGGGCTGTGATGCGATTGCAAGCTATGAAATTGCAGAAGATGCGCCGTATTTTCAAACGTTGGAGGGCACACTGCTATCCGAAGATGGGCGTGTGCTGTATGCCTGTCCGCCGAATGGCACGGAAACGGTGTATGTTGTGCCGGACACCGTGGAAATCATCGAAACGATGGCATTTCGCAATTGCGGAAAGCTGGAAACGCTGTTGCTGTCGGATGGTTTGCAGGCGGTTTCGGCAGAGGCATTCATGGGCTGTTCATCGATGACGAATGTACACATTTCCGGCAGCAATGCGAACTATACGACCGTGAATGGCGTGCTGTATACCAAAGCGGGCGACTGTCTGGTGTACTATCCGGCGCACAAGGACGAAACGGCATTTGAAGTGCCGGACGGGGTGATGCGGATTGCGGCAGCGGCATTTTTCAACTGTGAGAATTTACAGACCTTGACGCTGCATGATGGGCTTGCGGTCATAGAAGCGGATGCGCTGACGGGCTGTCGAAGCCTTAAGACGATTCGCTTTCTGGGCAGTCAATCACAGTGGCGATCGGTACAGGTGGAAGCCAAGCATGAGGCACTCGATGCGGTCGATTATGTCGGCATTGGTGCGTACATTGTGCCGATTTTCGTGATTGCTGTGCTGATTTTGCTGTGCATGGGTGCGATAGGCTTTCTGGTATTTGGTATGCAAAAGCGGAAACCGGAAACACAAAAAAACCGACGCCCACAAGCGTGATGTCCTTAAGGGATATTACCAAAACAACCGAATAGGACGAACACAGCCCGCAGATTCAAACGAGTCTGCGAACTGTGTTTTTTTATTCATTTGGTACGGTAACGGTTGTCGGCGATTTTTTCTGTCACGCTGTTTCATAACATTTCTTAAGCTGAAAAAAACCGATTTATAAACTGTTTAAGTTTGATTTATGAAGTCTTTAACCCTCGGCGGTACACTGAACTCAAATTCAAAAAGCAAAAGAAACGGAGATTGTATGCAATGGATACTTTGTTTCACCCGACGCCCCAAATCGGTCTTACCGCCGAACAGATAAAGACCCAAAAAAGAAACGGAAAACAGAACACCCTGCCGCAAAAGGTTACCAAAACCACCGGCCGGATTCTAAGGGACAATATCTGCACCCTGTTCAATCTGTATAATGTGCTGATAGCTGTTGCGCTTGCCTTCGTGGGCGCATGGTCCAACATGCTGTTTATTTTAATTATTACTCTCAATATACTAATCGGGATTGTTCAGGAGCTTCACGCGAAAAAATCGGTAGAGCAGCTTTCGCTTTTATCGGCACCCACAGTAAAAGTGATCCGCGACTCAGCCGTCTTGGAAATTCCCGTGCAGGAGCTGGTGGAAGAGGACGTCATTGAATTGGAAGCCGGAAAGCAGGTCTGCTCGGACTCGGTCATTCTGACAGGAAACGCAGAGGTAAACGAATCCCTTTTAACAGGCGAGTCCGACCCCGTACCAAGGTCTGCGGGCGACCGCCTGCTTTCCGGCAGCTTTATCATCAGTGGAAAATGCCGGGCTGTTGTTGAGCATGTGGGAGCGGAGAATTATGCGGCGAAAATCGCCGACCAAGCGAAAAGGCTGCGCGGCGTTCATTCCGAGCTGCTGTCTTCCATGCGAAAGGTCACCCGATTTACCGGCTATCTGATTCCGCCGTTAGGAATCCTGCTCTTTCTGGAGGCGTTCTTTCTACGGGGCGATATGCTCAGTCACGCCGTCGTTACCACCGCTGCCGCATTGCTCGGTATGCTTCCCAAAGGCTTAGTCCTTCTCATCAGTATCAGTCTGGCGGTGGGAATCATTTCTCTTTCCAAGAAAAGGGTTTTGGTGCAGGAATGATTCGCCTTGGAAACTCTCGCTCATGTGGATACCCTTTGCTTAGATAAGACAGGCACCCTGACACAAGGTAAAATGCAGGTGGAAAAGGTATATTACCCGGAGCCTCGGCGCTCTGTTGCGTTTGAAAAACTGATGGGCTCGTTTCTCCGGTATTCCGATGGCAACAACGCTACATTTCAGGCTTTGAAAGCGTACTTTAAAAGCAATACTGCTTTTTCGCCTGTGCGTAAAATCCCGTTTTCCTCTGAGCGAAAATGGAGCGCCATTGAATTTGAAAATGTAGGGACCTTTGTAGTCGGCGCGCCGGAACGCCTGGGCGCAACCCTACCCGCACACCTGCAAGGGCATGAACAGGCAGGAAAGCGTATCCTGATGGCAGGGCTTGCAAAAGACGCTGCAGAATCCGATGGTCCTTTGCCTGCGGTTCAGAAATTCGCCTATATTGTGATTTCCGATCCCATCCGCCCCAATGCCGCTGAAACCTTGGCGTATTTCCGAAAAGAAGGGGTGGATCTCAAGCTGATTTCCGGCGATAATACGGCGACTGTCTCGGCGCTGGCAAAGCAGGCAGGTTTTCCGCAAGCGGAGCGATATATTGATATGAGCGGTATTACGCGAGAGACGGAAATTGAAAAGGCGGCGCTGTCCTATTTGGTTTTCTGCCGTGTGTCGCCGCTCCAAAAAAAGCAGCTAGTACAGGCGTTGCAGAAAAACGACCGTTCGGTAGCTATGACCGTAAAAAGAAGACTTTTCGTTTCAAATATTCTTATGTTGCTTATTCCGGCGGTACTTGCTATTATAGTATTGATGGGCTGTATGTTCATTCTGCTGATTTTGAAGTTCCCCCATGCGGAGGAGTATCAGCTGGGATTTGAAGGCGAATTGACCGAGATGCGCTATGAAGCCGCAGCACTTGCGGCCGATTGGCTCTCTGAAGCCGACCCCGACCGAAAAGCCCGAATAGAAGCGGACTTGTCCGAATTAGCCCAAGAGGATCAAATTTTTCTTAAAATTTATCAGGGAGAAAATTTAATCCGACAATTCGGGGACAAAGCAGTTCCGGCACAATCACAGCTAGAGCAATCCCTGGCGGTTTTGAACGGAGAAGGGACCGTTTCCGACGGAAGCTTTGACCTGTACGGACAGTAAATTTCAGCCCAAGGTAGGATTTATCAGATTTGTATTTACAATCCGGTGATTACCCTTTCGAACCAAAATCTTAAGGTATGGGTTGTCGGCATCGGCTTTTTTATGATAGTGACCCTTCTGCTTATCGTCTTTCTTACCAACCGTTTCCTGACCCGATTTGTTTTCCGCAGAATCTCGGAGCCGTTAACAACGCTGGCGGAAGGCGTGCATCAGATTCGGGACGGCAATCTGACTTACCGGATTGACTATCGGGAAAAAGATGAATTTCTGCCGGTCTGCGAGGATTTCAATGAAATGGCACAGCGGCTTCGCACTTCGGTGGAGCAGTCGCAAAAGGAGGAAGAAAGCCGCAAGGAGCTGCTCGCAAGCATATCCCATGATATCCGCTCTCCGCTGACCTCTATCCGAGCCTATGTAGAGGGTCTGACGGACGGCGTCGCAGATACTCCAGAAAAGCAAAAGAATTACCTTGACACTATCAGAAAAAAACGATAGAAATTGATGAAATGGTAAGAAAGCTGTTCCTGTTCTCAAAAATGGAGCTGGGCGAATACCCGTATAGTCCGGAGCGGCTGGACGCAGTCAAAGAAATCGTCGATTTTGTTGAGGCTTCCGCCGAAGAATACCCTCGGCAGGGACTCGAAATTAAAACAGGGCCTATGCCCCGGCAAGCGGTAATAGAGGCTGATCCCGCCTGTTTTCACAGTATTCTTACAAATCTGCTGGACAACAGCGCAAAATACAAGCAAAAGGAAACCGGAACCGTTTCGATTACGGGCAGGACAGACGGACAAAATTTGCTGCTGTATGTAGTACGTACTCAATAACTGCCCGAAGGGACAGTTATTGGCTGAAAATCCTGTTTTACAGGCTTTTCAGCGGCACAAATCAAAGATTTGTGCCGTACTCCCTGATGAGAGTCTGCCTTTGCCGCCC
>CALXHI010000023.1 GCA_944388075.1 uncultured Clostridia bacterium | reverse complement strand
GGCACAAATCTTTGATTTGTGCCGCTGAAAAGCCTGTAAAACAGGATTTTCAGCCAATAACTGTCCCTTCGGGCAGTTATTGAGTACGTACTATTTACATTAGTAATTCTGAATCTGCTGCAAAATTATGTGGAAAATCTGCCTTACACGCTTGTCATCAAGCCCGGCTCCGTGATGCTATCGGGTTTACTCTCCCTTTTGACAATCTGTCTGGCCGATTTACTTCCGATTTTTTTATGTCTAATCAGAATATTATTGAAATCATCAAGTTTGAATGAGCAGAGAGCCGTCTTATGACAGGAACACATTTGGAGTACGTGCTGCTGATGTCGAGGTATATAACTGAATGTGTAACAAAGTGCCGGTTTTACGGCACTTATTCTGCTTACGGAATTGTATGATATTCCGAATATGGTCTGATTTTTCTTCAGCAGCTGCAGCTCCCATTCACCATGCCAAATTATCCCGTTGTACGTCAAGTTCTACGATGTCCATGATAGGTTTCTGCGTTTTTTGTTGTGACCGTTCAGGCTTTCGCTGCTGCCGAATTCCGCCTTTTGGCGATAGTCGTATCCTGCCTTAGTTTCTATTCTTGTAATTATTTCAACTGCTGGATAAGATTTCATTTTTGGTACTTGTTTTTTTGCAAAGACTGTGTTATAATATATCTGTGCCCCATGAGATAAGATGGGGGATTTCACAGGATAATCCAATCTCACGAAAGGAGTTTTTCATATGATCGTCATTGAAAACCACATTGGGACGATTCAAGTTTCCAAGGTATTTTTGTTTTCCCTGATTGAACATACGGTGACCAATTGTTTTGGCGTTGTCGATTTATCTGATTCCTGCTTACTCGAAACCGTGCAAAATGTCTTTGCGCCGGAATGCGTTCATCGTGGCATTCAGCTCCGCATTCGTCGCAATACGCTTGTCGTTGACCTCCATATTGTCACCGGCATGGGTGCGAATATCGGTGCCATCACCAGCAGTATCCGCAACAAGGTTCGTTACTCTATCGAGCAGGCAATCGGCATTGAGCCGGCAGCCATCAATGTCTATGTAGACGGAATTCGTAGCTAAGAAGGGAAGGCGCATATTTTGATAACCGGAAAACAACTGAAAGCAGCCATCATTCATGCTGCTGTGATATTGACCAATCAGCGTCGCTTTGTTGACGAGTTGAATGTATATCCCGTACCGGATGGTGACACCGGTACCAATATGTCGATGACCATCGGTGCAGCCAAGCGGGAGTTGGAGCTGCTGCCCGATGATGTGACGGTATCGCAGGTCGCCGATACCGCAGCGTCTGCGATGCTGCGTGGTGCAAGAGGCAATTCCGGCGTCATTCTGTCCTTGCTGTTCCGAGGCTTTTCAAAGGGACTGTCCGGTAAGACGACTGCTGAAAATGCCGATATTGCCAATGCACTGGAATTGGGTGTCGCCGGTGCTTATAAGGCAGTCATGAAGCCGACTGAGGGCACAATTTTGACGGTTTCTCGCCTGACAGCTAACAAGGCACAGGAGCTTGCCAAAACCGATCTGGACACCATTGCGTTCTGGCAGGGAATGTATGCCGAGGCGAACGAGGTGCTGAAGCAGACCACCGAGATGCTGCCACAGCTGAAAAAAGCCAATGTGGTCGATGCCGGCGGTCAGGGCTTTTGCATTATCATTGGCGGTATGCTGGCATCGCTCAACGGTGCGGAACTGCCGGAGGATACCGCCGAACCGAAGTCCGCAGCGCAGGATGCCAAGATTGATTTTAACTCCGCAGTTGCGCAGTATGATGAGGAAATCAATTTCACCTATTGCACGGAATACATTATCGAGAAAACAAATTCGTCTGTCGATGCCGCAAAGCTCCGTGCCTATCTTGAAACCATTGGCGATTGTGTTGTGGTGGTGGAAGATGACGAGATCATCAAAGTGCATGTGCATACCGATCAGCCCGGTAAGGCTTTGACCAAGGCTCTGGAATTCGGTAGTTTTATCAATGACCCGAAACCCAAAATCGAGAATATGCGCATTCAGCATGAAGGCAAAGTCAAAGAAGCAAAGATCGTCAAGCAGCAGGATGTGCTGCCGGTTGAACCGACAAAGGAATATGGCTTTGTTGCTGTTGCAGTCGGTGGCGGTCTGGAACGCACCTTCTTAGATTTGGGCGTCGATCAGGTGGTTAAGGGCGGACAGACGATGAACCCTTCTACTGATGATATCGTCAAAGCGATCCATGCGACGCCGGCAAAGACAGTTTTTGTCCTGCCGAACAATAAGAATATCATCATGGCAGCCGAACAGGCGGTCAACCTTGCCAATCGCAATGTCTGCGTTTTGCAAACCCATACCATTCCGCAGGGGATCGCTGCCATGCTCGCCTATGATGAGAGCATGAGTTATCAGGAAAACTGTATGCAGATGACGAAAGCCTTCGAGCATGTCGCAACCGGCTCGATTACCTTTGCAGCTCGCGATTCTGAGTTGGACGGTCATACCATTCACAAGGATGAGGTACTTGCCCTTGAGAACGGAAAGCTCTCCTTTACCGAAAAGGATGTCAACAAGGCAGCACTCAAGCTGACGCGCAAGATGGTCAAGAGCGATACCAGTTTCATCACTGTCATTTATGGTGCTGATGTGACCGAGGAGCAATCGCAGCGTCTGTATGAGCAGATGCAAGCAAAACTCGGAAGTCGTGTAGAGATTTCCTTGCTTAATGGTGGTCAACCGGTTTACTATTATCTGATTTCTGTTGAATAATGTGTGAAAAGGGCGGGGAACCGTCCTTTTCTTGCAATTGGAGGGTATATGGAGAAGATTAACTACCATCGGCAGATGCAGCAGATTTTTGCAATGCTGCCCACAAACGCTGTTTCCAAGCTGCTCTTGCATAGCTGCTGCGGACCATGCAGTACTGCCGTTTTGGAGCAGCTGACACCGCATTTTGAGATTGTGTTGTTTTTCTATAATCCCAATATTGCCCCGCAAGCAGAATACGAAAAGCGGCTCGAAACGCAAAAGCAGCTGCTGCAACAGCTCAACTCCGAACACCCGATCACATTGCTCGCCCCTGCCTATGACGATCGGCTTTTTTGGGATGCGGTCAAGGGCGTAGAAGATACACCGGAGATGGGAGAACGATGTGAGCGTTGTATTCGGCAGCGCATGGAAGAAGCAGCAAAAATCGCGCTGGTGCAACAATGCGATTGGTTCACAACAACACTCTCGGTCAGCCCGCATAAGAATGCGTCTTTCATCAATGCCTGTGGACTCGAACTCGAGCAGCAATTCGGTGTGCGATTTCTGCCTTCGGATTTCAAAAAGGGAGGCGGATATGCCAAATCGGTGGCTTTGTCAAGAGAATATCAACTTTATCGACAGGATTATTGCGGTTGTCCGATGAGTTTGCAGGAGACAGAACATCGGCGTTTTGTAAGAACTCAAAGCGATATTGCTAATATCGGCGTGTAGACACGGAGTATTTATGTTTGGATTGCACAGGTTCGTTATTTCTTTCACAATCTTTGAAAATTTCCTATTGACAAATCGAAAAAAGTATTGTATACTATAAGGGACGGAATTGACAAAAGCAATTTGCCATTCCCGTACATATGATGTCAGTGGCAGCAATGTGCCGCAACAATGAAATTTTGGAGGTTTTACCATGAGCAGAGTCTACAACTTTAGCGCAGGTCCGGCAGTTCTTCCGGAAGAAGTACTGCGTGAGGCCGCAGAGGAAATGCTGGACTACCAAGGTACCGGTATGTCCGTTATGGAGATGAGCCATCGCTCCAAGGCATACGACAAGATCATCAAGGATGCCGAGCAGGATCTGCGTGACCTGATGAACATTCCGGATAACTACAAGGTCCTGTTCTTGCAGGGTGGTGCATCCCAGCAGTTTGCAGCTGTTCCGATGAACCTGATGAAGAACGGCAAGGCTGCTTACATCGTCACCGGTCAGTGGGCAAAGAAAGCATATCAGGAGGCACAGAAGTACGGCGATGTCGTTGCTGTCGCATCTTCTGCCGATAAAACCTTCTCCTATATTCCGGATTGCTCTGATCTGGATATTCCGGAAGATGCAGACTATGTCTATATCTGCGAAAACAATACCATCTACGGCACTAAGTTCTGGACTCTGCCGAACACCAAGGGCAAGGATCTCGTCGCTGATGTGTCGTCCTGCTTCCTGTCTGAGCCGGTTGATGTCACCAAGTACGGCGTCATCTACGGCGGTGTGCAGAAGAACATCGGACCTGCCGGTGTGGTCATTGCGATCATCCGTGAGGATCTGATTCGTGATGATCTGCCTGCGTCTGTTCCCACGATGCTGAAGTGGAAGACACAGGCTGACAACGATTCGCTCTACAACACCCCGCCTTGCTATGGCATCTATATCTGCGGCAAGGTGTTCAAGTGGCTGAAGAAGATGGGCGGTCTTGAGGCTATAAAGGCACTCAACGAGAAAAAGGCAAAGATTCTGTACGACTTTCTCGATCAGAGCAAGCTTTTCCGGGGCACTGTTGCACCGCAGGATCGTTCGCTGATGAATGTGCCGTTTGTTACCGGCAATGCGGATCTCGATGCCAAGTTCGTGGCTGAAGCAAAGGCTGCCGGTTTCGAGAACCTGAAGGGTCACCGTTCGGTTGGCGGTATGAGAGCTTCTATCTACAATGCTATGCCGATCGAGGGTGTCGAGAAGCTCGTTGCGTTCATGCGCAAGTTTGAGGCTGAGAACGCCTGAATGTATTCGATATATCAGTAAAGGAGATCATTCTTATGTATCAAATCCAAACTTTGAATAAGATTTCGCCGATTGGTTTGGCACAACTCGGTGATCAATATCAGGTCGCAGATACCTGCGAAAATCCCGATGCCATTCTCGTCCGCTCTGCTGTTATGCACGAGATGGAGTTTGGCAGCAATCTGCTCGCTATCGCAAGAGCCGGTGCCGGTGTTAATAACATTCCGCTCGATCGCTGTGCCGAAGAGGGAATCGTGGTATTCAATACACCCGGTGCAAACGCCAATGGTGTAAAGGAACTTGTGTTTGCAGGTATGCTGCTGGCTTCTCGTGATATCGTTGGCGGTATCGAGTGGGTACAGTCCATTAAGGGCGAGGAGACCATCTCCAAGATGGTCGAAAAGGGGAAATCTAAATTTGCCGGTACCGAAATCAAGGGCAAGAAGCTTGGTATCATCGGTCTGGGTGCGATCGGCGGTCCGCTCGGTAATGCTGCTCTGCATCTGGGTATGGATGTTTACGGCTGCGATCCGTACATTTCTGTGGATGCCGCATGGAAGCTCTCGCGTTCGATTCGCCATGTTGAGACCCGTGAGGAAATCTTCCGTCAGTGCGACTTCATCACCCTGCATACACCGCTTGTTGAGAACGACGATCCGAACATCAATACCAAGAAGATGATCAATGCAGAAACCATCAGCATGATGAAGGACGGCGTTGTCATCCTGAACTTTGCGCGTGACCTTTTGGTTGACGATGAGGCTATGGAGGCTGCTCTGAAGTCCGGCAAGGTTCGTAAGTATGTCACCGACTTCCCGAATGCCAAAACTGCGAACATGGAAGGTTGTATTGCAATACCGCATCTGGGTGCATCCACCGAGGAAGCTGAGGACAACTGCGCTGTGATGGCTGCCAACGAGCTGTCTGAGTACCTCGAGAACGGCAACATTTGTAACAGTGTCAACTTCCCGAATGCAACCATGAATGCCTGTGGCACGAAGGTATGTGTTCTGCATAAGAATGTCAAGAACCTGATTGCTTCCCTGACCACCGCCATCAGCGGTGCCGGTCTGAATATCGAGAATATGGTCAACGCAAGCCGTAAAGATTACGCTTACACCATGATCGATGTCACCGGCGGTGCACTTGCCGAGGAAGTTGTTGAGTACATGAAGAAGATTGACGGTGTCATTCGCATTCGTGTGATCGGCTAATTCAGCATAAACAAAATGCCTGCAATCGCACTTTGTGGTTGCAGGCTCTTGTGGAGCTTCACTTTTCGGACGGCAGCATGGTTTCCATTGACACAATCGCCGTGGAGAATGAGGTAGCCGACAATATTATCAGCGGTCAGAGCTTGATTATCTTATCTACAATGACCCCGTTGCATACGCCGATCTGATACTCAACGGCAACCCCGAAGCCTATCTCAAAGCGGTCACACAGTACCAGCCGCTTGATTGATTTTCGCCATCGAACAAGAGCTATCCTGCCATCTGGCAGGGTTGCTCTTGTTTCACTTATGAGTGTGTTCGCAAAAAAGTTACGCTTTTAGTGCGATGAATTTTGGAATAGGTATTGAAAAAGTGGAGGCTATACTGTATAATAATGTGTGGACACACATTCGTATCAAGGAGGCTGAGTATGAAACGAGAGGAAGTCTTGTGGGTATTTTTCGATATAGGCTCTACGCTCGTTGACGAACAAGAAGCCTACGATCACAGAATAAGAGATATGATGCCGGCACGGATTTGACCTTTGAAGAAGTCCACGCAAAGCGAATTGAGCTTGCCCTGCAAGGCTTGGACGGCAACTCGGCAATTATCAAGTTTTTCGGACTTGCTAAAACTCCGTGGCACTCGGAAGATGAAACACTATATGCAGATGTAGATAGAGTACTCCGAGATTTGAAAAGCCATGGATATAAGCTCGGCATTATCGCCAACCAAGCTCCCGGTGCGGCCGAACGACTCTCAAATTGGGGTATTGCCGACTGCTTCAGCGTGATTGCATCATCTTCTGAACTCGGTGTTGCGAAACCCGATCCGCAGATTTTTGAAAAAGCTATCGCTATGGCAGGTTGTACTGCCACGCAAGCTGTGATGATTGGTGATCGCTTGGATAATGACATCATCCCTGCCAAACAGTACGGGATGCAGACGGTTTGGATAAGACAAGGCTTGGCGGCGTATCAACCGAAAGAATTGGGCGATGGATATGCCGATTATACCATTGATAATCTTTCGGAATTGAAGGAGCTTTTATGAAAGTAACTGTAGTAAAGATAACTACACCAAATTAGGCTCTCTTTGGGCTGACTTTCGGGTTGCTCTGAAAAGCTATAAAGGGATAAAGGCACTTCCCGATGCAGATGCAGGGGCAAGTGAAATGAAAGAATACATAGATGCAAATTTTCCGTGTTATGCGGCGGTCTGCAATGGAGAGTATGTCGGCTACATCGTTTGCCGTGTGGATGAGCCTTGTGTATGGATGGAGTCAATCTATGCCAAACCGGAGTTCCGCAGAATGGGTGTTGCTTCGCAGCTCTTTGAAAAGGCTGAGGAACTTAGCAAGTCCTTTGGCGAGGACACGGTATTCAACTATGTTCACCCGAACAATCACGACTATCAATTTGGTGGAGATCCGCAAGCCGTATAAAGACGAACAGCTCACGCAGACAATTCAAGTCGGTGAGCATGAGTTTGATTATTAAAAGAGGCAATTATTATGTCACTTAGATTATTGCTTGATGCCCTTCCTGCGGAAAAGTGGCGAAACGAAAAAGTATATTTTAGTGTATCCTCAACAACCAGTCATTTTTAAAACGTCCCTATTTTCAACATCAAAAAAGAAAAAGGACAAGACAAATTCAAAGAGGTGCAAAAGCATCGCCGCAAGGCGGTCGATGTTCATTGCA
>CALXHI010000022.1 GCA_944388075.1 uncultured Clostridia bacterium | reverse complement strand
TTGCAATGAACATCGACCGCCTTGCGGCGATGCTTTTGCACCTCTTTGAATTTGTCTTGTCCTTTTTCTTTTTTGATGTTGAAAATAGGGACGTTTTAAAAATGACTGGTTGTTGAGGATACACTAGTTATCAGTTTTCTTAACACGGTTCAGCACAGCATTATCAACCATGAACGTTTCAAGCTCATAATCATACTGCGGAATAGAAGTATCCTTAGCAGAATACTCATAGAACTTATACACCGTCTGGATTCTGCCAGTCGGGTTCTCATTCGGCATCTTCACCTCAACTTCAAGGTAGCCCCATTCTTTCAGGTTATTAAGAGCGCTGTCGATTGCCGTCTCACCGTCAGGACACAATGCAATAAGCCCAGCCTTAGAGAAAATCCATGTCGAAGGCAAGTCCATGACTCTGCCAAGCAGTCCGATAGCAGGACAGCCGAGGTTGGTTGACCTGACAAAGCAGTTGCTCAGAACTGCATAACCGTTGAATTTATGTATCTCGCAGACGGTATCGTCCACGGTTTTCTTTTTCCTGTTACGTTTGTCCATTTCCATTCCTCCCACAGCTCATCTTCCGTACACAAATTCCATATTTGCCATGAACAGCTTATTTACTGCAAAAACGCAGCCATACGGCTTATCCACTTTTAAGAGGAATTTTCTGCCATTAAGCTCGGACACAGCTTTTTTGATCTCATCACGGGTGTACTTAGACAGCTCATCGTGGTCGCACAGTTCATCGACTGTGGAATAATCCTTTTCAACCTTGTTGAGCATGACAGTAAGAACCGGAATACAAGCCCTCGCTGCGAACTTGTAGTCTATTCTCGGCAAGCTGATTCTTGTAGGGTTTGGCATAGAAAGACCTCCTTGACAAATTCATCAGAAATAAAAAAATCGCTCCCCATTGCTGAGAAGCGATATACAGTATTCAATTTTGGGCATAAAAATAGCGGACAGCGCTTCACTTGTTATGAAACACCGTACGCTATTGTCCATTATTCAGTTTGTCAACAGGCTTTTCTACCGTTTTAGGTTTGTTTCGGTATCTACCAAGTTTCTACCAACTTTTATGCTGTTGGTTTTCTACCGAGTTTCTACCAAAAATCTTGAAATAAGCGATTATTCTAATTTGCCGAATTTGCGCGATTTTGAGCTTTTCTACCGCCAAGAACCTCGATTTTTCCGTGATTTGGCATCACTTGACGATAAATGACGATAATTGGCGATAAAGTAGTGATACTATACCATATTACAGGACACAATGCAAGCCCACATCACGGCTTTTCCATCACAAAATTGGTCAGCCATACGCCATGTCGCTCCACCTGCTGTTCCCGCACGACTCGATAACCTCTCGCCAGGAAAAACGGCTTTGCCGTCATGGACGCATGGGTTCGAAACGATCCGTTCACACCCGATTCCAGACGATCGCAAATCGCCGTAGCAATCCCCTGCCGTTGGAAATCCTTATGCACATACAGTCGATCAAGATAGCCGTCTGCGGTCATATCGCCAAATCCGACCAATTGCCCGTCCACTTCTGCAATCACCGTTTCATGTGTCATAAATTCGGCATTCCAGCGTACCAAATCCACAGTTCCGCTGCTCCAAGCATCTAGCTGTTCCTGCGTGTAATCCGCAGCATTGACGATATGCACCGTTTCATGGAACAGCATTGCCATACCTGCACAGTCGGACGGACGATAAGC
Source organism: uncultured Clostridia bacterium (assembly GCA_944388075.1). GTDB lineage: Bacteria > Bacillota > Clostridia > Oscillospirales > Ruminococcaceae > Firm-04. Next base: position 69,322 of record CALXHI010000022.1, on the reverse strand, counting down.
TCGTACCGTCACATTATTCCGTATGGCTCTGTGCCTCTTCTTTTTTGCCGCACTTCGCAGGCAGGTCAAACCAATCAGCAACATCACCGGAAATGCAATCGCAACTGCAAGCCCATAGCACAAATCACCGGCCTGCTCGCCAATCCATCCGACCACAGACGGCCCTGTTGTACAGCCGACATCGCCTGCCAATGCCAGTATCGCAAACATCGCTGCACCGCCCTGCGGAAAGCGTTCCGCCGAGAGGCTGTAGGTGCCCGGCCAGAGCATACCAACCGCCAAGCCGGTCATTGCACATCCCACCAGTGCAAGCAGCGGATGCGGACTCCAAACCGCAAGCGCATAGCTCAAAATACAGAGGATACCGCTCGCATACAGCATTCGCTCGAGCGGCAACCGGCTGCCATAGATGCCGTAAACGGTTCGCGCAAGTCCCATCAAACAGGCGAATGCGCATGGTCCGAGCAGATTGCCGACTGTTTTGCTGACCTGCAAGCCCTCCTCTGCAAAGAGCGATGCCCACTGCGACATTGAAATCTCTGCTGCACCGGAACAGAACATCAGCATCAGGAAAATCCAGAACAGCCGATTTTTAACCAAAACCCGCAACGGAACTGCCTTGCCGTCTTCATCGAGCTGCCGAATCGGTACTTTCGTAAACAACACAAAATTACATGCCGGCAGAATTGCCCAAAATACCGGCAGCAATCGCCAATTCTCTGAGCCGAACAATTGAAAATACAGCGTAGAACCAAGCACAACCGCCATCTGTCCCCAACAGTAAAACGAATGCAGCAGGCTCATGGCAGATGCTTTCTCATCCCCCGGCAAGGCTTCAACAATCGGTGAAATGATCACTTCCGTTAAGCCGCCGCCGATTGCCAATATCACCGTCACGATACACAATCCTAGCATAGGAGACAGGTAAAACGGCAGTACTGCATACCCAATCAAACCGACTGCCGCAAGCAAATGTGCCAGAACGCACGCCTTGCGATAACCGATTTGCTCAAGCTTTTTTGCAGCAATGCTGTCCGTCAACACCTGTACGCCGAAATTTAACGTAATCAAAATGCTGATTTGGCTGAGCGATAACGAAAACTGATGCGAAAACGATACAAACAGCAGCGGTGCCAGATTATTCACAATCGCTTGCGTGACATAGCCCAAATAGGCCGCAATCTTCGTATGACGATACGTCAACGACATTGATAAAACCTCCATATTCACAGAAAGAACGCACAAATCCCCTCGAACGGTTCTTTGTGCGTTGCTTCCAAATGGTATGATACATACCTCAAGTTGCTGTGCTGTCATTCACGGTCGGGTGATCACAAATCGCATAGAGATTCGTTTCCCATGCCGGAATGTATGGCATATGCCGAATGTAAAGCCGGTAGCGGGGATTGATCCGCTTGACCAGCAGCGGCAGCTCGAAAATGTCCTCGTTGCGATGATACAGCGAAATCATCAGCTTGGGGGCATAACGGGCAATCGAACGGCTTGCACCCCACAATGCCTCTCGTTCTGCACCCTCTACATCCATTTTCAGCAGCGTTACCACATTCCCTGCCAACAGGTTATCGACCGACCGTGCCGGAATCGATGCGCCCTCCATAGAAACAGCAGACTGCCGTCCCGCCTTGGACGCAAACGGTACCTCGGTATCAATACACCATGCCGCACATTGATAGCACTTCACAGATGGTGTGTCTCCAACAAATTTGGTCAGCTTCTTATAATTTTTCTTGTCCGGTTCCACCGCAATAATCCGATGAAATTTGCCATGTGTATAATCGAGCAATTCTCGAATGCTGTCGCCGGTATAGGCACCCAAATCGACAAAGGTCTCATTGTTGGTTGGGCGAATTACTCGATTCCAGACATCATCCTTGCTGTCCACCATATCTGTCAGGTATTCGAGTTTCCCGCTGATTTTAAAGTTGAGAATATTGGCATACATCCGACGAGAACGCTCATCCGCCAGCATCTGGTAAACTGTCTGAATTTCATCCGCATGTTCCTCACAGTACGCCCGTGTAAACAGTCCGCCGCCGATCACCGGCACATCCGGCACCAACAGCATATGACGCTTTGAAAGGTCTACAATGCGTGCAATCATCGCAGGAGAACAAACCGCAAATGCCAGTACGATGACAAAATCATCGCATTCCGCTTCCAGCTCGGAAAGCTTTCGCACCGGATATCCGGCAAAGTCATGACCACGGACAAATTCATCACTCGCAAAAATACCCGCAACCGGTATCTGCATCGTTCGCATCGCAGACAAAATCCGAACCGCACCATCTCCCATGCCGTACAGATAAATCGGTCGTGTTTCCGCTTTCAGCCGCTCCCATGTCGATTCTTTCTCCGTCAGAAATTCCAGCATTGCTTGTATCTCCTTTCTCGCTTTGCATACAGTACAGCACGCTGCATGACGCATTCATCATGCAGCATTCTGCTTGCTGCGTATCTTCTGATGTTACAGCACATCACAGTCGCAACCGCAGTCTGCATCATGCGGCTGCGACATCATATCCGTGCCATACAAATCTCTGCCGCGGGTCTTCCAGCGATCTCGCTGCAATTCAATCTGCTTATCCAACAGCTCCAAGACCGCTCTCGGCTGCTTAATGCAGCGGATCTCCTTTTGCGGCGTATCGGTATCTCGTGTGTACAGGACGATTGTGCCGCATTTCACAATGCGTTGCCAAAACGGCAACAGCAGCTTTTTATCCGTCACCTTGTACAGATCCAGTTCATCTTCAGTCAAGTTAAACAACCCAACACGGGAAATAAATTTCGATTCCGTCAGAAAATAGGTCGTGAATGTCCACGGCAGACCGAAAATCGTACGTTTCCGATCTCTCCACAAATGCTTGATGGCTTCTTCCTTTGCCATAGTCCCATCCCCTCTCTGTGATGCTAAGATTTATTTTAATGTGATGACAGTCTTGCCCGAGGCATCTGCCTGCACATCATATGTCGTACCGGCAATCACAATACGGAAATCTGCACAGCTTGCCGGATAGCAAACCGTAATCGTATTGCCCTTGCGCTCTGCGGTAATGGTCAAACGCTTGCCGCCCTCAGCATGGTAGATATCACAGCTTGCCGTCTTGCCATCCGCAACACCGCAAACCAGAACGGTTGCGTTCTGCATATAGTCATAGACTACATCAGTGTCAAAATCGCCCAGAACCAGAATCGAATTTGGCTTGACATACAGCGGCATTTGCAAGTAGTTGCAGTTGCGGCGCAGCCATTTACCACCCTGTACCGGCGGTGCATCATATGCGCCGAGCAGGTCGAACCATTCGCCGGCAGGCAGATAGAATTCCACATCGCCGCTCTCCTCAAAGACCGGTGCGCACAGCAGGCTGTCGCCGAGCATATACTGCCGGTCGAGCGTCAGGCAGGCAGGGTCATCGGCATAGTCCAATACCATCGCACGCATCATCGGAATACCGGTTTCATGGGTCTTGTTCGACTGTGCCCACAGATACGGCATCAGCTTGCCCTTGAGGTTTGTGAAGAACCGCAGTACCGCACAAGCATTCTCCGAATTGGACGGATCATCCTCCTCATACGCCCACGGCACACGATATGAGGTCGAGCCATGCAAACGGCTGTGAGAGCTCATCAAGCCAAAGGCACACCAACGCTTATAGACATCCGGCGAAGCGGTCTGCTCGAAGCCGCCAATATCGTGGCTGAAGTAGCCAAAGCCCGATGCGCACAGAGACAAGCCGCCACGCAGCGTTTCAGCCATAGCGGAATATTCGGCAGCACAGTCACCGCCCCAGTGTACCGGAAACTTCTGACCGCCGGCGGTTGCACTTCTCGCAAACAGGCATGCCTGATCCTTGCCAACCGACGCCTCCAATGCCTCAAACACACACTTGTTGTAGAGGTAAGTGTAGAAATTGTGCATGGCAATCGGGTCAGAGCCGTCATAGTAGACCACATCGGTCGGGATACGCTCGCCGAAGTCGGTCTTGATGGCATTCACGCCCATGGCACAGAGCTGCCGCACCTTATCGCCGAACCATTGGTATGCCGCAGGATTCGTGAAGTCGACAATTGCCATGCCGGGCTGCCACATATCGGTCTGGAATACACCGCCGTCCTTCGTGCGAATGAAATAGCCCTTCTCCATGCCCTCATCGAACAGGGCAGATTTCTGAGCGATATACGGGTTAATCCATGCGCAGACACCGACATGCTTGTCGTTCCGCAGACGCTTGACCATGCCCTCCGGATCCGGGAATTGCTCTTTATCCCACTCAAAGCTTGTCCAGGTGAACGCCTTCATCCAGAAGCAGTCGAAATGGAACATTTGCAGCGGAATCTTCCGATCGCTCATGCCGTCAATAAAGCCGTTGACGGTTTTTTCGTCATAATCGGTCGTGAACGAGGTCGAAAGCCACAGACCCATCGTCTTGGCAGGCGGCAGTGCCGGTTTGCCGGTCAGGGTCGTATAGCCGGAAAGGACCTCTGCCGGTGTTGCCCCGCCGATGAGGAAGTACTCGAGGGACTCACCCGAAACGGTCATGCTGACCTTGGACACCGTATCCGATGCCACTTCATAACTGACACGACCGGTCTGGTTGGTGAATACGCCATAGCCGCGGGAGCTGAGATAGAACGGAATGCACTTATAGCTCTGCTCGGAGCAAGTGCCGCCGTCCGCATTCCATGTTTCCACAGTCTGACCGTTTTTGACAAAGGGCGTGAACTTCTCGCCAAAGCCATAGATATATTCACCGACGCTCAAAGTCAACTGTTCCCGCATATAGGTGCCTCTGGGGTCTGCCGGCACGCTCCAGAAGGTGTCGTCGAGATGGGCTTGGGTTCGGCTCTGCGTAACATAAGCACTCTCCTGAATATACGAGGTTGCACGCCAGCCGCCGCCGGTCAGATGCTTGCCGTCATAGGCATAGGTCACCTTCCAAGACATGCCCTTCTCGATGGTAACGGCAGTCTTGCCGGAGATCAGCGTGACAGCCTGCTCGGTTTCGGTGATGACCGGCACAAAGCTCGAATCTTCGTTCAGCTCGAACTTAGGCTCATGGTTGGCTGCACCCTTGTGATGCACAATCTGTACCTTGATCATATTCTCTCGGGTCGAGGAATACACGATCTCCAAAGTCACGCCGCCCAGCGTCATACCACGATGGTAAATCGCACTCGAAGTCGCAAGGACGTGAATGGCATTGTTCTTGACCGTAATTTCATACGGCTGTGTGGCGTAGTCAACGGTATAACCGCGTTGATTGAGCCAAAATCCGTCTGCAAATTTCATAAATTACCTCCTGATCATCCGATTGCATAAATTTCTATGGTTCTGATATGTGTGAAAATCGGTCTATTCCGATTCCTCTTTATCATATCATATATTCTCCAAAAAGTCAATGAATCCGAATAATTTTTCTTATGGATTTTCTTTGAATACCATACTATATCATATGGAGGAATGCAATGAACCTGCTCGAATTGCTGCACCAAATGCTCTGGCAATGGTGCTTGCCTGTGTTCCTGCTGCTGACTGCTGTCGTCTGCGCCGTTCGTATGCGAGGCAGACCGCTGTGCGGCTTGTGGGGCATATTCCGTCACACAATCGGTGGACTGTTCTCACGCTCTGACCGTTCCAATGCGCTCTCCCAACGGCAAATCTTCTCAACTGCCCTCGCTGCTACCATGGGAACGGGCAATTTGGTCGGTACGGCAGCGGCATTGGCGGTCGGCGGTCCGGGGGCAATTGTCTGGATGTGGGTATCCGCCTGTCTGGGCATGGTCTTGGTCTATGCGGAAAACCGCCTGTCTGCACGCTATGCCCGGAATGGACTCGGCGGTGCGCTGGCGTATCTGCGCTATGGTCTGCAATCGCCCTGTCTGACGGGATTTTTTGCAGTCTGCTGTATCGGTGCAGGGCTCGGTATGGGCAATCTGGCGCAGACCAATACCATCTCGTCAGCCGCCTATGCGTTAGGGCTGCCCAAACCGCTGACAGCGATTCTCCTGGCTGTTTTGGCGTTTGTCATACTGCATGGAGGTACCAAACGCATTGGCAGACTGACCGAATGGCTGATGCCGCTCCTCTGCGGCAGCTATTTCCTGTGTTGTTTGTTTTTGCTCTGCAAACAGCGTTCCCGACTGCCGGACGCCTTGACTGCCATGCTGCAAGGCGCATGTGGTCTCGATGCGGTCTGCGGCGGCTTCAGTGGAACACTTTTGCTGCAAGCCCTCCGTACCGGTTTTTGCCGTGGCATTTTCTCCAATGAAGCCGGACTCGGTACATCCTCCCTGCTCCATATGGAAAGCAGCACCCCTCATCGGCAGGGCGATTGGGCGGTCACAGAAGTTTTCGTCGATACCCTGCTCTGCTGTACAGCAACGGCACTTGTCCTTCTGACCGCCGATATTTCCCTCCCGAACCCAAGCTTTGACGGTACCGAGCTTTGGCTTTCGGCATTCACAAAAGGACTCGGCACGCAGGCAAAACCACTCCTTGCCGGCTGTATGATCTGCTTTGCCTTTGCAACCTTGATTGGCTGGTACCCATGTGGGCTTGCGGCGATGCGCTATCTCGGCGGCAAACGCTGTGAGGCGTTGTATCTGTCGGCATATGTGCTGGCAGCATTCGCCGGTGCCCTCTCGGACAGTGCCGCTATTTGGCTGCTCTGCGATATCGCCAATGGCTGTATGGCTCTGCCCAATCTCACCGCATTGATCCTGCTCTCCCCCGAACCGCACGGCGATTTGACAAAACAGACGAAATCGTGGTATAATAATAGAGTATGCAAAAAAAGATAGAAGGAAGGCGATAAGCGCATGACGCTTTCGTTTCATACGCCTGTACTCGAGGATCGCCATGCCGTACTGCAAGCGGCGGCCGTCTCTCATGCCAGGGAAAATGATGCCGCTTTTGCGAATCTCTTTCTCCTGCGGCATAAATATCGGATTGAAATTGCATTCTGCGGTAATCATGTACTGCGCCGTTACCATGCCGGCTTTCGGGCAGGCTGCTATGGCTTTCCGCTCGGGGACGGCGACTTGGCTGACAGCATTGCCCATTTGCAGGCAGATGCCGATCAGCGGGGCATTCCGTTGCAGCTCACCCTCTTGACGGCTGCTCAATGCGAACAGCTGCAATCCGTTTTGCCGGATGCGTTTGCCTTTATACCGGCAGAGGGATATACCGAATATCTCTACCTACGCCAAAATCTGGCAGAGATGAAAGGCTCTCGTTACCACAAAAAGCGCAACCACATCTCTCAATTTTACCGTGCCCATCCGAATGCCGATGTGCAGCCGCTGATTCCCGAAAATGTAGATATCGCACTCGGCGTGGCCAAGGCTTGGCTCGCCGGACGGGCTAACCCCAATGACCCCTCTTTGCTCGAGGAATTTGCCTGCATACAGGAAGCTGCCGATCATTGGGAAGCCCTCGGCATGCACGGCATTCTCCTCTATGCGAACGATGCACCCGTTGGTATGACGATGGTGTCGGAGCTGTCACCGGGTGTATGGGATGTGCATTTCGAGAAGGTCGTTCCCGAACAGCGACATGCGTTTCCCGTTGTCGCCAACGAGATGGCAAAACGCCTTCCGCAAGCCGAATACCTCAATCGGGAAGAGGATTTGGGCGAATCGGGTATGCGTACCTCGAAAACCTCCTATCGCCCCGATTTGCTCAACGAAAAATTCATTGCTGTTCGGAAAGGATAAGTTCTATGCTCAAATCCATTCTTTCGCCGAAAACCTGTGCTGCCTGCAAAAACTGCTGCGTCTTTCGTCCGGAAAGCGCATGGGAGATGCCGACCTTTTCCAAGGCTGCGATCGACCGTCTGCCGGAAGGCTATCCCATACAGCCCGATGGCGACCGCTACCGCATTATGCTGTCCTATGGTGCAGAGGATGCGGCACGGCCCTGCCCGTTTCTCGATTCCCAAACCGGCTGTACGCTGCCGCCGGAGGAAAAGCCATTTGCCTGTGGGATTTGGCCGATTCGGGTGATGCCCGATTCTGACGGCAAGCCTGCGCTGACCCTCTATCAGGGCTGTGACGGTCTGCCCGATGCCGATGCACCGGCACTGCATGCCCTGCTCGACAGCGGATTGCGGCTGCGCATTCTCAAGGCAGCTGAACAAGACCCGACCTTGATCGTCCCCTATCACCCCAACTATCGCTATTTGTGAAAGGAGCGATGTACCATGACCTATCCGGAACCGCAAGCTGTGTTTCGCTATTTCACGGAAATCTGTGCCATTCCGCATGGTTCGGGTCAGACTGATGCTATACGGGAATACTGCTTGCAAACGGCAAAACATCTGGGCGTTTCTGCGACTGCCGATGAAGCCGGCAATGTGATTCTCCGAAAGCCTGCCGCATCGGGCTGTGAACAGGCTGCACCTGTGATTTTGCAGGGACATTTGGATATGGTCTGTGCCAAACTGCCCGACTGCCCCAAAAATATGCAAACCGATGGTCTTGATTTGGTATGGGATACGGATTTTCTCTCTGCTCAGGGTACGACCTTGGGCGGCGATGACGGCATTGCGATTGCGATGGCATTTGCCCTGCTGGAATCGCAGGATATCCCACATCCGCCATTGACCGTCCTGCTGACCAATGACGAGGAAACCGGTATGAATGGTGCATCCGGTTTGGCTGCCGAGCAGCTTGATGCGCCGTATCTGATCAACCTCGATTCCGAGGAGGAAGGCATCTTCACCGTTGGCTGTGCCGGCGGACTACGACTTGCACTGTCTTTGCCCATTGTGCGAGAACAGGCAAGCGGCACGCTCGTCACACTGACGATCTCCGGACTCTGCGGCGGACATTCCGGTGTCGAGATCCATAAGCCTTTGCTCAATGCCAACCGCATGATGGCAGAGCTGCTCTCGGCAATTCCGTCTCCGATCCGGCTTTGCAGCTGGGAAGGCGGTGTACGGGATAATGTCATCCCGACCGATGCAGTAGTGCAATTTCTCTGTACGCCTTGCATGATGACCGATGTCCTTGATGCCATTTCTGCAAAACGCAATGCCATCCTGACCGCATATCCTGAAGAAACCAATGCTCAGCTCTCCGTTGACATTCCCGTGAAAAGCACACAATTTGCCCTGACCAAAGAATCGACAGCGGCATTGCTCGAAACGCTCCTGCATCTGCCAAACGGCGTACAAACCATGCACCCGACCTTGCAAATGCCCGAAACCTCGCTCAATCTCGGCGTATTCCGTCTGAAGTCGGACTGCATGGAGGTGACTGCGTTGCTCCGCAGCAGCGTGAATCAAGCAAAGTATGACCTTGCCGATGCCATCATTGCCATCACAGAACAGGCAGACGGACAGGTCGCTTGTTCCGGCGATTACCCTGCATGGGAATATCAACCGAATACCCTGCTCGAACAGACTGCCATTGCTGTTTACAAGTCGCTGTACAGCAAGCCGCCGATCCTCCAAACGATTCATGCCGGACTCGAATGCGGAATCCTTGCCGCCAAAGCACCGCAATTGCAATGTATCTCTATTGGACCGGATATTCTTGAGATTCACACCCCGAGAGAGCGACTCTCCATTCCGTCTGCCAAACGCACTTGGGAATTTCTCTGTGCGCTGCTTGAGCGTCTTGCAACTGTCAAAGCCTAACCTCTCTGCAAGGAGTTTGCCATGGAATCCAAAAAGCCTAAATTCAATCTTCCGTCACCACCTGCCGATTTCATCGGTAAGCTGATGCTGTTCGTGCAGGCAATTGGTTTTATCGGTGTTTTTGCCGCTCTGTTCTATTCGGTATGCCTTCTCACAGACAGCATTCTACTGCGTATCGTGCTGTTCATTGTCGATTATTGCATCTCCAGTTTGGTGCTTTATTGCCTGATCAAACCCGGCTGCGAACGTCTTGCGGAACGGTTTCGCAATCGTCACCGCTGAAAAATTTTCAAATTTCGACATTTTTAAGCATATTTGGGCTGAAAATCGCATTTTTGTCCGAAATTGGGTATTGCATTTCTTTTTTTGTTGTGTTATGATGAATTTGCTGCAGAAAAAAAACACGACTAACAAAGGAGACAAATATGCAAACAAATCCTAATTCGACAATTATTGTCGGGCAAGAACTTTTTGTCAACGCTTACCCTGCTTTCGAGACATTACAGAACATGGGGTTTCACATCTGTGCCTGTTCGCAAGACCCTTCCCTGTTTCGGCAGGCCATCCACACCAAACAGCCCAAGCTTGTTATGCTGACCATCGAACAATTGTCTGATCCGTTGTTGGAACTGCTGCATGAACTTTGCACGACCGGCAAAATCATTGCCGTTGTACCAAACAACACACAGCTTGCAGAGTACTTGCGTACACAGTTCCCAATCACGGTTCTGCATGCGCTCATCGACAATACTGCACTGACCGATATGATTGTCGGACTTTGCGCATCGGTATCGGCTGTAACGAACGATAGCATCCATAGTATGAACGACACCAACATCATGAAGTCGGTGACACAGCTGCTGCAAGCATTCGGCATCAGCGCAAACCGCAAGGGCTATCACTACCTTCGCTCTGCCATTCTCGAACTGTATGCACATGACCAAATCGGAATGCATGTCACCAACCAGCTTTATCCGAAGGTTGCGGAGATTTACGGCACGACACGGTATTGCGTAGAGCGTGCCATTCGCAGTGCATTGGAGCGGGGCTGGGAGAATGTTATGCCGCAAACCGTTGCAAAGTACTTTGGTTCCGCATCCAATATGCAGTTTCGCCCAACCAACAGCGAATTTATCGCCATGGCTGCTGACTGGCTGCGGATGTATTTCAACAACTGCAACTAATTATCCTCAGAACTACAAAAGTGGAAACGATTCTGCAGCTTGTTTCCGCTTTTGCTGCATACGCTCCGAGCACACTGTTGTTTCCGTGTTCGAGATCAAAACAATTCCATATGATGGACAAACGCAGGTTTATCGGATATACTGATAGTGAGGAAAATTTGTCAATCGGAGCGACGATAACAATCAGCTGAATCAGAAAACAGCCGGCAGTTCCATCTGTTGGCTGTTTTCATGATATACAAAAAACAGGAGGCTATAAAGCTGCCATGCCAATTGCCGATTTGGAATGGAATAGCCCTGTTGCCTGCAAAGTGCTATGAAGCAGTGCAATTTTTCATGTCGATTTCGCAATTGCAGTCGATCTGCCTTCTCATGGTGCAAAGGCATTTTGGCTGACCACCAACGAAAACCATGGGCGAGATGCCTGTATTGCGTTCTCCATTCGCAACCATCTCTGTATGCGATTGCTCTTGACATTCTCCTGCAATCGTGCTATAATCTACCATGATAAAGAAAACACCTTACTCGAACCAAAAGAGAGGAGTCCTGCCATGTTAGGCATTCGCAAGCGCACTTGGGCGGAAATCAACCTCGATCATGCCGTCTGGAACTATACAAAAATCCGTCAAGCCACATCCCCCGATGCAAAGCTCTGCTGTATCATCAAAGCCAATGGCTATGGACACAACGCAATCATGCTCGCAAAACTCTATGCTTCACTCGGTGCGGATTGGCTTGCCGTTTCCAATCTGGAAGAAGCGTTGCAGCTGCGGCAAAATGATATCACACTGCCTATTCTCATTCTCGGCTACACACCGCCCGAATGTGCCCAGCTGCTTGCTACGCACAACATCTCCCAATGCGTCTACTCTCGCTCATTCGGCGAGGCACTGTCGCAGGCAGCGATGTCTGCCGGTGTACGGGTCAATATTCACATCAAACTCGATACCGGCATGGGACGCATCGGTTTCCAGCATCGAGGAGGCAGCTGTTCGGAACTGCATGACGCTTTGGCAGTCTGCAAGCTGCCCTGCCTCTATCCCGAAGGGATCTTCACGCATTTCGCTTCCGCCGATGAGGGCGAAACCGGTGCAGATTTTACCCGAAAACAGCTTTCCTGTTTTCTTGATGCTGTCGACCGCTTCGACTCCTATGACATACACTTTGCCCTGCGTCATTGTGCCAACAGTGCTGCTATTTTCGATTATCCGGAAGCCCATCTCGATATGGTTCGCGCAGGCATTGTATTGTACGGTCTGCATCCATCGCAGGCTGTCAGCAATCTGCCGCCGCTCAAACCGGTCATGACACTCAAAAGCATCATCTCCCACATCAAAACCATCGCTCCCGGGGATACGGTCAGCTATGGCAGAACATTTACAGCGGATACGCCCCGTTTGGTCGCAACCGTACCGATTGGCTATGCGGACGGATTTTGGCGTACCAATGCCAACGGTCCGTGCTATATGCAGATTCGGGATCAGCTGTTCCCTTTGATCGGCAGAGTGTGCATGGATCAGCTGATGCTCGATATCACCGATGCACCCGACCTGACCATCGGCGATATCGTGACCGTATTCGGTGACAGCGACGTGCGCTGCACTGCCGATGCCATTGCCGAACGAACCGGTACGATCAACTATGAGGTTGTCTGTGCTGTCGGCGAACGAGTACCTCGTTTCTTCCTACGGGGCGGCGATATTCTCGGCGTGTCCGATAATATCCTCCAAGGCTAACCAAAACGACCATACCGCACAGATTGCGATATGGTCGTTCCCATAGAAAATAATCCCCTCTCACGACAGCATCGCAAGAGGGAATTGGTATTAGGTATTCTTGATGATGATCTGCTCGATGGTTTCTGCCAAAAATTCGCAGAGGTCACAGCACTTCTCCAGTGAATCATAGACATTCTTGGCACTAATGATCATCTTGCCATCTGTTTCACTGAGGAAGAGATTATGAATCGCCTCAGTATAGATTTCGTCCGCTTCGCTCTCAATCGTGTTGACACCGACCAAATGCTCTCTGAGCTTCTCCGGCTTCTTGAAGTTCTTCAGCTCCTGAATCGCACGCTGCAATTCCTGTACACAAGCATTGACCTTCCGGCACATCGTCATTGCATCTTCCGGCAATGCAATGATGTGGAACATGTAGCATTCCAAATCCACTTCATCAATGGCATCGGTCACATCGTCGAGCAACTGCACAACATGGAGGATATCCTCCTGATCAATCGGCGTGATGAACTCTGCCGACAGCTTGCGCAGGATATCATGATAGATATCATCGGCGCGATGCTCGACAGCATGAATGCGGTCACGGTTCTCCTTGAGTCCCTCAGGGGTATATGCACTGAAGAATTGCTCCAACAGACCCGCAGCTTCTACGCAGCATGCAACCTGCTGCTCCATCATCTGAAAATAATCGTTCTTTTGCTTTGCCATAGTTCCGCTCCTTTACACAAAGATCATCAAAAACAGCTTTGCCATGAGATATCCCAACAATCCACAACCCGGGAATGTACATACCCATGTCAGTATCAAATCCTTTACAACGCTCCAGTTCACATTGCTCAGGCGGCGAGATGCGCCAACACCCATGATAGCGGTTGTTTTGGTATGTGTAGTACTGACCGGAATGCCCGTCAGGGAGGATAACAATAGGCAGAGTGTTGCTGAGAGATCGGCTGCAAAGCCTTGATAGGGCTTGAGCTTTACCATATCCATACCAACCGACTTGATGATACGATAGCCGCCGATGGAGGTACCCAGACCCATCACCAGCGATACCAGCACCATCAGCCAGATCGGCACTTCAAATTCTGTAATCTCGGCATTGCCCTGTGCCAGCGCAGTGCCAAGCAGGAAAATCGCCAAAAATTTCTGACCATCCTGTGCGCCGTGCATGAATGCCATCGCAGCACCGCCGGCAACCTGTGCGCCGGAGAAAAAACGCTCCGATTTCAGGCGGTTGCGGTTACGGAAAATAACAACTGTCAGCTTTGCGGTCACAAAGCCAAGCACAAAGCCCAACAGTGTGGACAGTACGATGCCGTACAGCACCTTAACCCATTCCTCGGGATTAATGCCGGAGAAATCGCCCTGCAAGGCAACCGCCGCACCGGAAATACCGGCGATCAAGGCATGGCTTTCACTGGTTGGGATACCAAAATACCATGCCGCCGTTGCCCAGATGACGATGGCTGCCATTGCCGCACATAGCGCAACCAAAGCAGTTGTCGCATCGCCATGGAAATCGACCATCTTATAGATGGTTTCGGCAACCTTAGCGTTGAGCATCGTCATGACCAATACGCCGAAGAAATTGAAGATGGCAGCCATAATAATGGCCTTACGGGTTTCGATCGCGCGTGTGGAAACACAGGTAGCGATCGCATTGGGGGCATCCGTCCAACCGTTGACCAGAACAACGCCCAAAATGAGGAGCGATGTGATCAGAAGCGTTGGGCTTTCAACGACCTTGCTCAAAAATTCCGTAATTGACATACTTCCTCCAATAGGTAGATTTGATTTCCGTGTCAGATTCCAGGCTGTTCTTTGCTTCGTATTTCCCTATTTCTATCTTGCGATTTGTGTTCCATACGGTTTACTTTCTGCTTCTCGATCCGCCCTTGCGTTCGCTTCCTCGCTTGAGGTCGCAGATATTCTCTTCACTGCACTGCTTGAAATGCAACAACATATCCTCAAAGCTCATCTCGGACTGCGGCACACGGCGTTTTGGCTCCCAAACACGAGGTTTCGCCTGCTCCCGAGGCTTGCGCTGAACCGGCTTGCCGTCCTGTGCATCCGCTGCCTGCTTGATCGACATGCTGATCTTGCCCTGTTCATTCACAGTCAGCACCTTCACCTTTACCACATCTTGTTCGGAGAGGTAATCGTGAATGTCCCGCACAAAGGTGTTGGTGATCTCCGAAATATGCACCATGCCCGTCACGGGCTTGGCATCCGGCTGTGGTGTTACCTCAACAAATGCACCATACTGGGTAATGCCCTTCACACGGCCCTCATAGATCTGTCCAATTTCCAATTGCATATGTTCGTAACCTCTTTCTCCATACAATTATTCAGTCAGCCGTGCCGTAAGGCAGCAGGCTTCCGTTCCGAGAGGTGTCAAAAAAGCGCCGTTCATTTGGGTAGGCATAGTTATAGTCCTCCACCGCCGCCTTTTCCATATAAATACTCTGGTCCTTGGTGTTATTGTACTCGGTCAGCAGCTCGTTACGTGCTTTCTCTTCCCGAATCATTGCGTTCAGTGCATCCCGTTCCTTTTCCTTCCGGTTAAGCGTCACGGCGGTGACCGCTCCATACCACGCAAGACCAATGATGAACGCTGCAATTACAGCAAATGTGACTGCTGTTTCAAACTTTTGCCGCCTGCGCTGATTCCGAAGACGACGGCGTTTTCCGATATTTCGTTCCATATGCGTCTCCTGTTCGTTCTGTGATAATCACGCTATTTCTATCTTTTTGATTCATCGCCACATTACGGCATTTTACTATGATTTCATTATACCGCAATTACAGCCCTGTAGTCAAGTGTTTTTTTGCATTTTACCATGCTTCCGTTGTTTTTTGGGATTTGCCACAAATTTCAACCGTATTTTTTGCCAATTTCGACACAGAACACAGCAAATCCGACTACAAGCTCGCTGTACTGCACCCTTACAGCGTTGCAGCATCCTGCTCCAGACCGCTCCAATGGTCATCAGGTACAAAATCAATCCGAGCAATGCGCCCAGAGCATAATATAACCGCAATTCACCTCTCGCAAACATGGTCGCATAGCATTGCAGCAGCAGCATTGCCGTTGCAGAAAAGCACATATCTTCAAGAAAAACCGCAATTCCCCGATGCGGCCACAGCATCCGCAGAAAACGAAATCCGTCCAGCAGGATTCCGAGCGGCAATCCCAGCAAGCAGCTCCCGAGGAACAGCTTTGTCTGTTCCTGAACCGTGAAAAACGTTTCCATTGCCGTTCACCGAAACAGCTTGTTCAGCCAATTGCTTTGGGACTGCTTGTCCCGATCCCCGTATCGCAGGGCGTGAATATCCCCCTCAATGGACACCTCTCCTGACTCCAGACTCATCTGATTCATTTGCAAGCTGCGTCCGAGAATCGTCAACTCGCCCAATTGCGTGTAGAGAATCACCGTGCGGTCGTCAAAGCTCTCGATGTCCGTCACTCCGCTGAGCATCAAGTGATTGCGGTTCTCCAAAATTGCATGATGTGTGCCATCCATACGAATCCCTCCCATTTGGTTTCGTTCTATGATATGCAGATACGGCGCAATACAGAACCATGCAAAAAGAGCCTGCGGATTTTCATACGCAGGCATTATCATTTCAGGCGACACCGCACAAAGCCGTCGGGCTGTCTTTGTGCGGTGCTGCCTTAAGCTAAAAAGCGAATTATAACGTTGATCGAACCAGTAGTAAAATTTATTATTGAATAAATAATTAGGATAATTGGCGCAATAAAGTTTATTATCATTTCAATTAAAGTATTTGTAGTTTTATCAGATTCAATAGATTCAATTTTTAAAAGCAAAAAAACAACAGAAATCAAAATAAGCCAACCATCGAAGAATTTATTTAAAAGAGATTTGTTCGCAATGAAATACAATAAAATTATCAAAAGCGAATAGAGCAATTCTACATAGTTAAGAATCTGTAAATATCGGTTCTTTTCCGGAAAGAACAACGACTTAATGCTGATTTTTTCTCTTTTCTTTTTGGAATATGTAGGATGGGTTTCTAAAAAGACCAAAAAGAATGACATGATATACACCGAGCAAACAAATAGAACAAGCATTCTTAGTCTCCAATTTTACAAGGTACAACTTTCATTTCAATTGATATGGGAAGTTTCGTTCAAAGCGATTGTAGATTGTAGATTGTAAAAAACGTAACTGGCTCATGTGCAAAGCCATGCGGTATACCGTCAAAGATTGATCTGCAATTCGACCGGACAGTGATCGCTGCCCAAGACCTCTGCATGAATGATGCAGTCTTGCAGGTTCGCCCGCAGCCGTTCGGACAGTACCCAGTAGTCGATTCGCCAACCGACATTCTTCTCCCTCGCACGGCCCATATAAGACCACCAAGTGTACGCATCGGTGCGGTCGGGATAGCAAGCACGAAACGCATCGACAAAGCCGGCTGCTAACAATTCCGTGAATTTGCCTCGTTCCTCAAGCGTATAGCCAGCATTGCCCTCATTGGCTTTCGGACGCTTCAGGTCAATCGGCTGATGGGCAACATTCATGTCGCCGCAATAAAGCGCCGGCTTTTCCTTGTCCAGTGCCATCAGATGGGCACGCAGTGCATCCTCCCACTCCATTCGCAGCGGAATGCGTTCCAGTTCTCTGCGCACATTCGGTACATAGGCATTGACCAAATAGTAGTCCGGATATTCGAGCGTCAGCACTCTGCCCTCATTCGACACGCCGCCGGTCGTCATCTCCCGTTGCACCGAAATCGGCTCTTGCTTGACAAACACAGCCGTACCGGAATAGCCTTTCTTCTCCGCACTGTTCCAGTAGGCATGATAGCCGTCTGCCGTAAATTGCAATTCCGGCAGCTGATGCTCCTGCAATTTTGTTTCCTGAATGCAAAAGATATCCGCATTCATAGCATAGAAAAAGTCTGAAAATCCTTTCTTTTCACAGGCTCTCAAGCCGTTGACATTCCATGTGATTGCTTTCATAGTCCCTCCTGTTCCGGCTCAGGGTTCATCATATTTCGCATCTCGGAATTGCAGCTGTCCGCTGAATGGATTGAATACCACATCCGATACTCCCGTGCGGCTCAGCACATACCGCTGCTTGTAAAACAACGGCAATACGCAGTAATCCGCAAGCAGACTCGTTTCAGCATCCCGATAGCGTTCAATGCGCTCATTGTGATTCTGCGTTTCGGCGATTTCCTCGATCATGGTATAAATCCGAGACTCCTGCTCGCAGGAAACCGCAGGATTCGAGCAAAATGCCTGCAAAACCGCTGCCGCATCCCGATTTTCACCGGTTAACCCAAGCAAAATCAGCTGATAGTCCCCTGCCGCCAGACGCTTCTCATACGCGTCCTGCGAGACTTCATCAATGCTCAAATGCAAATCGAGTACCGTATGCCATTGTTCCAACACATCAAGCAGCAAATCATATTCCATCAGACCCGCCGGCACGAGGATTCTGCCCTCCTCCAATTCCGATATGCCAAGCGCATCGAGTTCCGCATGCAGCGCCGTTTTTGCCGCTGTTACGTCATAATTCCGATAGGCACTGTCGGCAATCAGTTCTCGCACGCTCTTGTTCAGAAGCTGCACCGCCGGCGGCAAAATGCCATAGGCAATGCGCACATCATCCGTTTCCGGTATGAGCTGTGTGCGGTCGAGAGACCAAGCCATTGCCTTGCGCACATTCAAATTCGCATAGGGCGATTCGGGGTTCGCCGCCAGTGCCAAGGTCAAGCTGTATGCCCCCTGCGCCTGTACACCGGCATGGCTGAGCAAAGCGGTTTGCGTTGTCACATAGCAGTCGGTTTTTTCATTGGTAAAGAGCTTTGCGGCATCCTGCTCATTTTCTTCAATATAGAAAGTCAAATCGGCAGGCGATACCCGATGCACCTTATGATTGAGCGGATTGCGCACCATCTGAATGACATTATGTGTCCCATAAGGGTCATAGAGCCAACGCTGCATCGAAAAGCTGCCGTTGCCGATAATCGATGCCTCATCCAGACCATATCTCCCCTTTGTACTCTCAAAAAATGCCTGATGGCAGGGCAATGCCGCCGTCGAGGTCAACAGCATCGGCAAATCGGCATTCGGATAGGCAAGCGTGATTTCCAACACCGTATCCGTCCGGGCATAAACACCGATCATAGACGAATCCTGCTGCCCGAGCAGAATCTCATCCGCATGTGCAATACAGCGGAACTGTTCCCGATACGGCGAGGCATAGGTCGGATCGAATAGCCGCTGGAACGCATAGACAAAATCCGGTGCTGTCACCCGTACTTCGTCCTCCTTATCATATGCCGAATCCTCCCCAATCGCCTGATGCCAATAGCAATCCTCCCGCAGTTGAAACGTATACACCAATCCGTCCTCCGAAACCGTATAGGACGAGACGACACCGTTTTGCACAGAGCCATCTGCCCCAATCACAAACAAGCCCTCAAATAGATTCGCCAGTACCGTTTTTGCCGAATCGTTGACGGCAAGCTGTGGATCGAGCGTATCGGGATTGTGTACCAACGCATACGCAAACGAATGCCCGGCTCCGCTCGTGGTATTTTCATTATCTCGGCAGCCGCTCATGCAGACGAGCAGCAATGCCATCACCAGCAGCAAACACCATTGCCGCATAGGCTTTGTTCTCCCTTCTCTTTGCTTTTGTTCTGTTTTATATGGAAAGGCAACACCGCACAAAGACTGCCTAATGGCTTTGTACGCCATCTGCTTGCGCTTTTTTCGCCATATTTCACAAAAATGCTCGGAAATACACAAAGTATTTCCTGCGCTTTTTGTTTCATCTGACGAAAAAATCGACTGCGCATCTGACGCACAATCTTTGTGCGGTGTCGCCGAAAAATCCCCATGTCGGAGGGATCTCCCGCATCTCTCATCGTCGATTGTGCTTTCCGTCAAATCGGGAGCTCCGGATCCAGTGCAAACGCATAGGGCAGCAGCTCTGCCAGCCGATATACACCATCTGCCAACACGATTGCCAGATCGGACGAACAGTGTTCTGCCAAAACCTGTCGGCATGCACCACAGGGAAAGCAAGGCTCTGTGTCACGCTCTCCGCATATGGCAATGGCTGTGAAGCACCGTTCTCCGGCAGTGATCGCAGCAGAAATTGCACTGCGCTCCGCACAGATACCAAGCGGATAAGCCGCATTTTCAACATTGACGCCGGTATATTCCCTGCCCGAATCGGTCAGCAGCACCGCTCCAACATGAAACTGCGAATAGGGGGCATAGGCATTCGCCTTGACTTGACACGCCTTCGCAAAAAGTGCAGTCTGTTCGGGTGTCGGCTGCTGCGGCATAACGTCTCCTCCTTTCAACCAAAAAACGCCGGAAAAATTCGTGCAATTTTGCCATGCCCTCCCTCTTGCGTTTCATGGCGGTTATATGATATAATGATTGATATAGAGTATGCTTACTTCTGTTCGGTGACCATGGCAAGCGTATCTCTTGCAATAAGCAGCTCCTCATTGGTCGGTACAACCCAAACCTCCGCCTTTGCACCGGGCTTCGACAGACGGGTCAGCTTGCCGCGAACGGTTTCGTTAAGCGCCGCATCGATCTCAATGCCGAAATAAGTCATATTCTTGCAGACTCTTGCACGAACCTCCGGGGCGTTTTCACCGATACCGCCTGTGAACAGAACGGCATCCAAACCGTTCATCGCTGCGGCATATGAACCAATGAATTTCTGGATCTCGTAGGCAAAAATCTCGCCGGCAAGCTTTGCTCGCTCATTGCCCTGCTCCGCAGCGGCGGTCAGGTCACGGTTATCGGACGACACACCCGATACACCAAGGAAGCCGGACTGCTTGTTCATATACTGGCTCATCTCATCCGGTGTAAAGCCGTGCTTTTCCGCAATATAGGTCACGGCAGACGGGTCAATCGCACCGCAGCGAGTACCCATCAGCAGACCGTCCAGCGGCGTAAAGCCCATCGAAGTATCCACACACTTACCGCCGTCAACTGCAGCAATCGAAGAACCGTTTCCCAGATGGCAGGAGATGATCTTCAGATCCTTGATATCTCTGCCCATTGCCTCGGCGAGTGCGGCCGATACGAAACGGTGAGAAGTACCGTGGAAACCATACTTGCGAACATGATACTTCTCGTAATCCTCGAACGGCAGACCGTACATATATGCCTTCGGCGGCATAGTCTGGTGGAATGCGGTATCGAACACAACCACCTGCGGCGTATCCGACGGCAGCACGGCTGTGCAGGCACGCAATGCCAATGCATGCGCATGATTATGTACCGGTGCCAGTTCTCGCAAATCATCAATCTTGTCAATGACCTCCGGCGTCACAAAGCACGGGCGATCAAACACCTCCGCACCCTGCACGATCCGGTGACCGACTGCCGAAATCTCCGACATATCCTTGATGACAGCGGCATCACCCGTGGTCAGCATCTCAACCAGCTTTTGGAACGCTTCGGTATGGGTCGGGAAATTGCACTCTGCCTCATAGCTGCGACCGTCTGCCGTTTTGTGCGACGCATGACCATCGATTCCGATTCGATCACAGTTTCCTTTCGCCAGAACGCTCTCGTCCTTCATATCAATCAGCTGATACTTCAGCGATGAGCTGCCCGCATTTACGACCAAAATCAACATAAAACTTCCGTCCTTTCAGATTCCATTTTGAGTCGGATATCCGGCTTTCTTGCCGAATATCATCCGTATCTTTTATTATACACGAAATCTGCAAAACATTCAAGTAGTTTTTGCAATTTCTTTTTCGATCCGCAATGCTTTCGCATTGCTCCACCCAAAGATAATCAAAAAGGAGGCAGTCAAATGAAAATTTCCGGTATTATTTGTGAGTACAATCCGTTCCACAATGGGCATTTGCACCACATCAAACAAACCCGTGCCAATGGTGCAACCCATATTGTCGCCGTCATGAGCGGCAATTTCGTCCAACGAGGCGATGTCGCTATTATCAACAAGTTTGAGCGTGCCAAAGCCGCCATACAATGCGGCGTGGATTTGGTCATCGAACTCCCGGTTGCCTACTGCCTGAGCAATGCCGAACAGTTTGCCGATGCAGCAGTCTATCTGCTCCACCAACTGCACTGTGTCGATGAATTATCCTTCGGCAGTGAATGCGGCGATACTGCCATACTGCAAAAAGCATTGGAGGCAACCAAAATCTGTCAAGCTCTGCCCGAACATGGATACCTGATGAAAAATGGCTGCACCTATCCCAAGGCCACCCAAATCCTCATCCGCCAGAACTATGGCGATGAAATGGCAGCACTCATCAGTCAACCCAATAACATCCTTGCGCTCGAATACCTCAATGCGCTGCAACACCGGAATTCGACCATGCAACCCTTTACCATCAAACGCTCTGTTCCCCATGACAGCACTACCATTTCCGATTCGGAAGCCAGTGCTTCGATGATTCGTACAATGCTGAAAGACCAATTCCACCGCATTCATCTGCTCGTGCCGAATGCCTCAGAGAAAGCCCTGTGGGACGCTGTGACACATGGCGAAATTGCCCGCATGGAAACGCTCGAACGGCTACTGCTCTACCGCCTGCGCACAGTCACGAAGGAAGAACTGAAGGCACTTGCTGAAATCGGCGGACAGGGGCTGGAAAACAAAATTCTCGAAGCACAGAATGCAATCGGACTCGAGGAGATGTTCCAGACCATCAAAAGCAAACGATATCTGATGTCCCGTTTGCGTCGGTTGCTGCTCAATCTTCTGATTGGCATCACCGCTGAGGACACCAAAACACCACCGCCCTATGCAAGAATCCTTGCCCTGAGCGAACGGGGCAGCGATATCATCAATGCTGCACGAGATCATGGCTGTGGTCTGCCTTTCGCCACATCGCTGGTCAAGCTTGCCGAACTGAATGATATCTGCAAGGCCTGTACCGAACTGGAAGCCCGTTCCACCTCGATTTACACACTGGCACAGGATAAAGTCGGCCCTGCCAATGCCGACTACAAAGCTAAAATTGCCATGATTTGATGCACGAAAGGGTTATGCGTTTCTATGAAATACCGTACCATCGCAGCCGCCTGCGAATCATCCGTCACCGAAAAGCGTTCTGAATTCATTGCACAGCTTTTCCCGATACAATCCGTCGAGGATTTCAATGCCGTACTCGAAGCCATCCGTGCCAAACATCATAAGGCAAGACATCATGTCTGGTGCTATCGACTGCGGGCAGACGGTTCGAGCCGCTATTCCGATGACGGTGAACCGCAAGGGACAGGCGGTATCCCGATTTTGAGCGTCCTGCAAAAGGCTGACCTCACCGATGTCGGCTGCGTAGTGACACGGTATTTCGGCGGTGTCCTGCTCGGCGCAAGCGGTTTGACCCGTGCCTATTCGGCAGCGGCTGCCCTCGCCGTACAGAAAGCGCCAATTCAGTGTTTCTGCGAAGCCTTGCGCATTCGTCTGACTACCGATTACGGGCTGTACGGCAAACTCAGCTATCTGCTGCCAACCTATCAGGTTCTCGATGCCGGCAGCGATTTCGGCGAATTGGTGACGCTGGAGTTTGATGTGCAAAGCGATCTCTTTCCGGCACTCGAAGCAAAGCTCATCGAGCTGTTCAACGGTGCGCCGCCGATGAAGGTGCTCCAAACGCATTATGTTGACTTCTCTTCGGTTACAGCTGCGCCTTGATTTTGCGAATCGCACCCTTCTCCAAACGGGAAACTTGTGCCTGCGAGATGCCGATTTCTTCCGATACCTCTACCTGTGTTCTGCCTACCCAGAAACGCCGGTAGAGAATTGTTTTTTCCCGTTCACTCAAGGCTGCCATTGCATCCCGCATTGCCATTTCCTGCAACCAGCTCTCTGCCGTATTGGGATCTCCGATTTGGTCGATGAGATAAAGCGGATCACCCGAATCCGAGTAAATCGGCTCATAGAGCGATACCGGATCGGTAATGCTTTCCAGTGCCAGCACAACCTCCGAACGTTCCACACCAATGGCATCGGCAATTTGCTGTGTGGTCGGTTCTTTGCCGAATTCTGCAGTCAACTGCTCTTTTGCCTGCATCGCCTTGTACGCCAAATCCCGCAGCGAACGGCTGACCTTCACCGCATGATAATCCCGCAAATGCCGCCGCAATTCTCCGGCAATCATCGGCACACAGTAGGTCGAGAATCGAACCTCTTTACTCAAATCGAAATTGTTGATCGCCTTGATTAAGCCAATTACGCCAATCTGAAACAGATCTTCAACATCCTCTCCACGACCGGCAAATCGCTGAATCACGCTCAAAACAAGCCGTAGATTGCCCATAATCAAACGCTCTCTTGCTGCTTCACTGCCGGTTTCCTGCATTTCCCGTAACAGCCGGATTTTCTCCTCCTCTGTGAGTACCTCCAGCTTAGATGTGTCCAAACCCGAAATCACGACCTTCTGATATCCCATTGCCGATACCTCCTGTCACAGCCATAGATCAACCGTATTTGGTTCTGTTTCCAGTCTGTCCAACAAGAGCTTTCTTTAATCAAATGCAATGGCAGAAAAATCTCCCAAATATAAAAAACGACAGGTACTTCCTTGCATACCTGCCGTTTTATTCAGTTTGCGTCCAGTTCTACCACAACAAGCTCCGGACGGTTAAACACACGCTGCGGAAATCCGCTATTGCCAAGCCCTCGACTGATATACATCGTCGTCTCCCCCACCTGATGCAAACCCTCGGTCATGGTCGGGAAAAAGCCCTGATCGGGCGCATACAAGCCCTGTGATGTGAATGGAATCCGAATCTGTCCGCCGTGCGCATGACCCGAAAACACAAGGTCGACACCGCTTTCCGCGTAGTAGGTGTCCAACAAATGCGGCTCATGTGCCAACAACAGTTTGAAGCTATCACCGGCTTCCGTTGCGAGCTGCTTCAGCACATCGCTTTGTAAGCACTGATCATCTACACCAATCAGAGACATGCATTCCCCCTGTGCGCTTTCCAACGATACCCATTCGTCACATAGCACCGTAACACCGGTATCCCGCATTGCATTGAGAAAATCTACCCGCAGTATAGCATCGACATAGTATTCATGATTGCCTGTCACAAAATAGGTCGGCGCAATCTCCGGCAGACGTGCGATCAGCTGCATTGCCTTTTCAATACTCGTGCCGTAACCGCCGTGAATCATATCCCCGGTCATCACGATGAGATCGGGCTTCTGCTCGGCAATAGCATCCACCAACGGGTCATTGTCACCATAGAACACTTTGTTATGCAGATCGCTCAAATGTACAATACAGTAACCGTCAAATGAGTCCGGTATCTTCGCATTGCCGTAGGTGTAGTACGTCACCGAAAGGCGATTGTTTGCATCATATGACAATGCCGTACACAGCAGCAAAGCTATGCCGATTGCCGCATATCGTTTCCAATGCTTTCTCGGGTAACGCAGCCCCATCAACCATGCTCGTATCGTTTCCATAGTCTCCTCTGATTCATCAGAATGCCCTTGCACAGAGCCAATCCATGCAAGGGCGTTCGTATTATTTTATTGTGCTAGCAGCTGCAAGAGCAGATTCGTATCATTGACTTGAATACGGGAGTCTCCGTCCATGTCGGCATTCTGTTTGCCCTGCTCTGTCAGCGTAACAGTTGCGTCTTCCGAGATGTAACGGCTTATCAGTACGGCATCCGCAACCATGACAACCCCATTACAATCCGCATCGCCCAACAGCGTTGCGCCTACCACAGGGGTTTCAGTGGTAGTGGGTGTTGTGGTTGTAGTAGTGGTTGTCTCAGTGGTGGTTGTCTCGATAATTTCTCCGGAATCGCCGCCGAATACATATGCCGCATTGATTTCCGAGGCATTGTTCGTGATCGTCATGATATCGGTTTCCGTACCACCGTACTGCAAGTACATACCTGCCAATGCACCAACCATCGCCGCATTGTAGTCAATCGCAACCTCGCTGTACTGATACGAATCGGTGATATCCTGATAGCCGCCGTTGCCGTCCGGACCACCGACCAAGGCGCCCCAGAGCGTGTACTGATGGTCGCCGGATTCGGTCGAGGTATTGAGATTCTGCGCAGAACCACGATGATGCGGATGCTTCGGATACGTATCCCCATAGCCGATCAGATAGCTTGTGTTATTATTGTTATTGCCGAGGACATACTCCATCTGTGTCTGCACGGTCGAGGCAAACTCGGTACTGCCGCTGTCCTTCATATACGCAAGCGCACAGAGCTGCCATGCGGCATTGTAACGGCAAGAACCCCAATCACTGCCGCAGATATAGCCGCTGGATTTGATATACTGATTCTTCAGCTGATTGAGTTCACCCAATGCCGTACCAGTCGACGGGGTAAAGCCCAGCTTGTTGGCCATGCAAAAATAGCCGTCCATGACCTTGTCCCAGCTGTGGAACCAACCGGGATACTCCGAGCAGGACTTCGCATTGTTCAGATAAGTCGCCTCATCAGTCGCCAGATACATCCAGCAGGATGCCCACGCCTTATCGTCCTGCCAAGAGGTGGACGAATAGAAGCTGCTGCAGCCCTCGCCGGTAATGCTGCCGCCGCATTCATCGCCGAACGCATACAGTGCCTTGGCATAGTCAATCAGTGTCTCCGCATAGGCCGCGTCGCCGTTCCACTGCTCCCAGACAACCGCACAGGATGCCAGTGCAGCTGCCGCTTCATAGCATTGATCGGAGGACTTATTCTCCGAGGTGACAAACCATGCCTTTCTCGGCATACTCGATTCGGTATCTTCCTCCGGTCCACGCCAAACGCTGTGATCTGCGCCGCCGTCGCCAACCTGATAGCAGTAGGCAAAGACCTTGCCGTTCTCATCTCGGAATGTGCAACGAATGAAATAGTCGCAGAACCATTGCAGGATTTCCATCATATGGTCCTTATTTCCGGTCTGCTCAAACGCCTCGCCGAACTCATATGCACCCCATGCCAGTGTCGAGCAGGAATATGCCGCAGGCAGGTTGAACTTCACGAAGTCGCCGGCATCGTGATAGCCGCCGGACAAGTCCATGCCGTCTCCCTCCGGATCGAGAATCGAGCCGTAGCTGCTGATGATCGAGGACGGCAGATTGGAATTGCTCAGGGCCACATGTGCGTCATAGGTGTGGCAGTCATGCCGCCAGGTCAACGCCCCATCCGTCACACCGCAGCCGCACTTGTTCGCATCATAGAGATACAGTGACAAGGTCAGAGCTGCTGCGTAGTCATAGTCCGCCGCCCTTACCGTCAAGCCGACATCCGATGCAGGTGTCCCCGCTGCGGTCAGCATGGTGGTCAGCAGTACCGTTCCGACGGCGAGTGCCGACTTTCGTTTTCTTTGTTGTTTCATAACAAATCCTCCCCTGTTTCATTTGATATATGTGTGAGCAATATATGCAAACACAGATACGACATAAACCGTATCTGTGTGTACATCAAATTTAGTCCTTGTTTACCAGCATCCGCAACAGCGCAGCAATGTCCGTTGAATTCACAGCACCGTCAGCGGTCGTGTCAGCATTCGCCAAGCCCTGTGCAGAGAGGGAAATGCCCGTTTCTTCCGCACAGTAACGGCTCAGCAGCACCGCATCCGCAACTCTGACAACACCGTCACAGTCAACATCGCCCAACAGAACAACCTGTACGGGCTGTGTGGTGGTGGTAGTTGTGGTAGTGGTAGTAGTTGTGATGCTCGTGGTGGTAGTTGTGGTTGTAGTAGTCGTGGTGTTATCAGTCGTGGTTGTGGTCGTCGTGGTGTTATCAGTCGTGGTTGTGGTCGTCGTACTGGAAGTGGTCACAGTCTTACCGGTCGTGTAAATCTTCACGGAATCAATCGTGAAATTTGCGTTGTCGATCCACCAGAAGCCAATCTTCACTTCACCGCCGTAACCATACTGAATGACGTTCGCAACATCGGTCGGTACGTTCCAAGTGATGGTTGCAGTGTTGCCGGAGAAATATGCCTCCTGCTGATCGGTCAAGTACCAGTAATCGTTTGCCGCATCGGTCGTAGACGTACCGAATGCGCCCTGCCAAGTACCGATCGTACCATTGGTTGAGATGTTGAACTCGATCTTCGTGATCTTTTCGGTCGAGGCTTCGGTCAGACCGAAATCTGCATATGGGAAACCAATTATTCTGTTATTGGGATCCATTTCGTTATAATTGTAGGAATCGCCAACGGTCAGCTCGTACTCACCGGGCGTAGTCGGCTCAACAACGCTCGGAGTGGTTGTAGAAGATGTGGTGGTCGTAGTCGAAGTGCTGCTCTCATTTGGAGCAGTGGTGACGATCGGTGTGGTGCTGTCGAGCACAACATTGCTGACACCGTCAATCGAGGTCACGGTCGAACCGGTCTTGTAGATCGAGTACAGACCTGCCGCTGCGCCAACCAGACCTGCGTTGTAGTCACAAGCGACCTCATTGCAGATATAGTCGGTGATGACATCGGAATAAGTACCGTTCGCATCGGACGGACCACCGACCAATGCACCTACCAAGGTGTGTCCGTTCGGGCTAATGGTTGTTGCTGTACCCATCTCATCATAGGAGTTATAGCCGGAAGCGGCTCTGTGATGCGGGTTCTTAGCGGAATTGCTTGCAAAGCCAATCACGAAGCAGGTGTTGGCAGGATTCTGACCGAGCAGATAGTTCATCTGGTTTTTGCACCATGCGCTGTAATCGGCAGAAGAATTCTTCGTTGCCACCAGTGCAGTGAACTGCATGGACGCATTCAGACGTGCGCTGCCCCATTTATCAAGGAAGTAATAGCTGTTCGAGGTAGCCTGACTACCGATCCAACCATTGACCTTGCTCCAGTCGCCGGTGATGTGGGCATAGACGCATGCTGCACCCAGACCAACATTCTCCCAGCCATGTACCCAGCCAAGATACTGGGTCTGCTTGGCGGCGCAGTCATTCTTATAGGATTCCTCCTTGGTTGCCAGATAGAGCCAACCGGCAGCCCATGCCTGCTCATCAGTACAGCTGGAATTGGTATAGAAACCGGTCGGACCATCGGTGGCGATGGAGTTATACTGCGTGGAGAACTTGTAAAGTGCCTTTGCATATTGGAGCGATTCGGCGTCGCCGAAATTCAGGTAATCGAGTGCCAACGCTGCGGCATACTCTGCTGCGATATCACTGGCAGAGTTCGAGGTCCAGTACATCTGACGAGAACCGCCCTGATTCTCCGGTGCACCCCAATAAGCGTGGTCGACATCGCCGTTGCCCTTCTGGTACAGGAAGCTGGACACACTGTCGCCGCTGAGCTTGGTGCTGCCTTTGAAAAAGTCCGTGAAGTGGTCGGAGATCGTGCGGAAGTGTGAGGTCAGACCGAGCGACTGATACACATCCTTGAACTCGTAGTAGCTCCAGCCCAATGTCGATGCGGTATAGCCCTGCGGCAAACCGAATATCGCATGGTCGCCGGCATCGTGGAAACCGCCAACCACATCATCTGCGGTATGGCAGTTGCCGCGCCATGTCATTGCACCCTTGCTGCCGACATCGCTGCCGCACATATTGGCATCGTAGAAGTACAGCGAGTATTGCAGGAGCTTGGCATAGTTGTCCAAATCGGACGCCGAAGCAGTCGAAGCCTCTTGGGTCTTTGGCATCGCAATGCTGCCGAGTGCAATGGCAGCACCCAGTGCGATCGCCCCGATACGGTGAATGAACTTGGAATGCATAATTTTCCCCTCTCATAAGATGTAAAAATGTCTTCCAAAAATCCCTCTCATTTTTGGAATGGCACAATGCCATTATCTACATTATAGCTCATATTCCCTCCCATAATATGGACAATTTATGAAGTGAATATGAACAAAATGTTCGGGGCGTAAATCTTTTTGGTTTCATTTTGGCTATCATGCACAACCATAGGTAGACTTATTGTCTATCTTGCGATTGGTCGCAATCCTACCCATTTGCAATGCAAATTCTGATGGTTTCGCTTGCATTTTCCGGAAAACTATGCTATACTATCATTATGTTTATCTCATACCCAACCGATAGAATGGAGGAACCTCTTTGGCAAACCCGCTGATTCGTAATTTTTCAATTATTGCACATATCGATCACGGCAAATCTACGCTCGCAGACCGTATTCTCGAAAAAACCTGTGCCGTAGCTGCCCGTGACATGGAAGCACAGCTGCTCGATAACATGGATATCGAACGGGAACGCGGCATCACCATCAAAGCCCGTGCTGTTTCGCTGAATTATACTGCAAAGGACGGCAAGACCTATCTATTCAACCTCATTGATACGCCCGGCCATGTCGACTTCAACTATGAGGTCAGCCGGTCGCTCGCAGCTTGTGAAGGTGCTGTGCTGATCATTGATGCGTCACAGGGCATCGAGGCGCAGACACTCGCCAACACCTATCTCGCCGTTGAAGCCGATTTGGAACTCGTGCCGGTCATCAACAAGATTGACCTGGCCTCCGCCGAACCCGAACGGGTCGCACAAGAGGTCGAGTCGGTTATCGGCATTCCCTGTCTGGACGCACCCCGTGTTTCGGCAAAGCTTGGCACGAATATTGAGGAAGTCCTCGAGCGCATTGTCACTGATATCCCTGCCCCGACCGGCGATGAGCATGCACCGCTGCAAGCCCTGATTTTCGACAGCTTCTACGATCCCTACAAGGGCGTTATTATCTATGTGCGTGTCAAGGAAGGCACAGTGCGTACCGGCGATCAGATTCGCCTGATGGCGACCGGTGCAACCTTTACCGTTGTCGAAGCCGGTGTCATGAGTGCCGTAGAGCATATCAACAAAGGCGTCCTGCAAGCCGGTGAAGTCGGCTATTTGACCGCCTCGATCAAGAGCATTGGTGATACCCGTGTCGGCGATACCGTCACACTCGTTGCCAATCCGGCTGCCGAACCGCTTCCCGGATACCGCAAGGTCAGCCCGATGGTGTTCTCCGGTATCTATCCGGCAGACGGTGCGCATTACAACGACCTGCGAGATGCCCTCGAAAAGCTCCAGCTGAACGATGCTGCACTGACCTTTGAGCCGGAAACCTCCATCGCATTGGGTTTTGGATTCCGCTGCGGCTTCCTCGGTCTACTCCATATGGAGATCATTCAGGAGCGTCTGGAGCGGGAATATGACCTCGATCTGGTTACGACCGCACCCTCCGTTATCTATCGTGTCACGCTGACAAGCGGCGAGATCCTGATGATTGACAACCCCTCCAACTACCCCAATCCGGCGAACATTGCCGATGCCGAAGAGCCGATGGTCAAGGCAGATATTCTCGCCCCGAAGGACTATGTCGGCGGTATCATGGATTTGTGTCAGGAGCGACGCGGCGTGTTCAAGGATATGCAGTATCTCGACGAAACCCGTGTCAACCTGCACTATGAACTGCCGCTCAATGAGATCATCTACGATTTCTTCGATGCGCTCAAATCCCGTACCCGAGGCTATGCCTCCCTCGACTACGAGCTGAATGGCTATGCCTCCTCCAAACTCGTCAAGCTGGACTTCATGCTCAACGGCGATATTGTTGACGCACTCTCGTTCATTGTCCATGCGGACAAGGCCTATCCCCGTGCCAGAAAAATTGCTGAAAAGCTCAAGGAGAATATTCCTCGTCAGCTGTTTGAAGTCCCGATTCAGGCTGCCATCGGCGGTAAGGTCATTGCAAGAGAAACCGTCAAGGCCATGCGCAAAGATGTGCTTGCAAAGTGCTATGGCGGTGACATTACCCGCAAGAAAAAGCTGCTCGAGAAGCAGAAAGAAGGTAAGAAGCGGATGCGTCAGCTCGGAACGGTCGAGGTACCGTCCGAGGCCTTCATGGCAGTGCTGAAGTTTGATGAGTAATATGCAAAGGAGTCCCCAATGAAATTTACCTGTCCTCACTGCGGAGAGCGTACCTTCTCTCCGCTCAAAAAAGCCCTCTGCGGCGGCATGACTGCCATGGGTAAAAATTGTCCGAACTGCGGCGGTCGCTGCGTCAACGGCAAAGCATCGCTTGCGGTTCACACCATCTTGACCTTTGCAGCATTTGTCATGATCATCATTACCTATCTGTTTCACGATGACACCATGGATATCGTCTACTTCGGTCTGATTCCGCTGGTCGCCGCATGGGTGATTGGATTTCTCTTTGATATGTGCGTTGGCAAGCTGATCAAAGCCATTCGCCACGAATGAACCATACACAACCCGTCGGGCTTTATCTGCATACGCCATTCTGCGCACAGAAATGCCCCTACTGCGATTTTTATTCCGGCAGCTATACCCTTGCCAAACAGCAGCGTTGGCTCGATGCCATCTGCCGAAATCTTCGGGCACTGCCTGCCGGACTGCCGGTCGATTCGGTCTATTTTGGTGGCGGTACGCCCTCGCTGCTCTCCGATACGGCTTTGCAAGCCATTCTCGAAACCCTGCAAGCACAGGTTTCGCTGCTGACACCGGAAATCACGCTCGAAGCCAATCCCCGCACAATGACTGACGATAAACTCCGTGCATGGCAGCAGATGGGTATCAATCGGTTGTCGGTCGGTGTGCAGTCGTTTTCCGATGCCGTACTGCAAGCACTGGGGCGGCGGCATTCGGCAGCACAAGCCATCAATGCCATCGAACGGGCTGCTGCCATCGGATTTTCCAACCTCTCCCTCGACTTGATAATGGGACTTTCTTTGCAAACGCCATTACTTCAGCAACAAGATTTGGAAACGGCAGCCTCACTCCCGGTCACACATATTTCTGCGTATCTGCTGAAAATTGAGCCGAATACGCCCTTTGCGATTACGCCGCCTGCCATGCTTGATGAGGATGCCATGGCAGAACGCTACCTGCAAATGGATAAGCTGCTTGAACAAGCCGGATTCCGCCACTACGAAATCTCCAACTTTGCGAAGCCGGGATGTGAGAGCCGCCACAACTGCAAATACTGGCGGTCACTCCCCTATCTGGGATTTGGGCCGTCAGCGCATTCGTGTTATGATGGCAAACGCTATGCCGTACCGCCGGATTTCGATGCGTTCTGCGATGCGCCGCTCCAGCCAACCGAACTCACCGATGCAAGCGTCGGCACAGACAGCGAACGTCTAATGTTGGCATTACGTCTGGCGGAGGGTATCTCGCTTGCGGACTATCCCGATGCACGGGAGCGGTTACTGCGCAATGCCAAACGCATTCCACCACATTATCTTTCCCAAAACGGCAACCATCTGCGCATAACTTCGGAAGGCTGGCTGCTCTCCAATGCCATTCTGGCAACACTGCTTGCGGATATTCCATAACAAAACAAATACCGTACAAAACGCCTCGGTTTTGTACGGTATTGTTTTATGGCGGCGTCGCATAAAGATTGTGCGTTGTTGCCTTAGGTATCCAGAAATGTATGCAGTGCCTGCATACGCTGCTGTGCTGCCTGCCGTCCCAAATCATATGCCTGTTGAATGAGGGCAGGGTCATGACAGATACGCCCAATCGGCAAAGGATTCGCCGGACGAATGACAAAGGCTCTGCCGCTTGTTTCCGCCGCTTTGACCTGCTTGACCTGTTCATTATACATCCGGTGCCGATTCTCCATCGCTTCCATGAGTGCAGGGTATTTGCGATATGCCATCCGCACAGCCGCAATCGAACGATTCGGCGTTTTCCGATACCCATCGGGCTGTGTCAATACGACGATATTGCGTATATAGCCGAGCTGTTCCATTTTACGCAACGGAATCGAATCGGTGATGCCGCCATCGAGCAGCTTGCGGCCGCTCAGCTTGACGATCCGTGATGCCAACGGCATGGACGCCGATGCCCGCACCCATTCCAACTCCCGATCGGACATCGACTTGCAGGTGTGATAGACCGTTTCGCCGGTTTCGATATCCGTACAAACCACATAGAATTTGGTTGGATTTTCCGCATAGGCTGCCGCATTCACCGGATCAAGCTGATTGGGAATCTCGTGGTAGCAGAACTGTGCGCCGAACAAATCTCCCGTCTGTACCAAAGACCGCACACTGCAAAACCGTTGATCCCGGCAATAGGCTTTCATGTAGCGCAAGGCTCTGCCCGGCTGACGGGTAATCCAATTGGCACCAATACAAGCACCTGCCGAAACACCCATTACGCCATCCACCACAATACCCTCTGCCATCATCGCATCCAGCACGCCTGCCGTGAATAAGCCGCGCATCGCACCGCCTTCCAAAACCATACCCGTTTTCATGTACGCATTCCCTCCGTTACCTTTTCCATGTGGACGGCGTAAACAACAGCAGAATCGGGAACAGCTCCAAACGTCCTGCCAACATATCAAAGATCAGCACCAGCTTTGCCGGTGTGGAAAAAACTGCATAGTTCGACATTGGACCTGCCACCTCGAGTCCTGGTCCGACATTGTTCAGGCATGCCAATACGGCACTGAAATTCGTCACCAGATCGAGATTATCAAACGCCATCACGAACATCGATACCCCAAATACCAACACAAAACACACCAGATAAACGCTGACCGAACGCACCATCTCATGTTCAATCGGTCTACCATCCATTTTGACCTTTTTCATCTGTTTCGGGTGTATCAACTGTTCCAATTCCATCCGGAAACTCTTGAACAGAATAATCACACGGGATACCTTAAAACCACCGCCCGTGCTGCCGGCACATGCACCAATACACATGACCATCAAAAGCAAGGTTCTCGACAGTTCCGGCCATACATTATAGTCTACTGTTGCAAAGCCCGTACTGGAAATCAAAGATGCGACTGTAAACAGCACATGACGAAATGTTTCCTCCAGCGTCGCAAACTGATCCCGCACATTAAAGCAAATTAAGGTCACTGTCACAGCTACAATGCCAAGGAACGTCCGCAGCTCACAGTTGCACGCTTCCTTCCACTTCTTTTGCAGCAGCATGAAATAACAGCCAAAGTTGATCGCAAACAGCAGCATGCCGATGGAAACTACATACTGAACATAGGGGTTGAACTCTGCCATACCGCTGTTTTTGAACGCAAAGCCGCCCGTGCCGGCTGTCGCAAACGCAATGTTCAACGCCTCAAATAGATTCACGCCGCCAAACAGCAGCAACACGAACATGACAAGCGTCAGCACCAGATACAGCGTGTACAGCACCATTGCGGTCGTTTTGACCTTCGGCACGAGTTTGGAAACCGATGGTCCAGGGCTTTCCGCCTTCATGATGTGCATTGTCTGTCCGCCGGAAATCGGTACAAATGCCATGATGAATACCAGCACACCCATACCGCCAACCCAATGCGTAAAGCTACGCCACATCAGCATGGAGTTCGACAGTGCTTCAACATCCGAAAGGACACTGGCACCGGTTGTCGTAAAGCCCGATACCGCCTCAAATAACGCATCCACAAACGAGGGAATTTCTCCCGATATGTAAAACGGCAATGCGCCAAAAAAACTCAAGACAATCCAACCTAATCCCGCAATGACAAAACCATCTCTTGCAAACAAAGTCGTCGATGTCGGCTTTTTCCAAACCATCAGTCCGCCCAAAGCCAAGCATATTGCCGCCACGGCAACAAATGCCCATACCGCAGATTCGCCGTAGACAATGGCTGTCAAAATCGGTACGCAGAAAAACAAGCCCTCAAAGACCAACAGCATACCGAGTACATATCCGATCATTCTATAGTGCATCGTATTGCCCTCGTTATTTCAAAATATCTTCAATGCCCTGCAATGCCAAATGATTGGTCACAATAACAACCGCATCGCCGATTTTCATGATGTCGCCGCCTCTCGGCAGCAGGCATTTGCGATCACGGAGAATCGCTGCAATCAGCACGCCGTCTTTCAGTTGCAGCTTAGAAAGCGGAATGCCGACCAAAGCAGAATCCCCCTTGATGACATATTCTGCCACCTCAACCTTGCCCTTGATCAGCTGGTATAACGTTTCGATATCGCTGCCGACGGTCTGGTTCATCGCACGAACATAGCGGGCAATCGTTTCCGCTGTAATCTGCTTCGGATAGACAATCGAATCCAAATCCAAATGCGAAATCACATCGCCATAGTCCACTCGATTGATCTTCGTCACCAGCTTACAAGGATTCATGGATCGTACAAACAACGACAGCAGAATATTCTCCTCGTCCATATTGGTCAGCGTGACAAAGGCATCGATATTGGCAACACCCTCCTCCAGCAGCACCTGTTGATCGACAGCATCCGCATGAATCACCGTCACTTCCGGATGATTGGCGTCCATCGTCTCACAAACCGATTCCTCTCGCTCAATGACCTTGACCGAGATATTCGAGTCCTCGAGCAGCGTACAGAGATAGTGCGTGATCCTACCTGCTCCGACAATCATCACATTGTGAATCGTCGCAACCTTATAGTTGATCTTTTTAAAAAATGCTTCTGCATTTTTCGGCTCTGCAATCGCAGAAATCACATCTCGCTCCTGAAAGACAAAGTCTCCGTTGGCGATATACGCCTCATTGTTTCGCTCAATCGTGCAGACCATCACATCGCAATGCAGAGTGGAAACGATATCCTTGACTTTCTTGCCGGCGAGCGATGAGCCTTCCGGCAGACGGAACTTGAACAGCTCCACACGGCCTCTCGAAAAGGTATCGACCTTGATCGCCCATGGGAAGCGCAATACCCTTGCAATTTCCCTGGCAGCCTGCCATTCGGGGTTGATGACCATCGCAAGCCCCAGCTCATCTTTGATATAGCTGGCTTCCTGACTGTACTGCGGGCTGCGCACACGGGCAATCGTTCGGCAGTCACCGGCCTTTTTCGCAATCAAACAACAAAGTAAATTCAATTCGTCCGAGCCGGTCACTGCAATCAGCAAGTCGGCATCATCAATGTTCGCCTCTCGCAAAATTGTTCGGGTTGCACCGTTGCCGACAATGCCCATCACATCAAAGCGTTCCGAGATTGCCTGTACCTTGTCTTTGTCGGTATCAATCACCGTAATGTCATTGCCTTCTTCTAATAGGAAATGCGTCAGCGCCTCTCCGACTTTTCCGCATCCCACGACGATTATATTCATGGCAGCTCTATCTCCTCAAAGAATAATCTATTCCATTATTATACTCCCCTCACGCACATTTGTCAAGGCATTCAGAGTGAAATTTTACCTTTTTCAATCGTGACGTTCTTCCATACAATCATAGGTTTCGCAAAACCGTGCCGAAAA
Organism: uncultured Clostridia bacterium; assembly: GCA_944388075.1. GTDB lineage: Bacteria > Bacillota > Clostridia > Oscillospirales > Ruminococcaceae > Firm-04. Next base: position 32,571 of record CALXHI010000022.1, on the reverse strand, counting down.
GGACGGTGTTTCGCCGCCGTGATAGAGATGACTCATATCTCCAAACGCATTCATGCGGAATGCTGCAATCCCGGGTCTGCGCTCTTCGGTTGTCAGCAAGGTCATGGAAGTCGGGGCGGCGCAGAACCCATGCCACAGCACCATCGGCGATATGCCCAGCAAATGCCAAAGCATCACACATTCCACGCCAAAGTGGCAAAACAGTACAATCGTTTTGCGGCTTGGCTGTACCACGCGATAACAGTTCCCATTTCGTACATAGCCATAGGATTCCAAAATCGCATCGAGTCCGGTATAAACCCGTTTTGCCTCCTCAAGCACCTTGCCCTGCACCATCACCGGCACTTCTGCCCAACGCTCTTTGTCATAGAAATCCGGAACAGTCGTCCATTGCGCCGGCAGCCAATCCCACGGAATCCGTTCCACACCGGTAGCGGGATCGATAATCGGCGCATGAAATTCCCGCAGCCAAGAACAGGTTTCCGCAGTTCTACCCATGCGGTGCAAGGTATAGGACGCAGTTTCCTGCGCCCGCCCGAGCGGCGATACATAAAAGGCATCGACCTCCATCTGTGCAATACGCTCGGCAGCAAGTGCCGCTTCGATTTTCCCCTGCTCCGTCAGCGAATCATGCTCATAGTCAGGGTCACCGTGACGAACAATCCATATTTTCATAGGTTCCTCCTATTATCAATGCCGCTTAATTCCTGATACAACCGTTTGGCATAGCTGTCGGTCATGCCGCAAAGCAAATCCGTAACGAGCAGCAGCCGCAGATAGAGCCGTTCCGGTTCATCCTTGCCTTCGGCCGCCACCCGATAGGCTTTGCGGTAATTATCCGGCACAAATTCCACCATGCGCGTATCTAATGTATCCTTGGGCGCATCGGTATCATATACAATCAGCGCATGCACAAATCGTTCAAGCAGAAAATCAAAAATCGTCGCTGCCGCAATCTCACTCTTGTAAATTCGATGCGTTTGGAATACATAGCGGTCTGCCAGATCACTGAGTGCCCATGCCAGTGTTTTGCCCTGTGATACCTCCAGCAGTGCATGTGGAAACGTACCTGCCATAATCTCCTCATAATGCAAGACAAACGCCTCCGATACACAGTGCAGCAGCATCGTCTGCACCGAGATAATCCAACGCTGTACCGCATTTTCCTCCGGATCGGCAATGCCTTTTTCCTGCGCTTCGGCAAGATACGATTGCAGCTTGCGCACTTCGACATCATAGCGTTTCCGTTCCGCTTCCGCACATTGCGGTTGATACCGCTGCTGCAATTCCGACAGCAGTTCCCGATACGAGAGCATGCTCTTCTTGACCGCATCTTCCAAATCGGCGGTTTTGTAGGCGATATCATCTGCCGCTTCCAAAATGAACACCAACGGATGACGGTAGCTACCGGCACCGGTGCTGTTGGTGATATCAGCAAAAATATCCCGTTCGGCATAGAAATAACCCATCTTTTGGGTGCGTACATCGCCGCTTGTACGGTCTATGCCAATCGACGAAACCGGATATTTGATAATCGTATTCAGCAAGGCAAAGCTGAGATTCATACCATGCTCATCCACCAAAAAATGCAGTTTTGTTAAAATCCGAAGTGCCTGTGCATTACCGTCAAAATGCGTGAAATCTCGGCACATCTGCGTCGTCAGCCATTCGGTCAGGGTTTTCTCCTGAAAGACCATGACCGGCAAATGCCGCCGAAACCAATCCCGAATGTATTCCTCTCCAAAATGCCCGAACGGCGGATTGCCGATATCGTGAATCAGACCGGCGCATTCCAAAACGCTGCATGCCTGCTCCTTGATGGCATCGGTGACGGCAGGCTGCTTGTTCTTCTGCATCAGTGCAAGAAAAATCATCTGACCCAAAGATTTCGCAAAAGACGATACCTCAAGCGAATGCGTCAAACGGGTGCGGACAAAATCGCTCTGATCGAGGGCAAAAACCTGTGTCTTATCCTGCAATCGCCGAAACGAAGCACTGACAATAATGCGATGGTAGTCCTTCTGGAATGCGGTTCTTGGGTCTTTACCCGATTCAGAATTGGAATGTGTCCTGCGTTTTCGTTCCGCAGACAGCAGCGTTTCCCATGTCATCATTGCTTCGTTGTCCTCCGATTCTTACGCTTGGGTGCGGTCAGATGATAGCTCATTTGCAGCAGAGTATACATCGTTTCCGCCGTTGCCGTACCGTCCAGCAGAACCGTCACCCAATGCGTTTTGTTCATGTGATATGCCGGCAATACGCCCGGCGTTTGCAGCAGCGATCCCATCATCAACGGATCGCACTTTACATTCATGATATCATAAATTCTGCCGTCTGTCAATCCGATTTTTTCGCCCGATATCCGCATGAGTATCGCATACCATTTTCGATTGCCCCCATGACGCAGAATCGCCGTTTCCCAATCGTCGGCAAACGGAAAATCTGCGGTGGTACCGTAAGTGTCCTGTGCATATTGTAACACCAGTTCTCTCTGATTCGGCATCATGTTTCCTCCTGCCATGCAAGTTTTCGCCCGATTCGGGCATACTATCTCCATCTTATCGGATTGGAGTGTGTTCCATGCAATCGCATAAAATCATATCGGTAACCGGTCGGGAAATTCTGGATTCCCGCGGCAATCCAACCGTTGAGGCTGAGATACGGCTTGCCAACGGCATCATCGGCAGAGGTGCTGTCCCAAGTGGAGCATCCACCGGCGCATTCGAGGCAATCGAACTGCGAGACAGTGACCCCAAACGCTATGGCGGCAAAGGTGTGACGCAAGCCGTACAAGCCATCAAAACCACAATCTATGACTGCATCTGCGGCAAAAATCCCTACTGCCTGCGTGACATTGACCATGCGATGATTGCCGCAGACGGGACAGCAGACAAATCTCATCTCGGTGCCAATGCTATGCTTGCGGTATCGATTGCCTGTGCAAGAGCCGCCGCCCGTGCGCAAGGTCTGCCGCTTTTTGCCTATCTCGGCGGCATGAACGCTCGCACAATGCCCGTACCGATGATGAATATCCTGAACGGCGGTGCACATGCCGCCAACAATCTGGATGTGCAGGAATTCATGATTGTGCCGGTTGGCGCATCCAGCTTTCGAGAAGCACTGCGCCAATGTGCAGAGGTCTATCATGCGCTGGCACGGCTGCTGCGTACCAAAGGCTTGTCTACTGCGGTCGGAGATGAGGGCGGCTTTGCACCCAATCTCTCCGGCGATGCGGAAGCCATCGAATATCTGCTGACCGCCATTGAACAGGCAGGCTACAAGCCGCAGCAGGATTTCATGCTCGCCCTCGATGCCGCCGCAAGCGAATGGAAAACCGATATGTCCGGGCAATACCGCCTGCCGAAATCCGGTTCGCAGTATTCGAGTGACCTGCTCATTGCACATTGGAAGCATCTGACCGAAAGCTACCCGATCCTTTCGATTGAAGATCCCTTGGACGAAGAAGATTGGGACGGCTGGCGGCGTTTGACGCAGACCATCGGCAAATCAGTACAGTTGGTCGGCGACGATCTGTTTGTCACCAACACGCAGCGGCTTTCCAAAGGTATTGCACAGGGCTGCAGCAATGCCATTCTTATCAAGCCAAACCAAATTGGTACGCTGACCGAAACCATCGATGCCATTCGCATGGCGCAGCAAGCAGGTTTTGCCTCGATCGCCTCCCATCGTTCTGGCGAAACCATCGATACCCTGATTGCAGATCTTGCAGTCGGGATGCAGACCGGACAAATCAAAACCGGTGCGCCCTGTCGCAGTGAACGTACCGCCAAATACAACCGCTTGCTGCGCATTGAAGAAGCCTTGGGCTCTGCGGCATACTATCCCGGTACGCACGCATTTCTCGTCACACACTAAGCGATACAAACGCCGGATGCCTTCTAACATCCGGCGTTGCTGCTACTCGATGTCAATACCCGCAATGCAGCGTGTCAGGATGCCATTGCATTCCGCCAGCATGACGCCGTAATTCGTAAACGGTACGCCCTGTCGCTCTGCCTGATGCATCCGCCAACGCAGCTCTCTTGTGGTTCGCATACAGCCGCCGCAATGTACCACCAACTGATAGCCAGACAAATCTTCCGGAAATTCTGCGCCCGAACAGAAATAGAAGCGGAACGTCTTGCCGGCATAGGTCTGCAACGCACGGGGCAGCTTGACCGTACCGATATCATTGCACTGCCGGTGATGCGTGCAGCCCTCCGCAATCAGAATCTCTGCGCCCTCCGGCAAACCTTTCACGGCACGCACACCCGCAAGTGCCGTTTTCAGGAAACCCTTATACCGTGCCATCAGAATCGAGAACGAGGTCAGCGGAATCGAATCCGGCACAATCTCGGCAACCTGTTTGAATACCTGACTGTCCGTAATGACCATACGGGGCAGTGTATTCAGCATATGCAGCAAGATATCCAGCTGTTCGGTCTGCGTAACGAGCGGAATGGCATTCGCATCGAGCACTTCCCGCAACAGCTGCTGCTGCGGCAAAATCAGTCTGCCCTTCGGTGCGGATGCGTCAATCGGCGTAACCAATACAACCGCCTCATTGACCTTCAGCATATCCCGTACCAAGTACGAATCCGATCCATCGCCCTTTGCCATATGTGCCAAAGTTTCTTTCAGTTCATGAATGCCCTCGCCGGTTTTCGCACTGACATACAGACCCTCTTGTGTGCGATCCTCCCTCAGCGTATCCGCCTTGCTCCGTACGAGCAGATACGGGATTTTCTCGCTGTCGAACAGCGCAATCAGCTCATGCTCCGGCTTTCGCAGTGGATCATTGCCTGAGACGACCAATACCGCCAAATCCGTACCGTATAATGCCCGACGGGTTCTCGCCACTCGTTCTGCACCCAGTGACACATCATCATCGTCATAGCCTGCCGTATCCGTAATGACCACCGGACCGAGCGGCAAAAGCTCCATGGATTTGCTGACTGCATCGGTTGTCGTACCGGCAACCTCCGATACAATCGACATCGCTTGTCCGGTCACAGCATTGACCAAGCTCGATTTTCCTGCATTCCTGGCACCAAAAAAACCAATGTGTACCCGTTCCGATGCCGGGACTGCCTGTAAACTCATACGAACGCCTCCTCAAGAGATAACATATATAACAAGAGAGGACGACATTCCTGCCGTCCTGCTCTGTTATGTGTGAACCTGATCCTGCAATTTTGCAAGATAGCGCAATACCGCAGAGGTGTCCTGTGAATTGACAACACCATCGTCATTCGTTTCTGCGTTGGCAAGCCCTTCCGCAGATACCGTAATGGCCGTATCCTCTGCCAGATAGCGATTGAGCAATACCACATCGGCGATAGAAACTTCCCCATTACCATCGACATCTCCGCACAGACCAGTTTTCGCAGTCGATGTGGTAGTCGTTTCTGCGGGCACTGTTCCGGGCGTACTGCCACCGTAATAGCTGTTCAGCGACTGACCGTTTGCACCCAAAGCAACCTCATGATCAAGGCTGATGAACACACCGTCTTCGTCCTGCCAGAGCGACGGCAACACGAGTGCATACTTCTCCTCATCCCATTTCCCGAAATTATCGTAGACCAATCCACCGGTATCGCCCGAGTTCTCATTGAAGCACCAGAAGGTATGGTGAATACGCTGCTCGATCATGTAATCCCGCAGCAAGGTCATCCATTTCTTGTTTTTGCCGTCAGCATCGTGGGTTTCATCGATAAAACCGCCCCATTCGCCAATCAGCAGCGGCGCAATGTTCTCCTCAACGATATACGCCCAAGTATCATACCAGTAATCGTCAAGCAAGGTCTGCGTGGTGAAATCCTTGTCAAACCAAGTCTGATTCCAGACCAGAGGACCGTAGTCATGGGGCGAATAGACCAGTTGATCCTGATGCTCGCCCAAATCGATCGGGTATTCTCGCACGCCACGTAGATTGCCGCCCCACCATGCACCATGATAGAATTCGGTCATGGTCGTCCAGTCAATCTGCGGTGCGCTCCAGTCATAGCCCTCTTTCGGGTACACCTCGACACCCTCCACCATCACAAGCAGATTCGGGTTCGCAGACAGTACCGCCTCTGCACCCTGTTCCGCTGCATACTTCCAGTTCTGCGGATCGGTGGTGTCGTCCCAGCGTGCCATCAAATCCGGCACATCGGCCTTGCCATGCGGCTCATTTTTCAGATCAATGGCAATAACCGTGTCGTCATTTTTATAGTAGTCGGCAAACCAGTGCAATGCTGTCAGCCAGTCCTCCGTGCTGAACTTATCCGTATACCACAGGCTGACCTGATGGCCGGCAGATGCCGTTTCGGCACTGTGAATGTCGATCATGATCTTGATGCCGTTCTGCCGACACCATCCCACAGCTTTATTCCAAATGTCAAAGCTGTACATGATCGTGCCGCCCTCGATGCCCTCCAAGGTCAATTCGGGATTCTCATACTGGTTAACCTTCGGGGTTGCCGGATCGGGATCGCCGTTCATCCACTGCAAGAGAATCTCCGTGGACATCGGGACTCGCAACAGGTTGAAGCCCTTGTCGGCAATGAGATTGAGCATTTCGTGCATATTCTGCGACCACACACCGTCAAAGACCTGACTGCCGACATTGTAGCCGAACCAGTTGACACCCGTCATCCAGACCGGATTGCCTGCCTCATCGACAACCACACCGTTCTCAACATGCAGCCAATCATCGGTCATGTTGTAGGTAATGCCGGTTTCCTCATCGTAGTAGTACACATCATCATCCGCCGCTCCAATCGGCATCGCCGAAAGCGTTGTCGCAGCTGCCACAGCGGCAAGCAGCACTGCCTTGCACCGTTGCATGCGTTTCATGCAAAATCCCCCATTTCACATCGCAGCATTACCACTCTGAAGTTGCATCTTGTTTACTTTTCCGCCAGAATACCAGTGTCAAAATGCCGCAAACAATGCCAAGCACAGCGAATACAATGCCGCAAATCATCAGAGTCGAAATCCGCTCCAAATCCATATGCCGAATCAGAACCGGCTCACAGCGAGCATCAAAATCATCGCCGATGCCTTCTTCGTACCATTCCCTAAAATACTGCTGAATTTCAGCAGGGACTTTTTCCACGACGCCCTCCAGATGATATGTTGTTGTCGGAACGACCAGATCCTCATAATCCCCCGACTCTTCCGCTACTGACAAAGAATCCAGATAGGCAAAGGTTTCGTCCGTAATGGTATCCATCGTATCATAGACCGATTTGTTTGCCGTTTCATACAAAATGAAGTTATCGTTGTCCATCCACAGAACATAGAATAGCTTTGTGCTGTCATCGGATGTACGGATGCCAAACTGTGTGCTGTACTCCTCTGCGGTTGCACCCAGTACCATATCTACCGTGCCTTCCACCACATCGCCTTTCTTCAATGTAAAGGCTTCCACAGCATTGTAATCAACAATATTGCCTTGCTTCACCTTCCAATATGTTGGAAAATCCGACAGCCATACCACAGCAATGACCAAAAATAACAGGGTCAAAATGCCAAACGTCTTTGTTTTGCTTACCTTTTTCATGTGTTTATATACTCCTTTGCATATTTTGCTTTACGCAAACTGTAAACAAAAAATTGGGAATGAATGTATTTCACAAAATCTTCATACACTCATTTTCATTATTATATCATATCCCATGCAAATTGAAAACAGTTTTCCTTCAACTTCCCCATTTTCAACAAAGCAGCCACAGATTCATCACAATTCTAGGTGTTTTTGCACAAAATCAGCTTATAGCACACCTACTCCTTCAGTCCACCGGCATCCGGTGTGCTGAGTCGCTGCGACACCGCATACAGTACGATTTGCGGCAGCATGGCAATACAGCAGACCACCAAGACCCGATTCCAGGCAAATCCACTGTCCGCATCCATCGACAACTTGACAAACAGCGACAGCGGATACCGTTCCGGTGACTTCACATACAGCAACGGTCCCATATAGTCATTAACCGTCCAAATCAATTGCAATACCCCGCAGGACAGCAGTACCGGCCGCAGCACCGGGACAAGCACATACCACAGCGTTTGCATCGAATTGCAGCCGTCCAGCTTTGCCGCCTCGTCATAGGCAGTCGGGATTCCACGCAGAAACTGCATCAGCATGACCACCAATACTGTATCACCTGCCAGCGCAGCCGGCACAATCAACGGCAAATACAGTGCCGAATCAATCCAGCCAAGCGCATTCATCAGCACATACTGCGGTACATACAAAACCGTTTGCGGCAAAAACAGCGTGGAAAATAAACACAGCGTCCAAAATCGCTTTCCGCGAAACGAAAATCGGCTGAAGCCATATGCCGTCAATGTGGTCGAAATCAGCGTCAGCAAGACCTTAGGGATTGCATAGGCATAGGTATTGCCCATGGCACGCAGCAAGTGAATCTGTCCGCCATAGGAGGCAAAGGCGTTCTTCCACCCCTCCAAAGTCGGATGTATCGGCAGCACCCCGGCGGACGAAAACAGTTCGCTATTCTCCCGCACGGTTGCGCTGAGCAGCCAAACCAAAGGGTAAATCATGACCACCGCCCCCAGTGTCAGCACAGTATATCGTAACATCCGTTCCCGTTTGCGGCGCATCATGATGCGTCACCTCCTACTTTGCGGTTTGGACATGACCGGATCGATCAATGCCATCTGCTGCGGCGCAATCAGGGATTCCAACTGCCGCAGCAGTGCAAGCGAAATCGTCACGCCGCTCAGATTCTTTGGCCGCACATACTGCCGCCGTCCCATCAGCCAAAACAACACCGGTGTATCCCCCGAATGCACCCGACAAATAGCAAGCAGCTGCGTCATGCGTTCGGCATCCGTTTCCTCAATTTTTATGCAAAACTGTTTACGGGCAATGCGTTCCGCAAATGCCTGCTCCGCACAAATATCATTGCAAATCAGGTTCACCTTCTGCTCGGTTCTCGAAATTTTACCGCTCAGGCAGACCAGACGGTCGGGTATCAGCAACCCCTTTGCCTGCTCGTACAACGACGGAAATACCACGCATTCCATCGTACCGCCAATATCCTCGACCGCCAAAAAACACATCAGATCGCCTTTTTTGGTGGTATGGCGGCGAGCGTCCGTCACCATCGCAAGCAGCTGTACCTGCATACCGTCCGTTGCATTTGCCAGATCCGTACAGGTCGAATACCGCAGCAGCTGCCGATGCGCTGCCCAACGGGTCAACGGATGGCCGGATAAGAACATACCCGTCACTGCCTTCTCCATCTGCAAGCATTCTTGCTCGGAGTATTCTTCCACCGCAGGTACACGCATTTGCGGTGCTGTTTCGGTTTCCGTACCGCCGAACAACGAAAGCTGTCCGCTGATTACACTGCGCCGATTGGCTGCCGATGCGGTAATCAGCTGCTCGTAGATCATCAACATCTGCCGTCGATTCCAGCCCAGACCGTCAAAGGCACCAGCTCGAATACAACCCTCTACGGCTCGTTTATTCAAATCCGGACCGGCATTACGTTCGCAGAAATCCTGCAAATTACGGTACGGACCATGCTGCTCCCGTTCCCGCATCCATGCCACGACAATATGCGAACCTACCCCTCGAATCGCTGAAAGCCCAAACCGAATCCCGTCCGCAGCCGGCGTAAAGCCCATGCCGCTCTTGTTGATATCCGGCGGTAATACTCGCACATCATGCGCTTCACAAACCGCAATGTATTCGAGCAGCTTGTTCGTCTGCTGCAGCACGGAATTGAGCAATGCCGAATAATAGGCTGCAAAGAAATGGCATTTCAGATATGCCGTTTCATAGGTAATGCGCGAATAGGCTGCCGCATGGGATTTGTTGAACGCATAGCTTGCAAATGCTGCCATACGATCAAAGATAGCATTGGCGGTTTCTTCCGACACTCCATTTGCCACCGCACCACAGCAACGGTCATCGCCGTAAATAAACGCCGAACGCTCTCGTTCCATCTCCGTATGCTTTTTTTTCGACATCGCATAACGCACGCTGTCTGCTCTGCCATAGGAATAGCCTGCGAGCCTGCGGAATATTTCCATCACCTGTTCCTGATAGACAATACAGCCGAAGGTTTCTTTCAGAATCGGCGCAAGCATTGGATGGTCATACTGCACCCGTTCCGGATGGGCACGATATGCGAGATACTGCGGAATCGAATCCATGGGTCCGGGGCGATAGAGCGAAAGCAGCGCAATCAAATCGGTAATGCCGGTCGGACGCATTTGCCGCAGCACACGCCGCAAGCCATCGGATTCCAGCTGAAATACCCCAAGACTATCTCCCTCTGACAGCATCGCAAATACTTCCGGGTCATCCTCCGGTATCTCCGATACCCGAAACTTCGGCTGTAACTGCCGAATCAGCCGTTCGGCATCTCGAATGACAGTCAGATTGCGCAAACCAAGAAAGTCCATCTTGATGAGACCCAGCTCTGCCAAAATCGGTGCTTCAAACTGCGTGACGATCGTATCATCATTGCGTTGCAGCGGTACGACATCGGCAATCGGTACATCCGAAATCACTACGCCTGCCGGGTGCATCGTAGTATGTCGGGGCAAGCCCTCGATCCGTTCCGCCATGTCAAGCAGCTGCCGCACCTGTGGGTCAGTCTGATCCATCGCCTGCAAATCTGTCGATTCCGCTTTCGCACGCTCCAGCGAGATTTTCGGCTCTGCCGGTATCGCCTTGGATACCCGATCCACCAACGCATAAGGCAAGTCCATCGCTCTGCCGCAATCCCGTACCGCCGCCCTTGCTTTGAGCGTATCAAACGCAATAATCTGTGCAGTACGCTCACTGCCGTATCGACGTACCACATAGTCAATGACCTGCTGCCGTCCCTCAATACAGAAATCAATGTCAAAATCCGGCATCGTCACACGCTCCGGGTTGAGAAAACGTTCAAACAGCAAGCCATAGCGCATCGGGTCAATATTCGTAATGCCGATACAGTATGCGCAAAGACTGCCCGCACCTGAACCTCGTCCCGGTCCCACCGGTATTGCATGGGATTTCGCATATCGCACAAAATCCCACACGATCAGAAAATAGTCCACAAAGCCCATGCGGATAATCACATCCAGCTCATGTGTGAGCCGTTCCTGCACCGCCGCATCGGGAGATTCCCCATATCGAGCGTGCATACCATTAATACAAAGCTGCCGCAGATAGGCGATCGTATCGGTCACACCCTCTGCCTGAAACTTTGGCAAATGCATCGTGCCAAAATCAAAGTCCACGCAGCAAGCATCTGCAATTTGCTGTGTGCGTGCAAGGGCTTCCCGATCATTCGGGAACAGCGCATACATAGCCTCTGTCGATTTGAGATCATAGGAATTTCCCTGCAATGCCTCTGCCGATGGTGCCGTTCGGGTCGTGCCGGTGCGAATGCAGCAGAGCAAATTCTGTGTCACCGCATCCTCCGGGTTCAGATAATGCACATCATTGGTCACAACAGCTGCAATGCCCGTTTCCGCCGATAGCCGCCGCAGTCCGTTGCAGATTCGCAGCTCCTCCGATAAGCCGTGCTGCTGCAATTCCAGATAATAATGCGCCATACCAAACACATCCGCATACCAAATCGCTGCCGCCTTTGCCGCTGCGTAATCGCGATTTTGCAGATGATATGCCACTTCACCATCTGCACCGCCCGACAGCACAATCAGCCCCTCTCGATACTGCCGCAGCTGCTCCCGCTCGACCCAAGGCTTACCGTCGATGCCTTCCACCTGCGCCTTGGACACCAATTGAAGCAGATTGTGATAACCGACATTGTTTTGACAGAGCAGCGTCAGAGCATATGCCCGACGAATTCTTCCCTTTTCACTGTTGGCATACGCAGCAACCAAAAGCTCACAGCCGATAATCGGGTGAATGCCTGCCGCCTTTGCCGCCTGCACAAAGGGAATCACGCCGTACAGTACCCCACGGTCGGTAAGGGCGACTGCCGTCTGCCCATGCGCCTTGACCTGCGCCATCAATGCCTCGGAACGACAAACACCGTCCAGCAGCGAATATTCCGTATGCACATGCAAATGCACAAAATCTGCCATCGGCCTTTCCCCCTTTCTCACAGAGCCACAGGCATCGGTTTCCATCAACGCAGCAATTGTGCCGCAAGCTCCGGCAAATCCTGCAAGGCATGCAGCACGGCAGCCGGATGCTGTGCCGTACCAAAGCCATAGGCGGCATGGACAAAGGGAATCCCGGCATCCCGTGCCGCCTCCTCATCGCCTGCCGTATCGCCCACATAGATACAGTCGGTGATACCCTGTCGTGCCATCACCTGACGTATATTTTCTCCCTTGGATCGTCCCGTATGCCCTGCGCATTCCTGATCACAGAAGCATTCCGCAAAGCCGCATTGTGCCAAATAGATCGGAATATACCCCTCCTGACAGTTGCTGACAATGCCCAAACGATATCGTGCTGCCAGCGTTCGGAGGGTGCGTTCCGACTCCGGATAGAGCGTTGCCGGATGCGTGTGCAGATAGCGATGCTCCCAATCGGTACAGCGATGCAAAATCGCCATGCGATCCGCTTCCGGCAAACAGGGAAACATCAAAGCCGCAATGACCTCCATCGTTTTGCCCATATAGCTTTGCATATCAGCCAATGTATAACGGTTGGGCAAGTCGGTCGTTTCGGCAATACAGTCATTCCATGCCGCAATGACCTGCTCGGACGAATCCCAAAGTGTGCCATCCAAATCAAACAAGATTCCCTGCATTGATTTCATTACCCTTTCTGCAATTCTTGGATGCGGTCACGCAAATATGCCGCATGCTCAAATTCCAGCAAACGCGCCGCCTCTTTCATCTGCCGTGTGAGGTCTGCAATCAATGCCTCCCGTTCCGCACGGCTCATCTGCTTCTGAACCTTCTTCTCGGTTTTCTCCTTTGTTGCAATCTCCAGTACCGCCCGAACATCCTTGATAACGGTTTGCGGTACGATGCCATGCTCGGCATTGTACGCCATCTGGATCGAACGACGGCGTTCGGTTTCCCGTATCGCACGCTCCATACTATCGGTCACAACATCGGCATAGAGAATAACCTGTCCGTGCGCATTACGAGCCGCTCTGCCGATGGTCTGAATCAGCGAGGTTTCCGAACGCAAAAACCCTTCCTTATCCGCATCGAGTATCGCAACCAACGATACCTCCGGCAAATCCAAGCCCTCTCGCAAGAGATTGATACCGACCAATACATCAAACTCTCCCAACCGCAAATCCCGAATGATCTGCATCCGCTCGACCGTATCAACATCATGGTGCAGATAGCGCACCCGTACCTGCATATTCTCCAAAAACAACGTCAAATCCTCTGCCATGCGCTTGGTCAATGTCGTAATCAGCACACGCTCGTTTTTCTCAGTACGCAGCCGAATCTCGGAGAGCAAGTCCTCGATTTGCCCTTCAATCGGCTTGACAATGACCTCCGGGTCAACAAGACCGGTCGGGCGAATGACCTGTTCCACAATCGTATCGGTCCGTTGCCGTTCGAGCTTTCCCGGTGTCGCACTGACATAGAGCGCCTCCCGAATGCGTGCAGTAAACTCCTCGTATTGCAGCGGACGGTTATCATAGGCACTGGGCAAACGGAAGCCGTATTCCACCAGCGTATCTTTTCTTGCACGGTCGCCGGCATACATCGCCCCCACCTGCGGCAAAGTCACATGGGACTCATCGACAATCAGCAGAAAATCATCGGGGAAATGATCCAGCAGCGTAATCGGACGGCTGCCCTTTGGGCGTCTCGCCAACACACGGGAATAGTTCTCAATGCCACGGCACATCCCGATTTCCCGCAGCATTTCCACATCATATTTGGTACGCTCGGCAATGCGCTGCGCCTCGATGAAACGGTTTTGTGCCTGATAATACTGCACCCGCTCATCCATCTCCTCCAGCAATTCGCTGATCGCATCCTCCAACTGTTCGCCTGATATGACATAGTGGCTTGCCGGGAAAATCAACGCATGCTGCAAGGTCGCAATGCGTTCTCCGGTCACCACATGAATCTCCGAAATGCGGTCGATCTCGTCCCCAAAAAATTCAACTCGTACCGCATTCTCATTCGTATTGACCGGACAAATATCGACAATATCCCCATGTACCCGAAAGTTTCCACGCTCCAGTGCGATATCATTGCGCTGATACTGAATCTTGATCAGATCCTCCATCAGCGTTTCCCGATCGATTTCCATGCCCGGCCGCAGCGACACACTCATACTGCGGTATTCCTCCGGTGAGCCGAGCGAATAAATGCACGATACCGATGATACAATGATGACATCGCTGCGTTCTGCCAATGCCATCGTTGCCGAGTGGCGCAGGCGGTCGATGTTATCGTTAATGGCAGAGTCTTTTTCGATATAGCTGTCGGTACTCGGAATATATGCCTCCGGCTGATAATAATCATAGTAGCTGACGAAATATTCCACCGCATTGTTCGGGAAAAATTCCTTGAATTCCGAACAGAGCTGTGCCGCCAGCGTTTTGTTATGTGCCAGCACGAGCGTTGGCTTATTGCGTGCCGCAATCAAATTCGCCATCGTGAATGTTTTGCCCGAGCCCGTAACACCAAGCAGAATCTGCTCATGCGTTCCGCTTTGATAGCCCTCAACCAGTGCCTGAATCGCCCGGGGCTGATCGCCGCTCGGCGCATAGGGCGCATGCAGTTCAAATGGTCGTATCTGCATTCTTTCCTCCTTCGCTCAAATCAGAAGTCCCGTTTCCTTCATCGAAATCACACTGCGCCGCCCGACAATTACATGATCGATCAACCGAATCCCTGCATGGTCGAGAATATCCATCAACCGATGTGTTGCGGCAATGTCCTCTGAGGAGGCATCGGCTGCGCCATTGGGATGATTGTGTGCCAGAATGATCGTGCTCGAACCGATTTCCACGCAGCGTTCAATCAGAAGTTTCGTCGGAATCTGTATGGAATCGCCCGAACCCTCAACCAGCACTTCCACCCGCATCAGCCGTAATTTTTTGTCGAGAAATGCAACCTGCAGCATCTCATGCCGCTTTCCACGCAATTCCCTTTCAAAAAATCGACATGCTTCATCATAGGATGCCATGCTGTCTATCGATTCCTCTTCATCCGCATAGCGCATCATAAAGGCATATATGAACCGCAGCATACTGATGACCTGATCGTTCACGCCGTCAATGGATCTCAATTCCCGATCGCTTGCCTGCATTACATTTCGTATACTGCCGAATGTGTTCAGTAAACAATGCGCCAACGGATTGGTATTGCGCCTTGGTATGACATAAAACAGCAGCATCTCTAAAATCTCATGCTCCTGAAACCCATTTAACCCGGTTTCTGCAAAGCGTTGCCGCATCCGTTGTCTATGTCCTGCATGAACGGAACTCATCTGCTTTCCTCCTTTCTATTGGAAAACGCAGAGCACAGTCTGCAAAACCATGCTCTGCGTGCGGTCATTGTATTCCATCCAGAAACGCTCTGTGCTGCTCGAGGAATTGCTCCGCAATCAGCGCACAGCCCGTATCATTCGGATGCCCGCCATAGATTGCATGGGCGGCATTCTCCGGATCGCTGAGCAAAGCTGCAAAGTCAAAAAACGGCACACCAAGTTCTTCTGCCGTTTTCGGCAGCAGCGTATTCAACTCCGTACGGATGCCTTCCTGCACCTCGCCAAAATCAAAAGGCGGCGCATTGAACAAAATCACACGACAACCATGTGCCTGCAATTCGGTCACAATGGTGCGAATCCAAGCGGCAATTGAACTTGCCGTATTCGGAGAACCTACGCCATACTGTCCGCTGACCATATCGTTCGTGCCGAATGCTACGAGTACCACATCTGCCTCTGCCGCACGCTTGAGCCAGTCGCCATTCAAAGCACAGTCACTGGCTCTCGCATAACCAAGTCCCAGATTCCAAAGGCTGTACTCCGCACCGAGCTTCTGTGCAATTTGTGCCACCCAGAACGCATCGGCATATTGTGTGGTCTGCACGCCCTGTGTAATCGAATCGCCCAATGTCACAATATCGAGTTTGGTTTCCTTGTCACAGCCGATCATCTGCGGCAGCGGAATCTGATTGGTATAAACGAATTTGGCCGGGGTTTGATCTGCTTTGCCCTGCATCGCATAGGACGGTGTCAAGCCGGACATTTCGATGGCAGGAATTGTTTCGCCCGTCACCGTCCATGTCCAGACCAGCGAATACCCTTCCGGTACATCAAGCGTAATTGGGTCGCTCCAGAATGTTTCGGACGGGGCTACCGATTTGGTGGCCTGTCCGTCAAAGGTCACCGCCTGCTCGAATTGGAATACAGTCGGATTGTCGGCAGAGAGGGTTTCGCCGTTGTCGGTGGTCACACCCACAGTTGCCGATTCGATGGTATAGGCAGAGCCCGGCATACCAACATATGCCTTCGAGCCGTCTGCATAGGTCGAGTCCACTGTATTGGAAAAGTAAAAGCAGTATTCATGACTGCCCGTTGCCTCCACAGGAAAATATGCCCGATAGGTCACGGTATCCGCTGCGTTGACCACCTGATTGTTGCCCGTTGCAATCCAAGTGTTCGAGGTGTATTGCTCGAACATCGCATGGTCTGCACGCTGCTCGACCTGCATCGCAGGCGTACTGCTTTCCGTACCGGTGCTCGATTCGCCGCAGCCGCTCAACGCTAACATACCGCCAATCAAAGCAAAACATATCATCCTGCGTTTTGTTTCAAACATCGCCAATCCTCCTATATGCTACAAGGTTTTGATATGTGTGTATTTTGTGTGTATTTATAGTATACCAGATTCCCATCGGCTTGTCAATCATTTTGCACAGAAAAGCAAAAGCTCCCCGAACCGGAGAGCCTTGTCATAGGATCATACATGCTGTACCTGTTCAGCCGATTCGGATACCGGCTCTGATACTGCCATATCCGTCTGTGCCTCTTTGCGCTGCCGAATGAAGGTATGGATGGCAAACTCGCAGGTTCCGACGGATAGCAGCCCAGCCAGATTCTGATACAGCTTACCGGAGAAAAATGCGACATCGTTGTTCAACGTGCCGATCACAACCGGAATCAGCATGGCCATGCAGCATCCGCCGACGATTGCGGCATAGATGCGCATTCGTTTCGGCAAAATCGAATCCGCCGCAACAACAATTGCCAATGCCAAATAGGCAACCTGAAACCACATCGAGATACGTGCCGTGAAGAATCCCATCGCTTCATTGAAAAGTGTGATGACATAAAATGTCAGCATCATCAGGGAAAATACCATCAACAAATGGGGCAGAAAGCCCTCGATCTCATAGCCCAGCCGTTTCATCAATTCACCTCCGAGAAGTAGAAAATATCTCCGGTTTCACGACCACCCTTGTAGGGCTTATTGTAGACCTCGCCGTTGAAAATCATCATCGCACTTTGACCGCCATCGAGGTTATATGCCTCCTGACAGCCCAATTCATCAAACAGCATTGCAAACTCATCCATCGTCAGACCAATCGAATAGCCCTCCTGACGACCGTCCACCACGATCATGCAGTAATGTCCCGGTTCATAATAGCCAAAACCGGTTCGTGGATTGGCTTTCGCAATCGAACCGCTGAAGCCCAATACCGGCTCACCATTTGTCACGAGCATCGGACCGAAAGTCATAGTTTGGTAGAGCCCCATCGTAGCATAAGTTTCGAGGTCAAAACTGGTTTTCGTATCATTGCGCATCGTGCCATCCAGGAAAATCGAGCCGACATCGCCCTTTTCTACATTGCGATAAAGCTGACCGTTGCGCACGATGATACCGGTGTCTCTGCCGGTGTAGTAGTCGGCATTGACCGCCAAAATCGCATTGTGACGCTCTGCCATGCTCTGCGGCCACTCATAGATGCTTCTGCCATAGGTGTCCTTTGCGAACGCTGCTGCAAAATTGCCGATGTTGCGAATATACACGTCTGCAATATAGGCAACACTTGTGTTGACCTGACGGGTTTCGATATTGATATACACATCATGACTGCGGTAGCTGTTGTCGGTGATGACAACTTCATCGCCGACAGAGAAAATTTCGCCCCATTTCGATGCCCAACCCGAATAGTCATAGGTTGGTGGAGCCGTTGTCGTGGTTGTGGTAGTTGTCGAGGATGTGGTCAATGCACTGCTTTGCGTGCGCTGTCCCGAAAGCGTCGTTCCGGTTGCCGCTGTCGATCCGGTATCTCCCGTCAAGGTGGTTGTCATCTCGCCGGACGCATCGGTATTGGTTGTAGTTGTTGTGATCTGTACGGTTGTGGTCATCGTGGTGGTCGTTGCCGATGTGGTCGTACTCGTAAAGCCTGCCATCAGATCGATGGGCTTATCGTCCGAAGGTGCCGGCCGCACATGATGAAAATATGCAAAGCTCAAGATACAGCCCGCCATCAATGCGACATCGAGCGGTATCATCAGCCAAAGCGGCATCGGCTTTCTTCGATTCTGTTCCATGATTCTCTCACCTTTTCTCCTTTGCATGGGGCTTCTCCCGAAATACCCAGTCCTGCTGAATGCGGAAGCTGACAAAGTACAACATGGTATCCACAAGCAGCTTCAACAGTGCAACCAGCAAACCGCCATCGCCAAGCAGCTTCGACAACAATGCCAGCAGCCCTGCCGAACACAGCATCTGCAAAACACAGAGGGTATAATATTTCACGGCTGTCACGGTCAACGGTGCTTTGCTGTGAAAAACCGCCTTGCGGTTCATCGTGAAGTTGAACAAAGAGCTGATGATACGAGCTGCTATGGTTGCAATCCACTGACTTGTACTTGCCGAAATCTGCCAGACGCTGCGCAGCAGCCAATAGAACAGATTGAACAAGCCAAAGTCAATCAGGAATGAACAAATTGAGCTGAAGAAGAAGCGTAGAATGATGCCATATACTCGCAGAGAATCCTTGATTGGATGAAAATGGGTTTTCTTGTTTTCATCAATGTAAATGGTACGGATGGTCTGTTCGACAATCGGAATGCCGGCATGCTTGCAAACGAGCAGCATATTCGTCTCATATTCAAACCGCTCACCATCGGTTTCGAGCATCAGCGGCAGAAGCTTCATCGGAAACACCCGTAATCCTGTCTGCGTATCGCTGACCCGCAAGCCACAGAACGCCTTGAATACAAAGGAGGTACATTTATTGCCGAAGCGGCTTTTCGGCGGAACATTGGGTGCATCGAAATCTCGAACACCCAAAATCAGTGCATTATCCGGTACCTCTGCCATCCGCACAACGCAAGCACGGATATCCTCCGGATGATGCTGGTTATCGCCATCAATCGTAACACAGCCTCTCACATTCTGCCGATGCTCGGTCACCCAGGCAAATGCCGTTTTCAGTGCACGACCCTTGCCGAGGTTCATCGGATGGTGCAGCACATTGCACTGATATTGCGTTTCCGCTTCGGAAAAGTAATGTTGGTTCTCCGATGCAGAGCCGTCATCGACCAACAGAATATCCGTAAACCCCTGTGCCTTTACGCCCCGAATCACCTCTAAAAGCTTGTCGTCGGGGTCCAAAGACGGTATGATTACCACAATGTCGTGGAATACAGCGCACATGACGTTCTCCCTTTTTCTTTTCCATTTGGCATCTTCCCTTCCGCTTACAGCGATGCCGGCTGTTTTCTGCAAAGCCAATCAGACAGATTATATTATACCATGCGACCCTATAAAAATCAAGGCATATTTGCGAAATTCATCGGATTGCAGCTGAGTTCATTAAAATCCGCTCTAAAAATATAACAGCATTGCACGACTCCACCTACGGATTCGTACAATGCCGTCATTTCCTCACGGATAATTCATTTTTTTTCGTCACGCAGCATCGAAAGCAGCTGCTTTGCAGTCGGAACATTGCCCCGATACAGCACCAGCATTCGATACAGCAGCGCTGCAATCGCAACCATCAGCCATACCGTAACCGCAAGAATCAAAATCGCAATGCCTGCTGTCCGGACATCGGCTTCGCCAAGGAACAGTTTCCCCGGCAGCATCAGAATGGATGTGAACGGCATATAATTCAGCCAAGTCTCCGTTGCCATAAACTCCCCGCTTTCGGCATCTGGCGATAAGCAAAGGCAGAAACAGACCACCAAAATGAGTGTAAACAGCATATTGGTCTTGCCCAGATCCTCAGCTTTGGAAGCCATTGCGCCACCAATGCCGCCCAATGCTAGATACAGCAAAAAGCCGAGTGCCAAAATCACAATCGCCAGAATCACATTGATGGGTGAGAACAGCAGTCCCGAATCGATGATTTCATCCAATGCCACGACAAAAGGCTGATCGGTTTCCGGTACCTGAAGCAATGCAACCGTAACGCCGAAAACCGTACCGATTATGAACGATGCAATCCAAATGGTCACCTGCAAAATTGCCGCACTCGCAATGGCAAGCAGCTTCCCAAGCAGCAGTGCGAACGGCTGCACCGAAATCAGCATGGTTTCCATTAATTTGGAGATTTTCTCGCTCATCACGCTGTTTGCCATGTTTTGCCCATATGCCAAAACCATCATGTAGATCAGCATGATATTCAAAAACGGAATAATGAAATCGATCAGATCATTCATGATTCCGTCCGATGCTATTCCGTCCGATGCTTCCGCATCCGCACGCAGCTCCGCAACCGATGTTGCAATCGGCTGTGAAAGCAAAGCCATTGCTTCGACCGTCATTGATGCCTTTTGCATCAGGATCAATGAAAAATACTGCTTTACGGATTCCACATAGGACGAAGCGGTCGAACGCTCTAGCTCTGTTTCATCGGGTAAATATGCCGTCAGACAGTATGCCGCATTCGCATCCTGATGCACACGCATCACCAGCGTGCTGTCCGGCTCAGTCATTGCCTGCATCGCCGTTTCCATATCGGGCTGCATTTGATAGGTTACTTCCTCGTACCCTGCGATGCCTTGCAGCACCGTATAGTCGGCGTCGCCTTCGGTTTCATCGCAGACAAATACCGTCTTGACAAAAGCTGCATCGGGGTCTGGGGTATCGACAGCATCTGCATGCACCAAGGTAAACAGCAGCAGCGGAATCCCCAGCAAGCACAGTGCCGCAATCAGGATCGTCAAAATGACCCAGCTTTTCGAGCGGACGGTCTGTTTGAACGTGAACCATGCAACCGTGCCGGTACCACTTAACGCATTCCGTTTCATGATGTTTCTCCTTTCCGGCTCGGCTTGGATTTTGAACCATACACCATCGCAAACAGCTTTGCCGGACTCGGATACTGCCCGCGATAAAAAATCATGGCTCGATAAATTGTGCCGCTCAGCTTTGCCAAGCCTACGATCGTCAGAATCTGCACCGCAAATGCAAGCAGCATCACCCAACCCGAAATCTTACCGCAAAGAAAGAAAATTGGTGCACAGAACATACCGGTCAACGGGAACACACAGGTCACCGCCAACACCACGTCATGGTTCATCATCGGCAGAAATGATGCGCCAAGATAACCCAGCATGATGAAAAGTGTCGTGATCAGCGTGCAGGGCTGGACATCCTCCGTCCGAGAGCATGCGGAACCGAAAATCACAGCCAAAAATGCCGTCAGAAGATATGCCAGCACAATGCCGACCACACACAGCAGTACACTTGCAACCGTAAATTCCGGAAAACGGCTGACCCCCAAAGCCCCTGCAATCATTTCTCCGACAAAATCCAGAGAATAAAACTGAGAGGTCACAAGATAGGAAACTGCAACACCGCCTCCGCCAATTACCAACATCACCAACAGAAAACAGGTTACAGCAACAATTTTGCCCGTAAGCAACGAAATCGGTTTGACCGAAATCAGCACAAGCTCCACAAGCTTCGACTGCTTTTCTTCCATGCAAAGCTGTACAATATACCCCATTGCCATTGCCGTCACAATCAGCAAAAGATAGCTGTACAGCAAGCTGATCAAAGCAGAATCCGCCATGCCGAATACATCTTCGCCGTTTTGATAATCCGAGAAGGTGCGAGTATTGGCAATGATGTCGGATTTGAGCAAATCCATCTGTGCCTGCGTCACCTGCAGAGTCTGCATCATCGTGTCATAGAGCTGCTCCGCCACTGCCCCACAGAGCGTATCCAATTCCCGACCGGAAATCTCACTCTGTTCGCCGTAATATCCATCCACAGCAAATTGTCCGGTTTCGGCATTCTGCGAAATCACAACTGCCGCTGCGGTTGTTTCCTCCGCAAGCAATTTCGCCATCGTTTCATCGCTCGATTCTGTCGGCACCCATTCCATCTCCGCATAGCGCACAGACGCTGTCGGTGCTTCCACTGGAAACGGCGTTTCATTACGGACATAGAGCTTTGTGATGACACTCCGCTCACCGGTATCAACGGCAGCAGTGTCATCGTCATTGAAAAACACCAGCAACGGCATCGACACCAAACCTGCTACCAATAACAATGCCAACAGAATTCGTACCGACAGCGCACGATAATGGTCCTTAACCGCAAACCGAACGACAATGCCGACCTCTCGCAACCGCATGCGAATGCCATTACTCTTCATGCGTGTCGCCCACCTTTTCCACAAAAATATCGTGCAGACTCGGCTCGCACAGCTCAAATGCAATCAGCGTCACACCCTGTTCCACCAAGGCTTTGAGCAGAGCATTTGCCTGTTCCTCACCGGTCACCTTGCACTGATAGGCAAAACCGACCTTCGACTCGATGTTCACACCGGCTGCCATAATTTGCTGCTCCAAATCCTGCTCAGACTTGATATAGAGATGAATACGGCCGTAGCTTTTCTTGATATCCGCCAAATTGCCCTGTAAGACTGTCTTGCTGCGGTCAAGGATCGTCAAATCGGTGCAAAATTCCTCAATGGTCGCCATTTGGTGACTGGACATGATGAGGTATTTTCCCTTCTCAATTTCTTCGTGGATGATACCCTTGAACAAATCCGCATTGACCGGATCCAGACCCGACAGCGGTTCATCTAAGATAATCAATTCCGGATCGCTGAGCAATGCCGCCATCAGCTGGAATTTCTGCTGGTTGCCCTTGGAAAGCTGATCGGCCTTTTTGATTTTGGCAGCCTTTGCTAACGTTGGCGGTTTCAGATACTCCATCGCATCCAGTTTTTCTGCCCAGTAGTAAATGCGTTTCTTGGCATCTGCTTTGGACACACCTCTCAGCGTTGCAAAATAGATCAGCTGATCCATCAGCCCGCATTTCGGATACAGACCTCGCTCCTCTGCCAGATAGCCCACATTGCAATTCTCCATTGTCAACGGCTGACCGTTCCATGTGACCGTACCGCCGTCCTTGGCAAGCATACCCAGAATCATACGAATGGACGTGGTTTTACCCGCACCATTCGTACCGAGCAGTGCATACACGCCCGGACTGTCTATCTGAAAGCTCAGATGGTCAACAACAACCTTTTCCCCGTATTTTTTATACAGATCATTTACCGCAAATCCCATAGAATATCCTTTCTTTTCGATATGACAGCAATTGGTTTCTTCTGCAGCATGCGAGTCGATTTCTCGCATACAGACACCATTTATTATACAGATTCTCCCATTCTTTTTCAAGTAAAAAATGAAATTTGCATAGATAATCTGCATTATAGATAAAAAAGCTTGCTTTTTTTTGAAAAACATGCTATACTACAAACAGGAGGTGAAATTGATGATTCAAAAATTCCTGTCCCGATTTCAATATAATTCACCCGTTGTTTTAACCTATGCCCTGATTTCCGTTTTGGCATTGCTGCTCAACCAAATCACCAACGGCTGGACCAACGAGTATCTGTTCAGCATCTACCGAACCGGTACATTTCTCAATCCGATGCTGCTCGTGCGCCTATGCACCTACATCTTCGGTCATGCCAACTATGCGCATTTCATCAGTAACTTCACGATTATTCTTCTGGTCGGACCGATGCTCGAAGAAAAATACGGCTCGAAAAACCTGATGGAGATGATCGCCTTTACCGGTATCTTAACCGGTCTGATCCATATCATCTTCTTCCCCGGTGTGGCATTGATCGGTGCAAGCGGAATCGCCTTCATGATGATTCTGCTCAGTTCCTACGCAAACTACGAAAAAGGCAAAATCCCCCTGACACTGATTTTGGTTGCCATTATTTATTTGAGCGGCGAAATCATTGACGGTCTGTTCTCCAAAGACAACATATCCCAGCTTGCACATATCATCGGCGGTCTTTGCGGCTGTCTGTTCGGTTGGGTGATTACCTCTCATACCAAAAGCACATCCGCCATCGAATAACCCGGTATCGTCCCGAATGCACCTGCGGTATTCGGGACTTTTTCTGTCAAAAAAACCGGACACCCTATCGGCATCCGGTCAAAAAGGTGATCGAGTATCGCCAACTTATTCCGCAAAGCGAAAATGCACCGGCATACCATTTCGCATGGTCGGGGGCACATCGCCCTGCATCAGCGGCAGGAAATACGAAACCGCTTCATCCACGATGCCATTGCCTTCGGGCGTTATCCAAGCCTTCGGTACAAGCCGAATCTGATTGGCAACATCCGCCGCCGCAACATCCGTATAGACGATCTCATAGGTTTCGCCGGGCTTGCGCTGCATTGCAGCCATTCTACCGGTTTTGCCCTCTGCCGCAAGCCGGAAAGCATGTGCACCGCAGGCCTCTGCTTCCGCCAAATCGGTTTCCGCCGCCAAATGCGCCGAACACCGCTGCATCACATTCAATTCCACCGCGCGCACCTTACAGCCAATCTGCGCCCGCACCTGCTCCTCGAGATACTTGCCGACACCGGACAGATACGCATGCCCGAATGCGTCATTCGCACCCGAACGGTATTCGCCTGCATCCGGCAGGCGTACCCCTTCCGATACCGCACAAATCACCGATTGATGCGTCTTGAGGACATCTCGCACATCCGCAAGGAATTTTGAAACCGTCATCTCACCCTCCGGCAGGTAGATGAGATGGGGTGCAGCCATGCCATTATGCTGCAGGACACAGGTAGAAGCGGTCAGCCAACCGGCATCTCGTCCCATAATCTCACAGATGGTCACGGACGGCACATAGTACACCGAGCTGTCCTCGATGATCTCCGACATCGTGGTTGCCAGATATTTCACGGCAGAGCCAAACCCAGGTGTATGATCGGTTTCGACCAAATCATTGTCTATGGTTTTCGGCACGCCAATCACACGGATCGGGCTGTCTTGCGTTTCCAGCCATGCGGACAATTTGGCAACCGTATCCATCGAATCATTGCCGCCGATATAGAACAGGGCATCGATTTGATTGCGCTCGAGTACCCCCTGAATTTTCCGATACGGCTCGGCATCCTTCTCGGTATTGGGCAGCCGATAGCGACAGGAACCCAGTGCTGTCGCCGGTGTCTTTCGCAGCAATGCGATCTGCTCCGAGTCGGTCAGATAAGTATCCAAATCCAAAAACTGCTCTGCCAACAATCCCTGTACGCCGTGCTTGACACCATATACAACAATTGGCTCACATGCGGCATCAGATGTCGCCGCATTTTGTGTTATATTGCTCTGGGCAGCAATCCCTTGCCATTCCTTTGCCGCCCGATAAATACCGACCAAAGAAGCGTTGATCGCTGAGGTCGGACCGCCGGACTGTGCAATGGCAATGCGTTTCGGACTCCACATAGGGTGAAAAACTCCTCTCAAATTTTCTGGAGAATCGACCGTTTTCGCCCTTTGTCGTTTCATCCGCCTTCCAGTATACAAGATTCTGCCCAAAATGTCAAGTTACTGACATTGTTTTCGGCGGTTTGGATAACCCATGGCATTCCTTGTGCAACTTCCCATGCGTTTTGCCGTTGTTTTTTGTGCTATATTGTTGGCGTAGCAAGATACTACCAATCCAAACATCACAAAAACCGCATAACAGCAGATGCCATATGATAATTGCACAGTTCTATGCGAAATCAGACAGTGCCACATGCAATGCCATACAACAATATATGCGTACAACAAAACAGCGATATCTCAGACGTCAATGCCTGCCGATATCGCTGTTTTGTGATTCAGAGTCCAAACGGCACATCCTTGCCATCTCGAATCAAACCGACAATTCTGCCTTCCCACACAGCTTTGCCATAGTCCTCTGCCATTTGGAGGATGCCGTCCACCAGCACGCCTCCCGAAAACCGATCAATCTCATGGGCATCCGAGCCGGACACCTGCGGCAAGCCATAGCTTTCCGCATACCACTGTGCCCGTTCGTTGAACCGTATATCGGTATTGCCGCCGTTATAGACCTCCACCGCATCCGTACAGTCCGGCAGCAGCTTGATCGCATCGACATAGTGTGCCATGCGAAACGGATGTGCCTGCACAACCAATGCACCGGCATCCCGCACCATCTGCAGATATGCCTTCGGTGACACCTGTATCGTTTCGGGATGTGCCAGCAGCCATTCCGGTGTCAGGCCATAGGTCAGGAAATCCGCCCCGTTCCAGCTGTACTCCCATCCAAACAGAACAGTCAACCCGATCTTTTCGCCTTGTGCACGGGCATTGCGATAGCCCATGCAGAACTGCTTCACCCAGCTTTCCCACGGCAAATCTCTCGAAACCGCCGTGTTGCCGTGATAAAAGTGGTCGGTGACAATCATGCCGTCATAGCCCAGCTGCTTGCACACACACGCCATCTCTGCGCCAAAGACTCGCCCACAAGCACTGCCCTCCGCCGTATGCACATGCGTTTCCCAGCGTGTCATGCTTCGGTCGTCACCTTTTCCAATGTGAAATCCTCTTCCTCCAATGCCGCACGCAGTGCCGCCTCCGACAAGTCAGATTCGCACACGACCTGCTTGGTCTGCAAATCCACCGTAACCTGCATCGCACCGGCAGACTCCAAGGCTTCCTTGACCGCTGCCGCACAGTGGGCACAGTGCATCCCCGATACTGTCAAAATCTGCTTCATAACCGTTATCCTCCTATTAACTTGTTTTGATCGCATCTGCCAGCTTTCTCGCCACGAAAATCGAAATCGCAAGCAAAAGCAACTGCATCACATTCATCTCAACACGAAATCCAAGTGTCAAGCTGATGACCTGTATATCAAATGTTGTCGAATCAAACCCAAACGATTTGCTGTAGCCCAAAAATTTCAGATATTCAATATCGCTGCACATCTCTCCCAGATATGCACCCAACACCACAGCAGCAATAATGCAAAAAATCAATGTCATTTTATACTTCATGCTTGTGTTCCTTTCTGTTTACAACGACTTCGATTCCACACCTGTTGAGCCAAAGCCGCCCGTCCCTCGCACCGTATCCGTCAGAATTTGCACTTCTCTGCATCTGGGATAACAAATCGGCAGCACCAACAGCTGTGCAATCCGCATTCCCGGTGTAACGGTAAACGGCTCTGCACTTTGATTGAGCAGCGGAATCGCAATCTCGCCCCGATAGTCCGCATCCACAATGCCAACGCCGTTTGCCATACCGATACCATGCTTTGCAGCAAGGCCCGATCGGGCGCACAGCATCAGCACAACCTGCGGTTCGGACGGTTCAACTGCAAGTCCGGTTGGTATTTTTACAATGCCATGCGGCGGAATCACCACCGTTTCCTCAATGCAGGCGCACAAATCCACACCGGCACTGTGTTCTGTTGCCCGCTGTGGAATGATCGCCTGTGGGCGCAGCTTTTGAAATCGCAATTCCATGCTATTCTCCTTCTCTGACTCTGACTGATATGGGAATCTGTCCCTATTTAGTGTATCACATGGCTTCGAATTTGTCAAGAGAACAGCAGCAAATTTTCGCACATGCACGAAAAATGTCACTCTCTCGATCCGAGAGAGTGACATCCTTTTTCTATGGAATGCAATGGTTATTGTAAGGCTGCGGTATTGTTAAGCCCTGCATTGCGAATGATGGTCGGATAATCCCGATAGCACCAATTACAATCGACATCACCGGCAATCCCCGGCACGATACCGGTACAGCCATACTGCCACATTCCATATGCACCGGTATACGAGGGCTTGCTGACATTGTAATGGGCAACCCATATATCCTGTTCCGTCCGCACTTCTTCGCTCACCTTATTGGTCAAGTAATAGGACGAGCAGTACAGGGTCACAAAATATCCTGCCGCCTCCATCTCATCGCAAAATGCTTCGATAATTGCCGAGCATTCCGCAACACTCAATGCCAACTGCTCCGGCTCTTCAAAGTCAAAGGCAATCGGATATTCAAAGGACAACCCATCAATGACTTCCAAACAGGCTTTCGCTTCCAGCCTCGCCTCCGCCGGCGACATCGCATAGGAATACCAGTACGCCCCGACCGGAATGCCGGCTGCGGTTGCGCCCTCATAATTCTGATAGAACTGCTTATCGACCTGACTTGCATATCTGCCATAACCGGCACGCAGAATCGCATAGTTGACGCCGGATTCTTTCACCGCCATCCAATCGATATCCCCCTGCCAATGCGACACATCAATGCCAAACAGCGGCTCAAACGGCTTTGCGACACTTGGATCTTCAACCGTGATCTTCCCCCGCTGAACCAGATAGGACACATCCCCAAGCGTGGCATTTTGCTCAAAACGTACATTCGTAAGACCGAGCATATACTGCGCACCGGGCTGTGCGTCCTCGGGAATCGTAAAGTACACACGCAGGATTTGACCGTTATAAACCGCTTCGCCGCCGTCATCAGGATAGTCGCAGTAAACAGCTGCCTCCTCCGGCAACAAAACAACCATCGTCTGCTCTGCATCGGCAACTTCGCCGATTTCATAGCTGAGCGCCTCACCGCCCAACACAAGACTGCTGTCATAGGTTAGCTTCACACCGGTACTGATGTGACCGGGATTACCCTGCAAGGTAATATCAACCGCAACGGTCTCTCCCGGTGTTCCGGCCGCATCCGATACGGCAAGCTGCATCGGATTCTTCGCCGCCACCGACTCTCGCTTCGCAAGCACGAAATCAAACACATCTATTACGCCGTCGCCATTCCAATCCGCCAATGTCTGATCGATCGCACTCGCCGCCAGTGGACTGCAATAGGTGGAAATACCCAGAATCGCTGCCATCATGGTGGCAAAAAAGGATCGTCTTTTATTCAAGTTCACCATTCCTCCTTCTCAAAATATAACAAATTGCACAAAGCACATTGTCTTTGTCCCAAGTTCTTCTCTATTTTACCATAAGCCGCTCAAAATTGCAAGATGTTGCACCAAGAAAGTGGAACTTTGCGCTATTGCCATATTATTAGTTTGTTTCAGCCTTATTTTTGTGCATTCAGCTAAATTCATCCAAAATCTGAATTTCCTCTTGACATTTGCATTGATATGCGGTATAATATAAAGGCAGTCGGGCAAAATCGACAGACTAAAATCACGATATTTCGCTGTTTTAGCTCAGTTGGTAGAGCACATCCTTGGTAAGGATGAGGTCGCCGGTTCAAATCCGGCAAACAGCTCCATCTATATGTGACGAAAAAGATCACATAGCGAAAAACCACGCATTTGCGTGGTTTTTCTGCATTCAGAGGACTAAAAATTTATTTGCAAAACCGTGGATCACCTAAGGCTGTTTTGGGGACTCGAACGGGCGTTTTTGGGTTTTCAAGAGATTTGAGCGCAGATTTGGAGAGAAATTTCGAAGTCTGCTCTTTTTTACCCAGAAAATCTTTCACAAAGTTTGAAACGGTTTCTTGGTTCTAATGCCGAATTGATTGAGAGTTACCACTCTCGATTGGTTCGGCATTTTTTGTTTTCCCTATACTATTAAAATGAAAGCGAGATGATGCCCATGAAGAAGTTAATATTTAATGCTCCGCTGAATCACAAGGCTTACAGCTATGAGCCGATGCAGATTGAGGTGGAGAAAATCATTCCCCTCTACGGAAAGAGGTTCGAGCAGATGAAGAATCATCCCTTGGATGACTGCCTCGAAATCATCGAAAACAGAGAGCTGATGTATATGGAAGGCAACACTGCCCACTGCATTCTCTTCCTCGATGCTAATGGCAGAGATGGAATCCTCGTTGAAGCTGAGGGTGCTGGCTACGCCCGCAAGTCACAGTTCATTCCGAATGCAAGAGCAATCATCGATCAGAGCGAATTCACTTACGGAGAATGTCAGCTCCATGCAGAGCTGAAAGCTATGGCAGACTGCATTGCTGAGCTTGCTCACACCGGACAGCAGAAATTCAATTTTGATGATATGCTCGGTGACGGTGATATGAAAGCCATAATGATTCAGGCGTTGGCTGAAATGCTTGACAGACGTGATGACCTCGCAGAGGTTCGAGATCATTACCTTGGAATCGAAGATCAGGCAGATTTCACGGTTACCGCAAAGCCTACACAGGAGATGAAGCTCTATTGTCCCCTTGAGATTCAAGCTGAACCGCAATATGACGAAAATGAAGATTTCGACTACGATGATTACGAGGTGATCCCCTCAAGCTGTGCTTGTGGCTGTGAGGATGAAATCAATGCAGCTATCAAAAAGTACTCTGAACCGGAGGAAGAATATCGTGGACTGATGATTTATTACAATGAGGATTCTCCAGTCAATGAAAAAACAGTTGGCAGATTGAAGCAGAGATAACGGACACCGCCGATATTGAGGAAGAAGAAAGCCTCGATATGGGCGGTATTTCTATGTGAGGTGATATGAATGAACGATTTTCCAAGTCAGAAAGAGGTAGAACGTATCAAAAAGATGTATCCCAAGGGTACGAGAATTCAGATTGAGAGAATGAATGATCCGTATCATCCGATTGAATGTGGCACCAAAGGCACAGTTGACCATGTGGATGATGCTGGCACACTTCATTGTACTTTCGACAACGGTCGTTCCCTCGGTGTGATTTACGGTGAGGACGATTTTTACAAAATCGGTATGGAATACGAACCGACGCAGGAGAAGTCCGAAGATGAGAGCATGGACGAAACAGAAGATGTGGATATGACGATGTGAGCAATTGAGGTTGCAGGTTTGATTTTGAACTCTGTAACCTCTTTTCTATTGAAAATGACGGTGGGATGTGGTATAATATAGGAGGTTGAACAGACCGGAAAATAAGAATTTTTATGGATATGCTATTATGAGGAGAATAAAAAATGAAAACGATTGTAATTTATAATTCACAGACGGGATTTACAAAAAGATATGCCCAATGGATAGCACAAAAAACAAACGCAGAATGCATCGAATACGGCAAAGCCAAAAATATGGATTTAGATAGCTACGATGCCATAGTTTTTGGTGGTTGGGCTGTGGCTGGTTCAATAAGCAAACTCAAATGGTTTAAGAAGAATATTTCAAGGTGGAGTGAAAAGAAGCTTGTAGCTTTCTGTGTTGGTGCAAGCCCTATAGAAAACCCTGAAATCGAACTAACACTACCTAAAAACTTCACTGATGAAGAACTTAAAGTAGTAAGATGGTTTTATTGTCCCGGTGGTCTTGATTATGAAAAAATGCCTGTAACATCAAAAACGATGATAAAAATGTTTGTCAAGGTTTTGAATTCAAAGAAAAACAAGACAGAAGCTGATGAGGAACAGATAAAAATGATGTCGTCGTCATACGATATTTCGGATATAAAATATATACAACCAATAATTGAGTACCTTAATAGCTGTGCAAGCAAGGCTACTTAAAATCAACAAATTCCAATATGTCGAACTGAATAAGATTTACATAACCGTTTGTGACTAACAATCACAGACGGCTTTTCTTATACCCAAAACAAGAAAGGAGTTGGTCATATGATCCGAGTATTCGACGCTTTTTCGGGCATCGGAGGATTCCGTAGTGCCTTTGAAAGAGTGGTCGGTTTTAAAACGGTGGGCTGGTATGGTATAATCAAACTATACCGAGGAGGGATTTGCATGAAAAAATCCTTACTGCTTCTTGCTGTTGTGTGCAGGAATCCTGACCGGCTGTGGTAATCAGGCATTGCCTGCAGAGCCGACGGAAACCTCGACGGTAAGTCAGACAACAACAGCCGTGCAAGCCACAGAGCAAACGACCACCACAACGATAACCGAAAGGATACCCGAAGTCACTGAAACTTGTTCGGATGATATCCCATCAGTTACGACCGAAACGGAAACCATTACAACAACGAAAGCGATTCCGGATGATACCGAAAGCACCACAACCACAGCTTCTGTGCAGGAGAAAGAAACTTCTGCAGCAGAGAGCGTAACAAGCAAACCGACTGTGACCACAAAAGTCACGACTACAACGAAACCTACGACCACGACAAGAGTAACTACTAAGGTGATGACAACTGTTACAACTACAACAGAGCCGGAAATAATAGATAGTAATCTGTATGGATACTGGTATGACATCACCGACAGGCTTGATGATCCTATACTGGACTGGATGAGAATCACATTCCAAATAGGTGGTTTTATCGATGAAGGAATTGCTTACAGCGATTTATATAGTGTATCCTCAAACCATAAATATTGACAGAAATATCGACAAAAACGTCCTAATGTGATATAATAGAAGTGCAAGGAAAAGTGTTAAAAACGAGAAAAAAGCTTGCACTTCGGAGGATGTCA
>CALXHI010000021.1 GCA_944388075.1 uncultured Clostridia bacterium | reverse complement strand
TTGCAATGAACATCGACCGCCTTGCGGCGATGCTTTTGCACCTCTTTGAATTTGTCTTGTCCTTTTTCTTTTTTGATGTTGAAAATAGGGACGTTTTAAAAATGACTGGTTGTTGAGGATACACTATAGTAGAATAGTACTGTATTTCGATACGGCAAATGTAAGGCAGAAGGGACTGGAAACCATGGTATACATTACCGGAGATACGCATGGCGATGCGTCACGCTTTTCTGCGCCGGTGCTGCGAAAGGCCGGCGAGAATGATATCGTCATTGTCTGCGGTGATTTCGGATTTCTCTGGAATAACGCAAAACAAGAGCAAAAGCTGCGGAAAAAATTGACAGCACTCCCCTTTACCATTGCATTCGTCGATGGCTGCCACGAGAACTACGACCTGCTCGCACAGTACCCGACTCAGGAATGGAACGGCGGTACCATCCACGTGATTGCACCGAATATTCTGCACCTGATGCGGGGACAAATCTATACCATTTGCGGCAAGACCTTCTTCACCTTCGGCGGCGGGCACAGTCAGGACTTTGAATTCCGCAATGCCGGTACCTGGTGGGAGGAGGAACAACCCAGTTATAAGGAAATTCTCGATGCCATCGAAGCCCTCAAGGCACATGACAACACCATCGATTATATCATCACACACGAACCGCCGGCATCGATCAAAGACTGCTTGCGGATCGATACCGCCCAGCGGCTCGAACTGCATACTTTCTTCGAGGATCTCATGCACACCTGTACATTCACAGGCTGGTACTTCGGTAAATGTCATCTGAATCGCAGGATTCCGCTGAAATACCATGCTGTATTTGATACCATCCATGCACTCAAAGCGACACGCAATCACCCGCTGCACCCAAACGGCAAACCCAAAATCGAGCCGCCGCCACCACCGCCTCCCATCAACGAGCCATCGGCACATTTGGAATCCCGTGCCGATTTCGCAGCCGCCGTTCACCGCTCAATCCGTGACGCGGAAGCACAACCAAAACCGGAACAGGAGGAATCCGAACATGATTTATCATCTCGCCGACATACAGAGTGATGTCGAGGAAGGGCTTGCACAGAGTGAGGAAGCCCTCCAGCAAACCACTGGCTTTTTTTCAGAATTATGGGAGAAATTTCTGGATTATCTGCCAACGCTGCTTGTTGCACTGGTTGTTTTCTTCATTGGCTTGACGCTGTCCAAAGCGCTGATCAAGATCATGCGCCGTTCGATGCAGCGTGCCAATGTCAATCAAACTGCTGCAGGATTCGGGCAATCGCTGCTGCAAATTCTGCTGTACACGCTCCTGCTGACCATCTGCCTCACTATTTTAGGGGTCCCGATGAGCAGCATTGTTGCGATTGTCGGTGCCGCTGGTTTGGCGATCGGGCTTGCATTGCAAGACAGTCTCTCAAACCTTGCTGGCGGTTTTATCATCCTCTTTGCCAAACCCTTTCAAGCCGGTGACTATATCATTTTGGACAATGTCGAGGGCTTTGTGCAATCTGTCACGATTCTCTATACCTCGCTCCAAACCCGAGATAACAAGATGGTCTTTATCCCAAACGGCACCGTTTCCACCGGTGAAATCATCAATCTTTCGCAGTGTGGAACGCTCAAGGTTTCTATACCGCTGTCGATTGCGTATGATGCCAACATCGAACAGGCACGTCGTGTCCTGCTCGATGCCGTTGACACCGACGAGCGGTTCTTGAAAGACCCTGCCCCATCGGTTTCTATGAACGGGCATGGCGATAATGCAGTCATTCTTTCCCTGAATGTGACCGTCCGCTTCGAGGACTATTTCGGCGCACCTGCCATTCTGTACGAGATTGCAAAACAGGCACTCGATCGTGCCAAAATCGAAATCCCCTATCCGCAAATTGTCATGCACACACAGAATGGATGACAACAGCCTCCGTCCGTACCTCGGTACGTCAACGGAGGCTGTTTGCTGTCCCGTAAAGCGGATTATATTTGCCCATTGCTCTGCAAGGAATGCCGGAACGACGCCTTCAAGAGCCAAACCATGCGGCGTTACAATGTTCACAGAGCATACACAGCAAAAGCTTGCAATGATGGTCTCAGCTGCATTGTCCCGCAAATACCGCAAAAACCTCTACTTTGTGAAATCTGCAAGCATCACCTTTCCCACCATCTACAGAACAAGAACGAACGCCAATTCATGCTGTTCCGACAGGAAGGTACAGGAAAGGTGTGATATCAAAGAACTGCCAGGTTTTTCAGCATTACAGTGATATCGTCGATATCGACAAAGGTGTCGGCGTTCCAATTTGCGTTCTGCATACCCTGTGTGCTGATACTTACCATGCCTCCACCTTTCAAAAATGCAGAATGGAGAATCTATGAAGCCCAGAGTGAACCTTAACGACCCAGACACATGGCGTAATCTAGAACGGCAAGCATATGACGGCACAGTGGATACCAAGCCGCTTCCGCCTGCGGCTTACAAGTACTTTACAGAGCTGACAGCTCTATATTACGCCTATCGCACGGGTGCTATACCAAGAGACGAGGCGGAGCGATGCAAGCGAACATTGCATATGGAGTATGATCGCAACGTTGCCAAAGAAAAAGACATCGCTCAAATCTATTGCCGATATCAGGATGCAATCCGCACTGCCGGAACACTGACCAGAGAGATCGAGAAATCGGTTTCTGTTTTTGAAATTGCAGGTGACATCCTCTCCGACCTAAAGAGGTCGGAGCTTCCTCCTGCGAAAATAGCAGGCAGTCAGTTCTCGTTCGAGTAGTTCACTGACTACAGCATAAGCGAGCTATCCCCGTGTGTCCCACGGTTCTA
>CALXHI010000020.1 GCA_944388075.1 uncultured Clostridia bacterium | reverse complement strand
TAAGTAATTGATACATTATTATCGTAGTCATAGAAGCGGATTTTTCCATTGTCTAAGGCTTCATAGCCTATGCTGCCGTCATCATCTGTATCATAGTCCAGATTATAGTCCAGATCATAGTCCGGAGTATCGTCTGGATTCGGCATTCCACCGCTCTCGTGGTCTCCTCCGCCGGCAAATCCAGCATAGGTCATGAGGTAATATTCGCCGTCCTCACCCTCCATGTACAAATCGCCTTCTCCATCCAATAGCAGTTCCACGGCGAAACCGTCCATCGTGATCAGCCCGGCCTGTCCGTCCCACTCATACCCGCCAAATACGCTGTCGGTGCCGTCTGTCACCTCCAGTGTTCCGTCAGTGTAAAAGGAATAGGTTATGCCGTCAATGCTCCAGGCCATGTCTGCAAGCTCTATGCTGGGAGCGTCCTCTTCTGGGGCATCGCTATTCTGTGCATTTTCAGACTGCGTACTGCCGCCAGAAGCAGACGATGGATTGGAATTTGCGTTCGGTTCCTTATCGCCGCAGGCACTAAGAATTGTCATGGAAAGGGTCAGGCAGAGCAAAATTGTAAAGCGCCCAAAGGGGTGCACTCGCTTTTCTATGTCAATAAATGGGAGATCTGATGGACTGATCAGGCATTGGTAAATTGATCGACCGTTTCTCGCATGGCTTCGACATTGATGCGTATGCGTTCGAGATCATCGTTGCAGGCGACATATTCCGTATTGAAAATGGCATACAAATAATCCCCACAGTATCCGTTGAGCGTTTGCAGGTCAGCATGGATGCGATAGAAACGTACATGGAATTTGTAGAAATACTCCGTTTCCCCCATCCGATCATAGCGGCAGAACTGCAGCTCATTGAGCAGCTGTTGCAGTTTTCGCACAAACAAGGCTTCTATCTCTGCCATCAGAGAAATGTCCTTGATTTTGTCCTGTATTTGCGTATATTTGGCAAGGTTTTCCAGGAATCCGCTGATTTCCGCATCGATTTGCCCAAAAAATCGCACAAGATATTCGGGTAGGGATTCATTGGGTGGTGTTGCAAATGCCGCAATCAAATCATTCAGAAAGCTATTGTTGTTTTGTGTTTGGCGTTTCAGTGGAATCTTCACATTGGTCAATGGCTTGCGCTCATTGGCTTCGGTGATATAGTTTCGGTAGCGGGATGCTTCAGAGCCGGGAAAATGTCGGCGTTTCCATGTATCCCATGCTTTGATCGCAGCCTTGGCTTGACGACCGGTTTTTCGACGAAGAAAATGTGAAAATAATTCCATAACGACCTCTCATTTCGTGCATTCTGTGCATTGATTATACCATAGATTTGCAAGCTTGTCAATGCCGGCAAGGAGACGGTATTGTCATAGTGTATGAGGGTACGCTGCTATACTTCATGAAAAAAATCGGCGTATCTGCTCAATATTGGAGCAAATGCGCCGGTTTTGATTAAGTGCGGGTGACAGGACTTGAACCTGCACACCTTGCGGTACAAGAACCTAAATCTTGCGTGTCTGCCAATTTCACCACACCCGCATATAAAATTTTTGTTTATCATATCTTCCCTATAAATTCAATTTTAGCATTCATCTGTTTTTATATAATGAATCTTTTTTTCCAAATCATCAAACTCATCATAGTCACCAATAATTCCATCTCTGTGATAAATAATTCCTGCTTGTTCATTGCGTTCCAAACAGTCTAACAACTCTGAAATGCCGTATCTTCTCGCAAATTCTGCGAAAGCTCGTGCCTTGATTTTTTCTGCATACAAACCTTTGCGGCAATTTCCCGGTTCACACTCATAACAACCGTTTAATTTTTTTAATCACGCATTTTCTGTTTTCACACCATTCTGCGTCCTTTGCACCACAAAAGATCCAGAAAGCCGTCCCGTTTACATCCTTTGCATTCTATGTTCTCGGAGCATAAACAGCAAGCCAATCCACAGCGTGCGATACCAAGTTCATGTTTCATATAATTTTCTCTTTCAATTTACGATTTTACAAGCAAATTCTAATTTCTATCAATTTCCAATAATAACTTCACTGTAGTAACGCAACCAAAATCTTGCGTGTCTGCTAATTTCCGCATAGGAGAGAATTTGGATTCATGTACCTGGCTGATAAAACAGATGCACCTTCCGAAGATCCGAGAGGTGCATCTGTATTCATATTGGTTGCGGAGGCAGGATTTGAACCTACGACCTTCGGGTTATGAGCCCGACGAGCTACCGGACTGCTCCACTCCGCGAACTGAACATCACCTCATCGGCGACTAGTATAGTATACCACAGATTGCGATAAAAATCAAGGGCGGGTATAGAAAAACGGAGATGTGCCCAAGTTTCGGTATAAATTAAACACTGTTTTCATATAGATGCAATAAATGTTTGGGGGTGTGACGATGGCAAACGAACGGACTGCACTATATTTACGGCTCTCTCGAGAAGATGGTTCGGCAGGGGAATCGGGCAGCATTGCCAGTCAACGCATGGCATTGCAAGGCTATGCGGCGGCACATGGATTCTGTATCGCAGGGGAATATGTGGACGATGGCGTTTCCGGTACGCAGTGGGAGCGGCCTGCATTTCAGGCTCTGTTGCAGGCCATTCGGGCAGGGCAGTATGACATTGTATTGACCAAAGACTTATCTCGTTTGAGCCGAGATTATATCCATACCGGTGAATTGGTGGAGCGTTGGTTTCCGATGCACGGGGTACGGTTTATTGCGGTTGCGGACGGTATCGATACTGCCACGGGCTGTGGCAGTGACCTGACGCCGATTCGAGCGGTGATGAATGACTGGTATGCGAAGGACATCTCCCGCAAGGTACGGGCAGCACTTTATGCCAGACAGCAAAACGGCATCTGTACTCTTGCCCACGCACCCTATGGCTATCGCAAGGCGGCAGGAAATCTTGTGCCGATACCGAAGCAGGCGGTGGTTGTGACGGAGCTGTTTCGGCGATATCGCATGGGGGAGAGCTGCCGCAGCCTTGCGCAAGGCTGTACTGCGCAGGCGATTCCAACGCCATCGGGTGGCATGACATGGAATGATGTGACCATTCGTCGGATTCTGCGTAATCCTGTCTATAAGGGCGAGCTGCTTCTCCATACTACGCAAACCATCAGCTATAAGTGCCGCAAGCCTTTGCAGTTACCGCCAACGGCATGGATTCGCATGGCAGTGCCTGCCTTGATATCATCGTCAGAATTTGAAGCGGTACAGCAATTGCTGACTCGGCAAGGTCATCAAAAACGACAGCGGCATTGGCTTTGTGGGAGAGTCCGGTGTGGGCAATGCGGCAGCCGTATGGTGCTGGGGGAATATCGGCTACTTTGCGGCGGACGGCGCAGAGGAAATGGCTGTACCAATCCCTCGCAAGCCATCGAGCCGCTTTTGCATACAATTGCCGCTGCTTTGCATATACAGGATTCCCGCATCACTGCGGACATCTTGCCCTATCTGGTCACAGGACTGACATTGACCGAATCTGAAGTGCAGATCGATTTGCTCATGGCAAAGCCGTAGCACGGTTCCATTCTTTTGTCAGCTGTGTGATTTGCTGCATGGCCGCAGATTCTGCGAGGCGGCAACGGTATCGGTTCTGCCGGCATAGATGAGCGATGCAATATCGGTGGCATAGAGCTTTCGTAAAAACAAGTTGGCGGTCAGCAGCGCCAGATCGGCAGAATCCATACCGCCGCCGATCAATATGCGTTGCTGTTGCGATGGCATCATAAAGCGTGCTCATACCGTTCCGAATCACACAGCCCGATTGTGTGCGACAGGTATGGACAATTCTGTAAATCTCTGCAATTAGGCAGTCAAAGCCTCGACCGGTAATCCCGTATCACGATGCTGCGGAGTCAGTCGGCGTCTGCCATCCGAGTTGCTTTTCTCTCATAGGCATACTCCTTTACTTACAAATTTTTCCCGTCGTATCGCTGTGGCAAATCTCGATTTCCGACAGCCTTTTCCGGATCGGCTGCCACGGCACGCTGCGTGCCGTTGTGGTTGGGTCTGAGATTCGGCTTCCGGAACAGCTTCGCCGGCAAAAGGAAATCGCAGCATTTCTTTGTTTGCATCAATGTTAAGTGTTAATCCACTAATGTCAACATCATATTTTTTGCTACTTCACGAATATGTTTTTTACTCGTTCTTTCGGGAAGTTCAGAAAAAGCTCCGTAGTTGGCGGTTTTACGGTGGAATCTTTCTACTTTAACTATAACTATACCACTTCCACTGGATTTGTCAATTCCTTTTTACCATTTTTTCGAGATTTTTCAATTTGCTCTTGTTTGATCGCCCTATGCTGTATTTCATCCACTAAAACGGTTGGTTCTTCGAGCGCATGCGCCGCCTGCCGCCACGCTCATTCAGAAATGCAGATGTTTGCGGCCGTATCCGCAAGCGTCGTGCCGATGATGCTTGCGACGTGCGAATGTGTCCGAACGAGTCATTGAAGATGAGTACGTTCGTTGGCTCTCTTCCTTTCTACTGATAGGATACCGCATTTCTTGTCGGTGTCAAACCCTATATTGATTGACAATATCATCAAAATTTGGTATAATCAGTACAAAGGGGGGAGTGCCATGCGCATGGACGAAATCGGATATCATCATTCTCATGGCCCGGAGTTTCTGATTGACCGACCAAACGGTTCAGGCGACTGGCTGTTTCTGCTGACGCATACGCCGGTGATCGTGCGGATGAATGGTGAGGACATTCGAGTGCCGGAGCCTTCGTTTATCATCTACACACCGAATTGTCCGCAGTATTATTACACCGATCCGGACTACGGCAAGCATCTGGATGACTGGATTCACTTTGGGTTCAGCAAGGAAGAGGAGGCATTGGCACATACGCTTGGGATTCCGTTTGACAAGCCAATACATCTCGGACAGGCAACGATTCTCTCAAAATATGTGCGGAATATGTGCCATGAGTTTTACTCGACCCATCTGCATCGGCAGGAAACCGTTGACCTGTATTTCAAGCTGTTGCTCTACAAACTGCATGAGCAACTCGTGCTGGTCATGCCGGTATCGGAGATGAACGAA
The DNA here is from genome assembly GCA_944388075.1 of uncultured Clostridia bacterium. Taxonomy (GTDB): domain Bacteria; phylum Bacillota; class Clostridia; order Oscillospirales; family Ruminococcaceae; genus Firm-04. Next base: position 13,998 of record CALXHI010000020.1, on the reverse strand, counting down.
ACGCATTACGGCAGCAAGCTGCTTTGGATTCGGGAAATCATCTTCCGCAATCCGGGGAAAGAATGGGATATCGACCAATTCGCCGCCGACATGAACCTGAGCCGTTCCAGGTTTCAGCATCTGTATACCGAAACCTTCGGGGTGAGTATTTTGCAGGATATCATCACAAGCCGTGTACATTATGCCGCACAGCAGCTCGAGCAAACCGATTTGAGCATTGAGCAGATTGCCGGTCAGAGCGGCTATACCTCAGCGTCCTATTTCATGCGCCAGTTCAAGGCGGTCTATCAGGAAACACCGAACCAATATCGCAAACGCAAGCGAAACATCTAAGGCAACACTGCACAAAATACACTTTTGTGCTAAAATATGAGCCACAACGTCAATTGCATCGCCCATACCGTTTTGATATAATAACGGTATGGGGATGTATTTTTTTGTGCATCTCGCAGAAAAACGGAACTGTATGCCGACACCCCTTCATCGGCAAGCAGAGCGGAATGCGGCGGTATGGCTCAACCGTCGACTTCCCTTCCGGCGAAAGCAGAGCCATACAGAGAGACAGGGGGAATGGAAATGAAACCGAAAAAGCTCACAGCAATGCTCTCCGCACTGGCAGTGAGTGCCGGCATGGCATCGGCTCTGCCGCTCACGCAGACCTATGCAGCAGAGCTGGTACGCAATGACTTCGAGGTCAACTATGACGGCTGGTATGAATCCGCCGAATGGGTTCGCTTGACCGCCATGAACGGTATCGGCGAGGGCGGCAGCCGGGGTATGTTGGTCAGCGGCAGACAGTCTGCGCAAGACGGTGCAAGCTCTGCCAAAGGCTATTATCTCTACGGCGGTCATACCTATACCTATTCGCTGAAAGTCCGCAGTGAACAGGCGGAGACGTTCCGTCTGCATTTGCGTTATGTGGACGCAGAGAGCGGTGCGGTGACCGAACGAGAATTGGATACTCGCACGGCATCGGCAGGCGAATGGTTGACGCTCTCGGCAACGGATACTGCGCCCGAGAACAGCGTAGACTTCACCTTGACCGTGACCACGGACAGTGCCGCAGATTTCGTACTGGACAGCGTGCGCATTACCGAACAGCAGACCCGCTCGGCACATACCGCATCGGCGGCATCCTCCGAGCAGGGGTTGAAGGATGCCTTTGCAAATTATTTCCGTGTTGGCAATATCCTCAACCGCTCAACCGTTGCCAATTCTGCCATCACGGCAAATATCCTCAAGGACTATAACAGTATCGAATGCGAAAATGAGATGAAACCCGATGCCACGATGGTACAATCCCAATCGAGCGGTACGAATGTTGCAGTTACGCTGAGCAATGCGGCGAGCATTCTTGATTTCTGTGCGAACAACAATATCGCCGTGCGAGGGCATGTGCTGGTATGGCACAGCCAAAGCCCCGAGTGGTTCTTCAAGGAAGGCTATCAGGCGAGCGGTGCATGGGTTTCCGAGGCAACGATGGATGCACGTATGGAAAGCTATATCAAGAATCTGTTTGCTGCCATCGAGACGCAATATCCGAGCATCAACCTCTATGCGTACGATGTATGTAACGAGGTTGTGAGCGATGATTCCAACCGCACGGCGAACTACGGCGGTGCTCGTGAACCCGGTTACGGCGACGGCAAATCGCCCTATGTGCAGATCTACGGCGATAACAGCTTTGTCGAGAAGGCATTTACCTATGCCCGTAAGTATGCGCCGGAGGACTGTGCACTGTTCTACAACGACTACAACGAATATTGGGATCACAAGCGGGATTGCATTTACGAGATGTGCAAATCGCTCTATGAGAAGGGCTTGCTGGACGGCATCGGTATGCAGTCGCATATCAATGCCAACTATGATGGCTTCTCCGGCGTTTCGGCATATACGACCGCCATGCAGAAATATGCCTCGATTGGTTGTGAGGTGCAGGTAACTGAGCTGGATATCAGCATCGAGGGCGGTACCTACACATTGGAACAGCAGGCGGAGAAATACAAAGCGGTCTTTCAGGCGGCGATGAACTGTGAGAACGTCACGGCGGTTTGCATTTGGGGTCCGAATGACGCAAATACATGGATTAAGAGCGAAAATGCGCCTTTGCTCTATGACACAAACAATCAACCCAAAACGGCGTATACTACGCTGATGGAGATAGTACCGGAGTCCGAATGGGGCGATGGCAGTGCGTATGATGACACCGTAATCGAACCTGATGGAAACGGCTGGTATTTCCACAGCACCTATGAGGGCGACCTTGATAGCTGGACGGGTAGGGGAGATGCAACGGTTTTGACCAGTGGCAGAATCGCCTATGCCGGCAGCGAAGCCATGCTCGTACAGGAACGCAGTGCCGCATGGAACGGCGCAAGCCGGAGTCTGAACACGAGAGCATTTGTGCCGGGCAATGCGTACAGCTTCAGTGCCAATGTCTGCTATTTCGATGGCGGCACAACCGATACCTTCTATCTGAAATTGCAGTACACCGATACCAACGGCGACACGCAGTATTCCACGGTAGCGGAGGCAACAGCGGTACAGGGTACATGGGTACAGCTTGCCAACACAAGCTATACGATTCCGAGCGATGCCTCGAATCTGCAACTATATATCGAAACCGCAGCAACCACAAACAATTTCTATGTGGACGAAGCCATCGGCGCAGTGGCAGGAACGGTGATTGCAGGAGCCGGTGTGCAAAAATTGACGCTCGGCGATGTGAATTGCGGTGGCTCCATCAATGCCATAGATTTCAGCATGGCGAAGCAGGGTTACCGTTCCGGTTTTGGTTCAACCATTGCACAGCTGGCAGCAGATGTCGACCAAAGCGGTGTGGCAGATACGAACGATCTGACATTGCTGCAATCCTATCTGGTAGCGGAGATCACGGAATTTCCGATTGCGGAGCGGGTGATTGATACCGCAGCAATGGAGCAGCTGTTTGCGAGCATTTCCGTTGGTGAGAGTCTCAAGCTCGATGGTGAAAACAATCCGCTCTATACACAGCGATTTGGCGCAGATCCCGGTTACATGGTCTACAACGACCGACTCTATGTCTACATGACGCACGATGCTTTTGAATATGACAGCAGCGGAAACCTGCAGGAAAATTCCTATGATGTACAGGAGATCAGTTGTATTTCCTCTGCCGATCTGGTCAACTGGACCGATCACGGTTTGATTCAAGTTGCCGGATCGAGCGGTGTGGCGAAATGGGCATCGGCATCTTGGGCACCGGCTGCCTGCCATAAGACCATCAACGGACAGGAGAAATTCTTCCTCTACTTTGCGAACAGTGCCGGCGGTATCGGTGTTTTGACTGCGGACAGCCCGACAGGACCATGGACAGATCCGCTCGGCAAGGCATTGGTCAATTGGAGTACGCCCAATTGCAGCGATGTGGTTTGGATGTTCGACCCGGCGGTATTCGTTGATGATGACGGCACAGGTTATCTTTATTTCGGCGGTGGTGTGCCTGAGGGTCAGGCGGCAGATCCGGGCACGGCAAGAGTCGTCAAGCTCGGCAGCGATATGATCAGTCTGGATGGTATGCCGGTTGCGATCAATCCGCCGTATCTGTTCGAGGATTCCGGCATCAACAAAATCGGCGATACCTATTATTACAGCTATTCCACGAATTTCTCAACCTCGGGCAATACACTCGGCATTGGCGGCGGTGAGATTGGCTATATGACCGCTTCCGATCCGATGGGACCGTTTACCTATCAGGGCATTCTGTTCAAGAATCCGGGCAGCTTTGGCTCGGCGATGGGCGGCTATGGCAACAATCATCATTCTCTGGTGGAGTTCAAAGGGCAATATTACCTGCTCTATCATGCAAGAGCGGTTGAGAAGCGCATGGGTGTCAACCTCAACTACCGCACCACGCAGATTGACGTTGCAAGCATCAGCAACAGCAAGATCACCGTAACCGGCACAATGGCAGGCGTGGCACAGCTCGAACCACTGAACCCATACCAAATGGTGCAGGCGGAAACGATGGCACAGCAAGCAGGTGTTCAGGTATCGGGTCTGGGTGATACGGTAGTGACAGAGATTGCTGCGGGTGACTGGATTAAAGTAAAGGGCGTGAACTTCAGCAGTGGCTGCAAGCATCTGACCGTGCGAGTCTCCTCGAGCAGCGGCGCAGCGATCAAGGTCTGCACGGGCAGTCCGAACGGTACGGTGCTCGGCTATGTCGATATCTCTGCCGGTACGGCTATGTCGGAGTTGACCGTTCCGGTCAATTCGGTATCAGGCACGCAGGATCTTTGCTTTGTATTCAGCGGTGCATTGGAATTTGATCACTGGCAATTCTCCGCAAACTAACCGATTTCCTCCCATTTCTATATATGGCAGTTGACCGTCAACCGTATGGGTTGGCGGTTTTCTGCATGAAAAACCGTGTACACCCTATGCGGTGTACACGGTTTCGATTGTGCATCAATCCAAAGTGACGGTCGCATGACTCTGGATGTAGAATGCCTCTTGACTGGGCATCCAAGCGGTTTCCTTGGGAGGAAACTGTGCATCGAACGCTGCGACCATAGCGTTATCGGAACAGACCTGCCCAACGGAGCTTTCATGAAATACCCATCGCCGACCGTCCAAGGCATCGGGTGTCAGCGGCTTCACCAGCAGGGCATATGGGAAAATGCCATCGCCAATGACAATGTTATGTCGCTGACAGCTGACAAATCCAAGCCCGACATAATTGTTCGGATCGCCCAAAATGACAACCGTATCATAGCCCATGGTTTTTGCCTGTGACAGGCTGTATGCAATCAGCTGTTTGCCATAGCCTTGCCGTTGGAAATTGGGATGAATGGAAACAGGTCCAAAAGTCAGTATGGTTTTCTCGAAACCGGTTTCATCGGTCAATTTTGACTGGGTATACATGATATTGCCGATGATATTTCCTTCCAATTCGAGAACAAATGCCAATTCCGGCACGAAATCCGGATGGGAGCGCATCTTGTGAACCAGATAATGCTCCGTACAGCCTGGGACATAGACATTCCAGAACGCTTCCCGTGTAAGGCGTTCGACGGTGCGATAATTTTCAGGGCGTTCGTTGCGGATGATAATGGTTGGTTGCATAGAAAGACTTCTCCTATATGTTTTGGGGTTGGATATGTGCATACGAGGGGCGTGTGCGATTGGCAGCGCAATCTTCCTGTTTACGCTGCACGCTCTGATGTATTATAATATTTTAAGCCCACAGTGCCTTTCGGATTGTATTTTGGGATAAATTTATGCAGAAATGATATCATCCCAGCTCGGAGTAAAGCCAAGCATTGTATTGATATAGTAGGTCAAAATATAGGTAGCATCTGCCGAAGTGACATTGCCGTCCGCATTGACATCGGCACGCAATGCCTGATCTGCTGTGAGTATTCCGTCCGGCTGTCCGAGCATCGTGACCGTGACATAGTGTTGCAAGGCGAGGGTGGCGTCAGTCGCAGAGATTGCGGCATCGTTATCCACATCACCGAGGGAATCGGTAAGCTCGACGCTTTCTCCGGCATAGGCTTCCATGCGTGCACGGTCATCGGCAGGCAGAGTTGCGGCGTCCTCAGCGGAGAGTGCATTCAGCACTTTGGTAATTTGGGTATCCTTGCCGGTGATACCGCCGATGGAATCCATAATGGTGGCAGCAATCAGTGCATGACCGAGCGGAGACGGGTGGATATCCTGCTCTTGTGTCCGCAGATAGATCCAAGCGGTATCGAGGAATGCACCGGCAACATCGGCAGGTGTCGACTGCGTCAATTCGTTGATAACTTTGTTGATCCGCTTGAGCTGACCGGAAGCATAGTTGTTGAGATACTTGTATTCTTCGGAGTAGTCCACACCGTTGATGATGGTCGTCTTGTACTCAACCGGATTGTAGATGGTTTGGAATACGACCTTGGCATCAGGATTCAGCTCCCGCACAGCGGTTTCAATCAGCGGGATATTGGTGCGGCAGGTTTTTGAGGGTTCGGACAAGACACTGGTCAAACCGGTATAGGCGTCTGCAAGCGTACCCTCTGCCTGCAAACGCTGAACCATATCCAGCATGGATTCGCCCTCTTGGCAGAGCGAGTTCATGTAGTCGATAGTGGGACCGAGCAGGTCATTGCCACCGATGCTGATGCAAATCAAGTCAGCGGATGCGACAGCAGCTTGGGTGTCGGCAGTTTCGAGCTGTGCAAGCAGTTCCGTGGTATCAAGACCGGATGCGGCGAGATTCGTGACAGAATAGTTCATGCAGGTACCGATGATATCGCCATAGGTCTTGTCGGTTTCGGCAAGGCCATAGCCGGCGGCGATGCTGTCACCGAGGACGAGCAGAGAACCGTTGTCAGCAGCCGCAGAAAGCGGACAGACCGTGAGCATACCGACGGAAAGCATCATGGCAGAAAGTGCGGCAGTGATACGGAATCGTTTCGTTGTTTGGAACATAAGAACACTCCTTTGCTTTGATATTCGCAGATGGCTCTGCTAATTTTATTGTACCAGAAAACATGGGCGTTGTCAATGCCTTTGTGAAAATTGGAAGGTTTTTCCCAAAAATAATCAGCAAGCGGTGAGGATACCGCAAGCGATTTTCTCTCCGGCGTGACCTGCGGGCTGCGTAGTAAAGTCATCGGGATGGCGGTGCAGGATGACGGCATGCCCGATGATATCCAAAAGGGAAAAGCGCCCCGTCAGGCAGACGAGAAAAGCAGTGCCGTCAACAGCGAATAGGGGCGGAAGATCGTCGGCATGATAGGGATGCGGACAATCCTTGGGGTTCAGATGGGCTGCTGCACCGGCGAACGGATCGGATGCTGTACCGGTACATGCCGAACCGCTGTGGATATGGAAGCCCAGAACCGGCTGAGCACATGTGGTATCATCGGGCAAACCGTAAATCTCCGCAGAAAGCAGTACACCCTGCGCAACACGATAGCAGCGCACGAGTCCGTGGATAGTCGGATAATTCGGGCTGCCACACAAATGGGCAACAGCGGCAGGGCAGCCGAGCAAACAGCGGGCAAAACAATGCTGCAATGGGTATTTTTGTGTCATGCAATCGCCTCCGTTGCAGTGTATGCCGTACGGATTGCTGTTATGCCCTAGGTGCCGTTTGCGGGATTATCGAGGACATGACCGTCATCGGTCAAACGAGAGCCGTGACAGGGACAGTCCCAGCTATGCTCTGCGGCATTCCATGTTAATGCACAGCCCATATGGGGACAGCGATGGTGGGACAGCCGCAGCAGATGGGAAACTGCCTCCCATCCGTTGATCAGCAGCTGCGGATGGAGCATCGAACGATGCGGGTCAAACAATGCCGCATGGGGATTGGGCTTTCTCTGTACGAGGTCAGAGAGCAGCAGGGCGGCAGCCATCGCACCGGTCATGCCCCATTTCCCAAATCCGGCTGCGACAAAGAGTCCGTCGGTATGCTTTCCGTATGCACCGATATAGGGCATATCATCGAGTGGCATGCAGTCCTGCGCTGCCCAGTGGGCAGTTTCCTGTGCGGCAGGGTAGTGACGGTCTGCGAATTGCCGCAGCGTAGTCCAACCGCCGCAAGATTTGCCGGTACGCTGACCGCCGCCGCCAAGCAGCAAATGCGCCCCTGCTTGTCGGAAGGACAGCCCTGTTTTGTCTGCATCGACATACATGCCATCGAGTGTACCGGCATGTTCGAGTGCAAGCACATAGGAGCGGTGCTGATAGAGCTTAAGGAAGTATGCGCCGTGGCGGTTGAGAAACGGAAAATGTGTTGCAATGACAATTGCTTTGGCATGGATGCTGCCGCAGTGCGTATATGCAGTTGTGCCATCGAGCGTGTGGACGAAGGTTTGCTCGTAGATGGGCAGGGGAGCGGCAAGTGCGGCGAGGAGCTTGAGCGGATGAAACTGCGCCTGATCGGGAAAGCAAATGCCGCCACAGGTCTGTATGGGAAGGGACAGGTGTTCTTGGAAGCGAGCCTTTGCGCCGATGGCATGCAGCGTTTCCATTTCTTGTTCGAGCATGGTACGGTTGGAGCATGAGTAGACATAGTTATCCTGCGACGCAAAGGCACAGGAATACTGCATACAAAGTGTGCGCATGACATCGAAGGCCTGAAGATTGGCTTGGAGATATTGTTTTGCGGTTTCGAGTCCGTATCGCTTGCGGATACGGTGGTAGACAGCACCATGTTGAACGGTAAGCTTTGCAGTGGTATGACCGGTCGTGCCGGTACAAAGGCGTTGTTTTTCGACAAGGATACAGTCAATGCCTTGTTGTTTCAGGGTGTAAGCGGTGAGGATGCCGACGATGCCGCCGCCGATGATGAGAACATCGGTGTGCCGTTCTCCCGACAGCGGCGGAAATGCAGGCATGGTTACATCGGATTGCCAGATCGATTCCATATCACAAATCCTGCAAATCGGCATCGGGCAGGTCATTTTCGATGTTGTCCCTTGCGAGATCGGTATCGATGGCAGGATAAACCGGAGAAATCGGCTTTTCCCGCTTTTGCTTTGGAGTTTTGTCCATGAATATCACCTCAAGGGATAGTCTGTACAGGCGCACACAAAAAATGCACTCCAATCCGTGGATTGCGGTGCAGGAATTGTCCGGATATTCGGTATATGCGCAAAAACAAAAAAAGTCCGAAAATGGTAGCTACTCATAAAACAGTATCAACAACCTACTGAAACCAGGGTAGCTGCCATGCGGATTGCCACGAAAAGCGGGTAAGGAGTTAAAAACCTCTTGCCCGCTTTTTCTGCGCTGCGTGGAACGATAGAACGACATTTTTGCGCTTCCGAGGGATATGATACTACTTGCTCTGTTTCCGCCCTCTGCAAACCGCATAAATCAAGGCTTTTTGCCCGTTTAAATATCCACGCTGGCATAGCAAAATGTTACGCAGTAGACTGCCATTTTTGAGGGTTGAAATATAAACACTCAACTATTGTGTTTTCAAGTCTACAAAGCCACATAACACAAGACTTTTTTCACTTCCTATTGCGTAACACACATAATGATTTGAGGGCGCAAGCGGTTGATCCGTTTGCGCCCTCTTGGTTGCCCAACAGCAAAGACGGGAAAAGCCGTCAAGGACGCGAAGCGCAAAGTTTATCCTTGACGGCTTTTCTGCCTTTGCTATGTTCTTGCACTTATGTAATTGAGGTATTGTTGATATTTTTGTAGCATGATTTGTTTCCCGTACTGCTCCATGAACTCGTAATCCGGGCGGCCTTCCTTATTGACGGGAAGTAAAATTTTTTGACGCTCCATTCGCTGACCGTTGAATTTGTATCCGTATGTATATTTGACTTTCTGCTGCAAAATAACCGTTTTGAAAAACAGTAAAATATATTTGTTGTCTGCGTGTTCTCTTAAATGAAGCCGCTTCACATCATCAGAGAAAATACACCCGTAGGGATGATAAAGATTTTCAACAACGCTCCCATTATAGTTTACTCCCAAGACATTTTTATCGAAGAGTCCACGTCCTGGTAGTAGAGGATGGAAAATCCGTCCGCATCGCCGAGGAACAGCCGGGAGATCCAGATCGTCCTTTATGTGCGCGGGCATATAAAAAAGGCGATGCGGCTGCATCGAACCTGCAACCGCACCAGAGATTTGACGGGTATCAAATCAACTAACCGTACTCATTGTAGCACAAAACGGCGGCTTTGTCAAGCCCCTTTTGAGACAAGAGGTAGTCCAAAGGCTGCGGCTCATTATTCAGTACCCAAAGTTCATACCAAACTGAAAAAGAAAAATTCGATTATACTTAGAGTATAGCAATGTACAGAGAGCGCCGAAATTTTTTGAATTTTGATCTCCGCTGTTCGGATTCCTACCGAACCCCGCGCAGATCAGCTTTCAATAATCTGGCTTTCATGCGTGATCGCGTGATCGGCGCAATCAACAGCGGGCGGCTTTTTCTTTTCAGCAAAGTAAAGGAGGATGTTCATGAAATCGAACAGTTTACAGTTAGACAGGGAAGCAAAGCGAAGAATCATGTTGTTTGCGCTGTTGTTTTGTATTAGCGTTGTTTGTCTAATCGCGGTGTATCTGCCGCACGGTTCGCCGCAGCTCGCGGAGATCGAGTTGCCGCAGCCGGTTCTTTACGGCGCGTATGATGTTGTGCGCGTGGTGGACGGTGACACGCTCATCGTTTCGGTGGATGGCAGCGAGTGCAGAATCCGTATGATCGGCATCGACACGCCGGAATCGGTGCACCCTGATGCTTCCAGAAACACCGAACAGGGCAAAGCTGCCGCTGCCTACACGACCGAGCTGCTGACCGGCAAGCAGGTCTATCTCGAATATGACACCGACCGCACAGACGATTACGGCAGAACACTGGCGTATGTCTGGCTGGACGGCTGCATGGTCGAGGATCTGCTGCTGGAAAGCGGCATGGTAGTGCTTTAACGCGCTATAATACAGGAGGAAACAGGAATGACAGAAAATGTCACCCCAATCGGCGGATTCAGCCAAGCCGGTGCAGAAATGCTGCACGAAATGGCTGACAATGCAGCGCTGTACGCGCAATACCTGCGATTTCACGGACGGATGTATAAGCAATCGCCGTCAGTATCGCTGGAATTTTTCGTGCAGCGACCGGAAAGCCGCTTTGTCGCAACGCAGTCGCAGTGGGAACGGATCGGAAATCCCGTTGCGGCGGACAGCCTTGCGATCCGGTTTCGCGATTCTCATGACCGCATTGTGCCGCTGTACGATCTGACGCAGTGCGAACATCCGGAGATCGCGCCGCGCCAATGGAGAATGACTGTTTCAGGCGAAGCAGCCGTACGCAGTGCGCTGGAGCTTCCGGATGACCAAGGATTCCTGAATGCGCTGGTCGGAAAAGCGTATTCACTGGAATATGTTACGGGCGCAATGCGGCAGCTCGGAATTTTGCCGCAGAATGCGGAGATTTTCCGGCACGCATTTCTGACCACGGTCGCGACGGTGATCGCCGGTCGGCTGGAGGTAGGCGGCAATTCGTTCCCGACGGTGATCGACCAGTCGCTCTTCAAGATCATGAACGAAGAGCAGCAGATCGGATTCATTACAATGGCAGCGGCTGCTGCAAAGCAAACATTAGAGCAGGTCGAACAAGTGATGAACGGCTTGCGAAACGCAGAAAGGATGGTTCAGGATGAAATACGAGGACTTTCAGAATCTGACGGTCGAGGAAATGGAGCAGATCGCGGACACGGAGCTGCCGGAAGTGCCGCAGGAGATGCTGCACAACTTTCTGACGCAGTCCAGAGCGATGCGGAAGGACGGCGTGCTGGGCTGGGAGATCACACAGGAGCTGACGAACGGCAGCGAGACGGCGTGGTATCCGACGGTGCGGACGAAAGAGGTGAGCGGCGTAACGGTGCGGTATCTGTTCAACCCGCTGAGCGCACTCTACGAACCGCAGATGGAACAGAGCGAACCCTCACTGGAGGAAGAACCGATTGGGCGCTACGGGATGGCATGGATGCGCTTCATGGAGAGTCAGCATCCCGAGCTGGTGGACATCATGATGTTCCATCACAATTATCTGACAGTCGCACGCTCGGTGGACAGGAGAGCGTGGGAGTATCGGGAGCTTCTGGACAGACAGTACGAACAGGTGTATCCGCGCCCGACGGAGGGCTTCGAGAAGATCTACGCATGGGAGAAGATGCGGGAATTCGAGACGGACGGAACAGTGATGCGGGAGATCGTTCTCGTGCCGGTCACGACACCGTAACAACGGAACAGCAGAAAAAACCGTCAGCCGATCAGACTGACGGTTTTGTTGTAAACGGTTTTGCTGCTGAGATTGCTGCTGTTCTTCACCATGAGGATGATCGTTACGATGACAGCGTCAAGGTATGTGATACTCCGCAGATATTCTTAGAGATTGGCTTAAAGCCGCTGCCGATGCTTTACTCAAAAATCATCTCAGAGATGCGCTGAAGCCAAAATGGAAAAGATTTCCAAAACAGCACGGTCTAACTGTTGCGCAGTTGGAGCAAGTTCCTGAACTGTTGGCAGCACCCGTCTTTATCTTTGATTCAATCTCACCCAATGCGGCAGGACAAAGTAGTCTCGTTGCCGTGCTGAATGCGGTTGACAATGACAATGCGCCGATTGTTGTCAGCATCAGACCTGATGGTACGGGAAACTACCAGTTGGAAGAAATACCGGCAAATTATATAACAAGCATCTACGGAAAAGATAACGCATTTCTGTCGTATATTACCGCAGCACTGGACAGAGGACATGTTCTCTATTGGGACAAAAATAAAGGTCAAGAGTTGTTCAGTGTGCTGGGGCTCCAATTGCCCCAGGGCTTTAACAACCTTGCCCCTAATGTTATTATACACCAAAGTCAGGCACTTGTCAAGAGGGAAGCGGAAATAAATTCTGGAAAATCGCAAAAAAGACCGCAGGGTATCTCACAGGAGCGCCGCGCCGAGATATTGGCGGCATTTGCGGCAAAGCATCAGATCAGCGGCGTGTTTACCGTGCAGCATGATCGGAAAAAAGATACCAAGGACGCAAGAGCGTACAATCTCGTACTGAAAACGACTCAGGGCATCGAGATGCGGCAGCGGCTGTTCACAAAGCCGAACGGCGTTGTATTTACCGATCAGCTTCTTGCGGATTCCCTCGCCGCCTTTGAGCAGTCGCAATTTTTCCAAGATTTTATTGCTAAGCGGCAGCAGCAGCCTTTTCTTTTCAGTCCAGATGAGCTTGACAGTGCGCAGCCGGAAACGGCTGAACCGCCGACAGATACCGCAGTGCCGGAAACAGATGCAGCCGAGGCTGATACAAATATTAGCCCTACGCCCGAGCAGATCAGGGCGGAAGCAGCGGAGCGCGTTGCTGCAATGTCCGAGGACGAGAAGCGTGAGCTGATGAACTATGTTGACGGCGCACCGGTATTTATCACGTTCCCGCCGGATGTGCTTGCAATGGTCGAGCTGATCGCCGCAGAGGAACAGCGGGCATTTGAGGAACGGCTTGCGGCGGCAGTGGCGGATGAAAGCACACTTGAATTCGGGTTGCTGGGCAACGGCATTACAGTTTATGACAAAGTCCGCATGAACCAAGATTCAGGCGACTATCTGACGGTCGCGCACATTTCCGAAGAAAGCAATGTGCAGTATTTCGCGGAGGTCAGTGAAGCTGATCGGCAGCGCATTGAGGAAGAAGCGGCACAGCAGCTTGCAAAGTTTACGGAGCAATGGAATGCGCTGTCTGATTCTGCAAAACTCGAACGGATTATGGACACTGCTTCCCCGACACAGGTCGTTCAGATTGCCGACGATTCGCTCCCATTGCAGGAGAAGATCGCAAAATATGAGCGCTCTGTCATCTTCCGTGCAGAGGAATTTCCAGAAGCGCCGCGTGTTCATCAGGTCATCACCAATGCTGGCTTTGACGGCGGAATCGACGAAAAGCAGGAGTATCAAACGCTGGGCGGCGCAATACAAGCCGGTCGCGCATATCTGACGGATGGTTATCTCGGCTTTGCAGTTTACAATCAGCAGACCAAGCAGATCGAACATGTCGAGGGGAATTTCCCACTGCAACATTCATTCTCGCCGGAAATCCTGCGTTTGAACGGACTGGAAGCCGAAGCAGCGGCAGCAGATCAGGAGCTAGCAAGCAGCGATCAGCCGCAGCAAGTTGATACAAGTATCAACATCACCGATGAAACGCGGACGCTGGCGGATGCGTTCGGTGTGGATGCCGCTGATGCTGCGGCGGGAGGATGTTGCGGCTTGGGTTCGACCGGACGGGAATCCGCAGGAGATAAGCCGGAGAGCTTTGACGGAGGTATGCTGGGAGAAGGCTGGATGAGAATAAACGAGCCCTGCTCAGTGATATTATCGCTTTGCAGAGCCTGACTGTTTAGGAAAAATAAGTCGCACAGGCTTGAAAATCGGCAAAAATTGTGCTATAATATATAATGAGTTGTTATACAATTTGCAAGGAGCGTGACCATAATGCCGACACTTG
>CALXHI010000019.1 GCA_944388075.1 uncultured Clostridia bacterium | reverse complement strand
TTTTTTCGTCAGATGAAACAAAAAGCGCAGGAAATACTCTGTGTATTTCCGAGCATTTTTGTGAAATATGGCGGAAAAAGCACAAGCAGATGGCGTGCAAAGCCGTCAGGCGGTCTTTGTGCGGTGTCGCCTTATATCAAAAAGAGGGATGGGGTGACATGATGTCAAAGCAACCGACTGCTACGATTGTTGCAAGCTCAACTGCCGGAAATTTGGTGTGTGCCGCCGCCGGTCGGATTTCCACCACACAGGGCACAGCACTGGAAATTCTCGAACGTTCTAAGGAAAAACAAAACAATGCCGGTCTGATTGAAAAAGTTGTTGCATCCGGTCATCGCTCGATTCTCGAGCATGCAATGTTTACGATTGCGTTTGACCATGTGAGCGTCTGCACGGAGGAATTTGTCATCGAATTTCGCCTGGCGTCATATACGGTGCAGTCACGCAGATATGTGGATTTTTCAAATGCCGGATTTTATCTGCCGCCACTGCCGGAGCATTTGCAGGAACGATTTTCGGCACATATGCAGTCGCTGTTTGCCGATTATGATGCGCTGACTGCGGCAGGCATTCCGAAGGAAGATGCCAGATTCCTGCTCCCCTACTGCTTCCACAGCAATTTCTACTGCACGCTCAATGCCAGAGAATTGATGCACATGATTGCGGCGATGCGTTGGGGCAGAGGCTCGGTATTCCCGGAGCTGAAACAGCTCGGCGAGTCGCTCAGTGAACAGTTCTCCGCCTATTTTCCGAATCTGATGGACAGTATGCGTCCGAGTGTGCTGAATATGCGCTACGCACTGCCGAAATGCTGTCCGCCGATTGCAGAGCCGACTGTGTGTACAGCAAGAACGGAAGTCATTTCTGCACCGCAGAATTTCGATTCGATTTGGTTTGAAGCAGCATCTGCCAATGGCATGATTGTGCCGAGTGTGGAGCTGTCCATACAGGACATCGTTGCCGGAGAGCGTCTGAGAGAACTCGAATTGATGCAGGCGGTATTCCGCATTCGGAATCTGTCGCTGGCTGCGGTGACGCATTTGGTGCGCCATCGGATGCAGACGGTGCTTGTGCCGCAGGTGACGAGAGCCATGCTCGATAATCACTATGTTTTGCCGCAAACCATACAGGATTGCCCGTCTGCATTGAAATGTTATACCTCTGCATTTCATCGCAATACCGACTGTCTGCGAGAACTGCTTGCGGATGGTCTGCCGATGGAGGCTGTGCAGTATTTTGCTTTGGCAGGCAATCAGTTGGATGTGATGTGTGCGATGAATGGCAGAGAGCTACAGCATTTCTTTGCACTCCGAACCTGCCGCCGGGCACAGTGGGAGATTCGTGCGGTGGCATTGGAGCTACTGCAAACGCTTGCTATGGTCAATCCGGCAATGCGCCAATTCGGTCCGAGCTGCTATACCAAGGGAATTTGCCCGGAGGGGCGGCTTTCCTGCGGACAGGCAGCTGCCGTGAAAACAGAATTCGATACCCTATTCTCAGCAAAGGAGCAGTGATCGCATGGCAACGGAAAAACGTCCGCCGATTCATCAATCTTCCGGAAATGCAAAGAAAAAACGCCGCCGTGGACCGGTGATGCGCTTTCGGATGAGCACCTTGATTTTGCTCTGGATTGGCTGCTTTATCATCTGCTTTGGGGTATACATGGTCAGCCGAAATTTGAATCCGGAAAAATATGAGGCTGCCGAGGAAAGCGCACAGAGCAGCAATTCCGAGGTGATACCAAACGATTCGGATGCCGATACCCCCAATACCCCGACTGACAGCAGCATAGATTCGCAGGCATCGAATTCCTCTCAGGTTGTGATTGAAACGAAAATCAATCCCGTACCGGAGGGAACGAAAGTCGGTGCAGACTATCTCGACCGCTGTGCCTTTGCCGGTGATACGAATATCTATCGCATCGGGCAAATGGGCATGCTGAAAACGATGAATGTCTATGCCAGCGAAACGCTGAATCTGGACAACTACACCTCCGAATATTTCAATCTCAACAATACACAGATTCGGCTGCTCAGTGCATTGTCGAAAGCGTCCTGCCCGATTTACCTGATGTTCGGTACGGAGAATCTTGCCGCCGATGATGCAAAGGAAGCGGCAGACCATTTCTCAAGCCTGCTCAATGCCGTTAAGCAGACAGCTCCCGAGGCGGAGATTTTAGTGCTGTCGATTCCTCCGGTGACGGCGGCGGCAGAAACTGCGGAAACGCCCATTCTCAACAGCAATATCGATGCGTATAATTCGCTGCTGCTGGAATTTGCCAATGCGGCGAATGTGTATTTTGTCGATACCAACACGGCACTCAAAGCCAATGACGGTAAGCTGAATCCTGCCTATGCGGCGGAGGACGGCATTCACCTGAACAAGGACGGCGCACAGGCTTTGCTTGACTATGTGCTGTGCCATGTGCCGGCATAAAGGAGGACGCATGGAAGCAATGACCATCCGGCGCAAGATTCGCTCGTATCTGGAAGCGATGCCGCATACGCCGAAAGCCTGTGTGCAGAGCTTTGGTTGTCAGTTGAATTTTTGTGACGGAGAAAAATACAAGGGCGTTTTGCAGGATTTGGGCTATCAATTGACGGATATTCCCGAAGAAGCCGATGTGATTCTGCTCAATGCCTGTGCGGTGCGTGCCCATGCGGAATCCCGTATCTGGGGGCGCATCGGCAGTCTGAAACCGATTTGGGAGAAAAATCCCAATGTCATCATCGGGCTTTGCGGTTGTATGGCAGAGGAGCAGGAGGTTCGCACGCTGCTGCGCAAATCCTATCCCTTTGTCAAGCTGGTCTTGGGTTCGGGTGCGATGGAGTCGCTCCCCGATCATCTCCTTGCCCTATTCGAAGGCGAATCCCATCGGGAAGCGGTGGAGTTTGGCAGATTGCCGGATGAATCGCTGCCGACCGTGCGGGACAGCCGGTTTCAGGCAAGTGTGCCGGTGATGTATGGGTGCAACAATTTCTGCACTTATTGCATTGTTCCCTATGTACGGGGCAGAGAGCGCAGCCGGACACCGAATGCCATTGAAGCGGAGGTACGGGAGTTGGTGGCAAGCGGCTACAAGGAAATTTTGCTGCTCGGACAGAATGTCAATTCCTATGGCAAAGACCTGTCTGAACCGATGGATTTTCCGGATCTTCTGCGGCGGCTTGATACCATACCGGGCGAATATGTGATTCGGTTCATGAGCTCTCATCCGAAGGATGCAACGCGAGAACTGATTGATGTGATGCTTGCATCGAATCATATCGAATGGCATCTGCATTTGCCGGTGCAGAGCGGCAGCAATCGAGTCTTGCAGGAAATGAACCGCCCCTATACCATCGAGCAATATCTCAATTTGATTGCCTATGCGAGAAAACAAGCACCGCTGTTTTCCTTCTCAAGCGACTTGATTGTGGGGTTCCCGACCGAAACAGAAGAAGACTTCCAAAAGACGCTTGACCTGATTGAAACGGTGCGGTACGACAATCTCTATACGTTTATCTACAGCCCTCGTCCCGGTACGAAAGCGGCTGCTTTACCGCAGATTTCCACGCCGGAGACTATTTCCGAGCGTATGCAGCGGTTGCTTGCAAAGCAGCGGGAATTGACCGAAGCGTATAACGCCAGATTTCTTGGGAAAACCTGTAAGGTATTGGTCGAACGCCAAAACGAAGCCGGCTTGCTGTTCGGGAAAAACCGAGAGGGACTGCATGTTGAGCTGACCGGCGATGCTGCGCTGATCGGGAAAATGGTTGCGGTACGCATTGATGGCGTGAAAAACTGGGCGTTGCAAGGAACGCTCGAATCTGAATGAAATGAGGAAAGAATCATGAGCGAATTGATGATAATGGCAAAGGAACTGGGCAAGGCAATCCAGAAGGATGAGCGGTATCTGACATTCCGTCAGGCTGCTGCGGAAAATGACAAAGACAGCGAGCTGCAAAACCTGATCGGACAGTTCAACTTAAAGCGTCTGGATGCCGGCAATGAGCAGGATAAGCCCGAGCCGGATACCGCACGCTTGGAGGCACTCGACAAGGAAATGCAGGATCTGTACAGCCGGATTATGTCGAATCCGCATATGACGGCTTATCAGGCGGCAAGAGGCGTATTCGAACAGATGCTCGACGAGATCAACCGCATCATTGCGATGAGTGCGGCAGGACAGGATCCGGATTCCTATGATCCGACGGCTGCATCCTCTTGCGGCGGAAACTGCTCCGGTTGCAGCGGTTGTCACTGATTGCCATGTTGAAGGAGATCGATCGCACAAAATTGTCGCCCATGATGCAGCAGTATCTGGATATCAAGGACCGTTGCGGAGATGCGATTTTATTTTTTCGATTGGGCGATTTTTATGAGATGTTTTTTGACGATGCCCTGCTGGTATCCAAGCTGCTGGAACTGACCTTGACCGGTCGGGACTGCGGTTTGGAGGAGCGAGCACCGATGTGCGGTGTGCCATACCATTCCTATGAGCAGTACCTGAAACGGCTGGTTGCATTGGGCTATCGTGTGGCGATTTGTGAGCAGACCGAAGATCCGGCACTGGCGAAAGGTTTGGTGGAGCGGAATATCATTCGCATTGTCACGCCCGGTACGCTGATTGAGTCCTCGATGCTCGATGAATCGAACTGCAACTATCTGGCAGCGGTTTGGATGCAGGGCGAGGAAATTGGTTTTTGCGTATCGGATATTTCGACCGGTGCGGTGCATTTGCATCGTATGGAGGGCGAAAATCGCTTTGACAGCCTGATCAGTTTGCTCGATCGCTATGAGCCTTCGGAACTGCTGATTTCCAAGCAATTTCTGGACTGCAAAATCGTGACCAACTATCTGCGCCTGCATACCAAATGTATGGTCACGCTGCGAGATGATACCTGCTTTGCACCGGCGCAGCAGAGCGAATTGGTGCTGCGGCAATGCGGTGCGAAGAGTCTGGCAGAGCTGGGATTGTCCGAATCGGGCGTTGACAGTGCAAGTGTTTGTGCGCTGTTCCACTACATTGCCGAAACGCAGTGTACGCTCGTGGAGCGGTTTACGGAGATTACCATTCACGGTACAGACGGTGTCATGGGACTCGATGCCAATGCTCGTCATAATCTGGAGCTGACCGAAACACTGCGTACCCATGAGAAAAAGGGTTCGCTGCTCGGCGTGCTCGACCGTACCGAAACGGCAATGGGTCGGCGTATGCTGCGTACTTGGATGGAGCAGCCGTTGACCGTGCCTGTGCGGATTATGGAGCGATTGCAGGCGGTTGAGGTGCTGACCAAACAGATGGTATTGCTGTCGGATCTGCGAGATGCACTGAGCCATGTGTTTGATTTGGAGCGTTTGATGTCCCGTGTGATGTTCGGGAAAGCGACGCCGAGAGATTTGAAATCTCTTTCGCAGACGGCGTTGCAGCTGCCTGCGATTAAAAATATGCTCGTGCAATTGAGCAAATCGAAATGCTTGCAGCAGCTCGAGCAGCAAATTTCGCCGCTGACGGAAATCTCTGATTTGATTGAGCGAGCCTTGGTCGATGAGCCGCCGGTGCTGCTCAAAGACGGCGGTGTGATTCGGGACGGATTTCATGAGGAGCTTGACCGGCTGCGCCATGCGATGAACCATGGCAGTGAGCTGATACAAACCATCGAAAATCGAGAGCGGGAGCGTACCGGCATCAAGAACCTGAAAACCGGATATAACCGTGTGTTTGGCTATTATCTCGAGGTCAGCCGTTCGTATTACGATTTGGTGCCGCCGGAGTGGATTCGCAAGCAAACGCTTGCAAATTGTGAGCGGTTCATCACGCAGGAATTGCGGGATGCGGAGAATACGATCATCGGCGCAAGAGATAAGGCCATCGTGTTGGAATCCGTGATTTTCACGGAATTGCGGGAATTTGTTGCACAAAAGCTCGCTGTCATTCAACAGACAGCTGCTGCGGTTGCTCAAGTTGATGTGTTGTGTTCGCTCGCAAAGGTTGCGATGGAATATAATTATTGCAAACCCGAAATTGCCGTAGATGGCCGCATTGAGATTCGAGACGGCAGACATCCGGTGGTGGAACTGATGCTTGCAGATTCGGTATTTGTGCCGAATGATGTGCTGCTGGACTGCAAAACCAATCGGTTTGCCATCGTCACCGGGCCGAATATGAGCGGTAAATCCACCTATATGCGGCAAACGGCATTGATTGTGCTGATGGCACAGATGGGCAGCTTTGTTCCGGCTTCCTATGCCAAAATTTCGGTGGTTGACCAAATTTTCACTCGGGTTGGCGCATCGGATGATTTGGCAGCCGGTGAGAGTACATTCATGGTGGAAATGCACGAGGTATCGAATATTTTACGACGTGCAACCCCGAACAGCCTTGTCATTCTCGATGAGGTTGGCAGAGGTACGTCTACCTTTGACGGCATCAGCATCGCAAGAGCCGTTGCCGAGTACATCGCAGGCAGGCAGCTTGGCTGTAAGACGCTGTTTGCCACGCATTATCATGAATTGACCATGCTTGAGGGTACCTGCGAGGGCGTGCGCAATCTCAGTGTAGCCGTGAAAAAGCATGGCGATACGATTCGGTTTTTGCGGAAAATCGTGGAGGGCGCAGCCGATGACAGCTATGGCATTGAGGTGGCGAAACTGGCAGGACTGCCGACGAAGGTAACCAATCGAGCCAGAGCCTTGCTGACTGAATTGGAAGCGCAGAGCCGTGCGGAGCATGATGCCTACTTAGCAAAGCAGGCAGAGCAAAATGCCGGACAGATGAGCTTTGCGGCAGATGCCGATGCGCAGGTTTTGGCGCAGCTGTCGAAAACCCATGTGAAAGAATTGAGTGATGCGGAATGCAGAGAATTGCTCGAGGATTTGATTGCAATGCTGCATTGATCAGACAAAGGAAGGAACGGTATGGCAGACATACAGGTATTACCCCGTGCGATATCCGAGTTGATTGCAGCCGGCGAAGTCATCGATCGACCGGCATCTGTCCTGAAGGAATTGACGGAAAATGCCATTGATGCCGGTGCAACCCATATTACAGCGGAGTTGAAGCGTGGCGGTGTGGCGTATCTGCGTGTGACGGATGACGGCTGCGGCATTGCGCCGGAACAGGTGCGGACTGCCTTTTTACGCCATGCGACAAGCAAAATCAAAGCGGTTGCGGATCTCGAACAGATTCTGACCTTAGGCTTTCGCGGAGAAGCATTGGCATCGGTCTGTGCCGTGTCCAAAACAGAGGTACTAACTCGGCAGCCCGATCAAGAGCTTGGGACGCATTATGTGATCGAGGGCGGCGAGGAGCAGTCCTGTGAAGCGGTCGGCTGTCCGCTCGGTACAACCATTGTGGTACGGGATTTGTTCTATAATGTACCGGTGCGAGCGGGCTTTCTGAAAAAGGACACCGCAGAGGGAAATGCCGCACAGCTGGTCTTTCAGAAAATTGCCCTTTCCCATCCGGAAATCTCGTTTCGCCTGATACGAGAAAATCGGACGGAATTTTGTACACCGGGCGATGGGGATCTGTATTCTGCAATGTATGCGGTATTGGGCAAGGAGTTGGCACAGGATATGCTGCCTGTACAGTACCGTGAGCCGGATCAATCCGATGCCATTACGGTGGAGGGCTATGCAATCAAACCGCTTTATGCCAAAGCAAACCGTTCGCAGCAGCTGTTCTTTGTCAATGGTCGATCGGTGCGGTCGGGAACTTGTACCGCCGCCATCGAAGAAGCCTATAAAACGCTGATTATGACGGGAAAATATCCGGCATGTGTCCTGCGGATTTATGTGTCGCCCCAAGCAGTTGATGTCAATATGCACCCGACAAAGGCAGAGGTACGGTTTTCCGATGAAAAGCGAATCTATTCGGCGGTGTATTTTGCCGTCATGAATATGCTGATGCAACATCAGCTGATCTATGATTTTCGCCTGCCGCAAACACAGACAGCATCGGAACGGCCTGCATCTCCCTCGGTTACATCGGTGCTGCCGACGCCGTCTATGCCGAAAACGGACTGGTATGCGCCGGTATCGGGTACAGACAGCAATACCCCAAAGCCGCTTGCACTCGAACCGGAGCCAAAACTCATATTGCCCGATTCCTCTATCCCCGAACCGAAAGCGGAATCTACTGCTTTGCCGCCTGTCACACCGACAAAATTAGTGGAGACAGTTGTGCTGCCGGTATCGGAGGAACTGGCTGCCTTTCCCGCATTGACCGCACAGCCTGCAAAGCCGGTTGAACCTATTCCCGAACCTGAACCCGGAGCACCTGCACAGCCGGCATTGCCGCCGATTCATGTCATCGGAGAGCTGTTCGGGACATATATCCTTGCGGAGGCAGGCGAACAGTTTGTGATGATGGACAAGCATGCCGCCCATGAACGCATTTTGTTTGAGCGATTCCGCAATCGGCAATGCCGCAATCGGCAAAATCTGCTGACACCGGCAACGGTACTCTTGACCGCTGCGGAAGCCGATGCGCTGCAAGAGCAATCGGAGATGCTCGAGCAGATCGGATTTTCCTTTTCGTTTGCGGAGATGCCGATTGTCAAGCTGGTCGGTGTGCCGATGAGCTGTGCGGAACTGGATTTGGAGCAGATCGTGCAGGAATTGGCAGAGCAGTGTTGTTTGCAGCAGAATCATCCCGATGCCCATTTGTTGGACGATTATTTCCACACCTTGGCGTGTAAGGCGGCGATTCGTTCGGGGGATCATTCGGACTTGCAGGAATTGCAGTCGCTTGCCGAACAGGTTTGGGAGAATGATGCCATTCGGCATTGTCCCCATGGCAGACCCATAGTATTCTTGCTTTCCAGATACCAAATCGAAAAGCAATTCCGACGAATTCAGAGCTGAAATCTGAAAATTCGGTGATAATACAAAAAAAGTTGCATTTGCTATGGACTTTTTGCGGGAAATCATGTATAATAGACCTGTATGTTGTGCGGAACTCCCAATGCCGCACCCAATCAACAAAGGAGGCTACCCCTATCATGAAATGTTGGAAGCGTGTCCTGGCGGCGATGCTGTCGCTTTGTCTGCCGGTGACCTGTGCAAGCTGCGGAGAGGATACGGCCATCGCCATGACCATTGACGGCGTGGATGTGCGTGCCGGTATCTATCTTTACTATGTTGTCAATGCGTATGGCGATGCCATCCAGATTTTGCAGGAGGGCGGCGAAACCTTCACCGACTGCGAAACCACGAAGGATGTCAAGAAAATCATGAAGAATGCGAATATCGACAATATTCCCGCAGAGGAATGGATTCAGAACAAGGCGGAGGAATACTGTCTGACCTATGTTGCGATCGAGAAGGAGTTTGACCGTCTGGAGTTGACACTGTCCGGTGAGGACTTGGCAGGTGTGGAATCGAATCTGGCATCGACCTATACCTACTTCGGCGATTTCTTCAATGACAATGGCATCGGTGAGGAATCGGTTGAAGATATTCTGATTTCTTCGGTCAAGCAGAATGCCATCTGGGAAGCCTATTACGGTGAGGACGGCTCGGAGGGTGTTCAGGATTCGGAGCTGTATGACTACTTTGTCGATAACCATTTGCGGATCAAGTACATCGAAATGCCGCTCAAAGATGGCGAGGGCAATCTGCTGAAAGCCGATGGCAAGGAAGAAATCGAGGATATGGCAAACGATTTTCTGGATCGTCTGGAGAAGAAATCGGATACTGAGGCGGAAATGCTCGAAGAGTTTGACTATCTGATTGAGGAGAATGCAAACTATGTCACATCGCTGTCGAATGCGGCGGTGACCACCACCGATGAGAACGGCAGCACCGTGACGACAGCGACCACCGCAAAGGTCACAACCGATGAAGACGGCAACAGTAATGCCACGACCGGTGCCGATGAAACAACCGAAACAACCACTACGGCGACCGAAACAACTACTACAACCACCGAAACGACTACCACAACAACCGTAGAGGGTGAAACTACGACTACCACAGCGGAAACCACCACAACAACAGCTGCGACTACCACAACGACCACGACCATTGATGTGAGCAATGAAAAGGTGTTGTTGGTCAGCACCTCTACGG
Source organism: uncultured Clostridia bacterium (assembly GCA_944388075.1). Classification (GTDB taxonomy): domain Bacteria; phylum Bacillota; class Clostridia; order Oscillospirales; family Ruminococcaceae; genus Firm-04. Next base: position 86,870 of record CALXHI010000019.1, on the reverse strand, counting down.
AGGAGAATGCCGACGATGAAACAGAGGAAACCACAACCACAGAGCCAACCTATACGCCCTGTGAGAAGGTGTACAACTGGGCGGTTGATCCGGATACGCCTCTCAATGAGCCGGAGCTGATCAAGGACGACGAGTGCTATTATGTCGCCGTCAAGCTTGATTTGGAAAAGCGTATGACGGAGGACGATCTCTGGAATGACAATAATGTCGAGGCTGTGCGCAAAGAGATCTATTACGATACATTCCTTGATAAGATTGACGAGTGGGCGAAGGCCTACACCTCTGAACGCAATGAGAAAGCATTCAAACGCTATAAGGTGTTGGATGTGGACGTCGTGGAATATCAAGCTGCGGTGATGTCCAGCTATTATAGCCAGATGGGTATGTCTTACTAATAGTGCGATGCAGGGGCGGTACGGCAGCGTAACCGCCCCTGTTTGTATGTCAACCAAAACAGAAAGGATGAATGTGATGTCCGAATATTCTGCACATGAGCCGATGATGCAGCACCTCTATCAGCTGCTCGAACACACCACCGATGCCCTTTGCGCCAATCGTATGGACGCTGTATGGGTTAAGACGAAGGAAGAAGCCCGCGAGAAGGTCAAGGAATGGATTCCGCAGCAGGCGGTTGTCGCCAATGGCGGTTCGATGACGCTTGCTGAATGCGGTATCATGGATCTGCTGCGCTCGGGTGACTACCAATTCCTCGATCGGGAAGCGGTTGCGCCGGAGGAAGTGCCGGCACTCTATCGCAAGGCGTTTTCTGCCGATGTCTATCTTTGCAGTGCCAATGCCATTACCGAAAGCGGTGAGCTGTACAATGTGGACGGTACGGGCAATCGTGTTGCCGCATTGACCTATGGACCGGATTGCGTGATTGTCGTCGCAGGCGCAAACAAGATTGTGAAGGATCTGGGTGCTGCCGTGGAGCGGGTCAAGCGCATTGCCGCACCGGTCAATACACTGCGATTGGAGCGGGATACGCCCTGCGCACGCTGTGGCATCTGCGCAAAACCCAATGCGGTGATGGGCGATGGCTGCCGCAACGAGCAGCGTATCTGTGCCACCTATGTGGTGACCGGATTCCAGAGAGTACCGAATCGCATTAAGGTCATTTTGGTTGCGGAATCGCTGGGTTACTAATGTCAATCTCCCCTTGCCCGAGGGGGGATTTTTTCAAATCCTGCATATGGACGTAAATTTCTGCATAGAATATAGGGCGGTCTATGCTGATGGAGGAATGGAAATGGAACGTATTGAGGCATTATCGGCAGTGGTACGGGATGCGAATGCCGATGCCATGCTCTTGACCGGAGCGGTCAATCTGATCTATGCCACCAAACAGACGGCATTGGAGGGCAGCTTGCTGGTCAATGGGCAGGGGCAGGCGGTTTTGCTGACCGATGGCCGCTACATCGAACACGCAAGGAAAACGCTTGCGCCGAACGGGTTTACCGTTTTGCTGCGGGATTTTACCATGCGGGAAACCGAGCAGATGACGCAATTGCTCGAAACCTATCATATCCGCAAATTGCTCTATGAGGACAATGTATTGACAGTGCAGCGGTTTCGGTGGCTGCAGGAACAGATTCCCTGCGAATGGCTGCCGTTGCAGGATCGCATGGAGCAATTGCGGGCATACAAATCGGCATGGGAACTCGAGTGCATGGAAACGGCGCAGCGTATGGCAGAGCGTGCCTTTACCAAACTCCTGCCAACGCTCCATACCGGTATGACCGAACAAGAAGCGGCTGCACGGCTTGACTATTTCATGGCGCTGGAGGGCAGCGAGAAGCCCTCATTTGATACGATTTTGCTGTTCGGGGCACATGCCAGTATGCCGCATGGCGTACCGTCGGAGCGGCGGCTTGCGGTTGGCGACTGCATTTTGGCAGATTTTGGCGCAACGTATCGGGGCTATCATTCGGATATGACTCGTACTTTGGCATATGGCACGGCATCTGACCGATTGCGAACTGTGTATGAGACTGTGTTGCAGGCACAGGCAGCAGCGATTGCCGCAGCGAAAGCCGGTGACCCTTGTAAGGCGATGCACCTTGCGGCAGAACAGGTCATTGCCGATGCCGGCTTTGGCGCACAGTTTACCCATGCGCTCGGGCATTCGGTCGGTCTGGAGATTCATGAATTTCCAACGGCTTCAAAGCGTGTGGAAACGCTGCTTGCCGATGGTGTGGTGATGACGGTAGAGCCGGGCATTTACTTGCCGGACGAGCTGGGTGTGCGCATTGAGGATATGGTTGTGATTGCCGGAAATCACCCCCGCAATCTCACACAATATGAAAAGGCATTCACGATTTTGCCGGAAAACATCGAATCCATTTGACAGAAATGTAAATTTTGTGTGAACGATTGATGAATCCCCTTGCGTTTCTTCTAAAATGTGGTATACTACAATTAGCACTCAAGGCGTTAGAGTGCTAATTTGAAAAAGAAAAGAAGGAGCTCGTTATGGAACAAAAACAATTTCAAGCAGAATCCAAGCGCATGCTGGATTTGATGATTCACTCGATCTATACGCATAAGGAGATTTTTCTCCGTGAGCTGATCTCCAATGCCTCCGATGCGATTGACAAGCTGTACTTCCGCTCGCTGACTGACGATCAGGTCGGCATTGCCAAGGACGACTTCTGCATCGAGCTGAAGCCCGACAAGGAAGCTCGTACCCTGACCATCATCGACAACGGCATCGGCATGACTGCTGAGGAACTTGAGCAGAATCTCGGCGTGATTGCGCATTCCGGCTCTTTGGAATTTAAGACCGAGAATGCACAGGGCGAGAACACCGATATCATCGGACAATTTGGTGTGGGATTTTATTCCGCATTCATGGTGGCAAAGCGTGTGACGGTTCGTACGAGAGCCTATGGCTCCGATACCGCCTATGTCTGGCAGTCAGAGGGCGTGGATGGCTACACCATTGATACCTGTGACAAGGAAACCGTTGGTACGGAAATCGTACTCGAACTGCTCGATGATACCGAGGACGAGAATTACGGCGAATTCCTCGAGGAGTACCGTTTGCGTTCGCTGGTCAAGAAGTACTCGGACTACATCCGTTTCCCCATCCGCATGGAAACGACCCATGAGCATCTCAAGGAGGGTACGGAGGACGAGTATGAAACGCATACCGTCATGGAAACCCTCAACAGCCAAACCCCGATGTGGAAGCGGAATAAAAATGAGTTGACCGAGGAAGACTATACCAACTTCTATCGGGAAAAGTTCATGGACTACAATACGCCGCTCGTGCATATCCACAGCCGGCAGGAGGGCGCAGTGACTTACAATTCGCTGCTCTATATCCCGAGCAAAGTGCCCTATGACTACTACAGCAAGGAATATGAGAAGGGCTTGCAGCTCTATGCCAACGGCGTGATGATCATGGAAAAGTGCAGCGATCTGCTGCCCGATCATTTCAGCTTTGTGCGCGGCATCATCGATTCGGAGGATTTGTCGCTGAACATTTCCCGCGAAATGCTCCAGCATGATCGTCAGCTGAAGCTGATTGCCAAGGCGGTGGAGAAGTCTATCAAGAACGAACTGGCCAAGCTGCTCAAGACCGACCGTGCGAAGTATGAGGAATTCTGGAAGGCATTCGGTATTCAGCTGAAGTTCGGCACATATCAGAATTTTGGCATGAACAAGGAATTGCTGCAAGATTTGCTGCTGTTCCACAGCTCCAGCTGTGAGGATGCCGAGGGATTTACCACATTGGCGGAATATGTCAGCCGAATGCGGGAAGACCAGAAGTATATCTACTACGCTGCCGGTGAGAGCGTATCGAGATGTGCAGCATTGCCGGCTGCGGAATTGGTGCGGGATAAGGGCATGGAGGTGCTCTACTTGACCGAAAGCGTCGATGAATTCGCTCTCAAGATGATTATGCAGTATCAGGAGAAAGAATTCAAGAACGTTTCTGCCGGCGATTTGGGGCTGGAATCCGAGGAGGACAAGTCTGCCCTTGATGCCAAGAATGAGGAGTCCAAAGACCTCTTTGCCGAGATGCAAAAAGCATTGGATGGGAAGGTCAAGGCGATACGGCTGTCATCCCGTTTGAAGTCGCATCCGGTCTGCCTGTCGAGTGAGGGTCAGATTTCGCTCGAGATGGAAAAGGTACTCAATGCGATGCCGACCGGCGAAAAGGTACAGGCAGAGCGTGTGTTGGAGCTGAATGCAGAGCATCCGATTTTTGCGACCTTGCAGCGGCTCTATACCGAGGACAAGGAAAAGCTCGCAACCTATACCGATTTGCTCTATCAGCAGGCATTGTTGATGGAGGGCATGTCGGTCGAAGATCCGGTTGCACTCAGCAGAATGATTTGTGACTTGATGGTATAATCGGTTCGCCGATTCCGATGGGAGGAGACGCCATGCGCATTGCGTTTTTTGATGCAAAACCCTATGATTTGCCGGCATTTCAATTGCATACCGAACAAACTGATCTGGATATTCGGTTCTATGATACCCATTTGACTGCACAAACAGTACAGTTGGCAGCCGGTTGTGAAGCGGTGTGTTCGTTTGTGAATGACATGGTCGATGCAGAAATCATTGACCGGCTGTGCGAACTGGGCTGTCGAATTTTGGCATTGCGCTGTTCGGGCTATAATCAGGTTGATTTGCAATATGCTGCCGGAAAGCTGCGAGTCGTGCATGTACCGGCGTACTCCCCCTATGCGGTTGCGGAGCATACCATGGCATTGCTGCTGACCTCGATTCGACGCATTCACAAGGCATATCTCCGTACCAGAGATTTCAATTTCAGCCTCAACAATATGACCGGATTTGAGCTGCATGGCAAGACCATGGGCGTTGTCGGCTGTGGTAAAATCGGGCAGGTGCTGATTGAGATTTGCAAGGGCTTTGGCATGCACATCATGGCATATGATAAGTACCCCAATCCGGACAGCGGCTTGCCCTATTACCCGTTGGAAGAAATCTGGAAGCAGAGTGATATCATTTCCCTGCACTGCCCTTTAACCGAGGAAACTTATCATATGGTTAATGCAGAGAGCATTGCTCAAATGAAATCGGGTGTGGTATTGCTCAACACCTCTCGTGGTGCTTTGATTGATGCGGAGGCATTGCTCGAGGGCATCAAAGCACGGAAAATCGGTGCGGCGTGTTTGGATGTATACGAAGAGGAAACCGATGTCTTTTTCGAGGACTGGTCGGGGCATATCATTCAAGATGATGTACTGGCTCGTTTGATTTCGATGCCGAATGTGATCGTGACCTCGCATCAGGCGTTCCTGACGCAGGAGGCTCTCGACAGCATTGCGGAGATTACCGTGCAAAACCTGCTTTCCCTGCAACAAACCAATACCTGTGCCAATGAGCTTTATTGGAAGGACGGAAAAATTTTGCGTGGAACACCCATGCAGTGAAACAAGGAGGAAACCTCTATGCTCGGCGATTTTGTCTATTCTAATCCCACGAAATTGTATTTTGGACCCAATGCGCTCGATTCGCTGCAAACGGAGCTTGCCAACTACGGCAATATCGTCATGCTCAGCTATGGTCACGGCTCGATCAAGAAAAACGGCATTTACGATAAGGTGATTGCCATTTTGCAGGCTTGTGGCAAGACGGTCATCGAAGATGGCGGCGTGATGCCGAATCCGACTGTCGACAAGCTCTATGAGGGTGCGAAGCGCGCTCGTGAAAATCATGTCGATTTGATTTTGGCAGTCGGCGGCGGTTCGGTCTGCGACTATGCCAAAGCAGTGGCAGCATCGGCATATTGCGAGGAAGATCCTTGGGACAAATACTACATTCGCTTTGAAGAGCCGAACTGCAAGCTGATTCCGATTGGCTGTGTGCTGACCATGGTCGGTACAGGCTCGGAGATGAACGGCGGCTCGGTGATTACTCATCCGCAGCAGAAGCTGAAAATCGGCCATGTGTTCGGTGCGGAAAACTATCCGAGGTTCTCGATTCTCAATCCGGAGTTTACTTACACATTGCCGAAATACCAGATGGTATCCGGCATTTACGATATCTTCTGCCATGTCTGTGAGCAGTATTTCTCCGGCACGGATGACAACACTTCGGATTATATTGCAGAAGGATTGCTGCATTCGCTGGTACAGGCCAGCCGTATCGCCTTGCAGAATCCGACCGATTACGAGGCACGCAGCAATATCATGTGGACGGCAACTTGGGCATTGAATACCCTCATCGACAAGGGCAAAACCACCGACTGGATGGTGCATATGCTCGGACAGGCGGTCGGTGCGCATACCGATGCGACACATGGCATGACGCTTGCGGCGGTGACGATGGCATATTATCGGCACATTCTCGAAGCGGGACTGCCGAAGTTCGTGCGGTTTGCCAAGCATGTATGGGATGTACAGCCGGACGGCAAGACCGATATGCAGATTGCCGAGGAGGGCTTGCAGGCATTTGAGTGCTGGATGCAGGAATTGGGACTGGTTATGCACCTGTCGGAATTCGGTGTGACGGAGGAGATGATTCCGGGTCTGGTGGACAGTACGGTCATCATGCACGGCGGCTACAAGGTCCTGAATCGGGACGAGATTGCAGCTGTATTTCGGGAAAGTTTGTAATCGTTTGAAAAAGAAGAACACCGCACGGCATTTGTGCGGTGTTCTCTGTATTGTAGCCATGCCATCAATCGCCAAAGGAAACGCCGATGCGCTTTGCGGTCAGCACCATCTGATCTTTCGGGTCAACAAATTTGGTTAAGCCGGCAATGTCCTCGAGCTTGTTTGCCGTGACCTTGCCATTGACCATCGCAACGGTTCTGCCGTACTTTTCCTTCTGGATGAGGTAAGCGGCATGGACGCCGAATTTCGTTGCCAGAATGCGGTCGTACGCACTCGGAGAGCCGCCCCGCAGCATATGGCCCGGTACGCAGATACGGGTATCAATGCCTGTCCCTGCCTGAATCTGTGCGGCGATACGGGAGGTTGCAGTCAGAATGCCTGCCTCCTCACGCTTTCTGGCGCGCTCTTTTTTCTTCAGCTGCGCTTCTTCTCGGTCGAATGCACCCTCGGCAACCGCAAGAATTGAGAATCGCTTGCCGCTTGCCGCACGGTTGACAACCGCTTCACAGACTTTGTCGATGTCATAGGGAATCTCCGGAATCAGGATGATATCCGCTCCGCCGGCAAGTCCCGCATTGAGCGTTAGCCAACCGGCCTTGTTGCCCATAATCTCACAAACCAGAATGCGGCTGTGCGAGGCGGCAGTTGTGTGCAGACGGTCGATGGCATCGGTGGCAATGTCCACAGCCGTGTGGAAGCCGAACGTCACATCTGTACCATAGATATCGTTGTCGATGGTTTTCGGCAGACCGATGACATGGAGTCCCTCATCGGACAGCAGCTTTGAGGTCTTGTGCGTACCGTTGCCGCCCAGCGTCAACAGGCAGTCCAAACGCTGTTTCTTGTAGGTTTCCTTCATATTTTTGACTTTATCGACATTGTCATCGCCGATGACGGTCATCATCTTGAACGGCTGACGCTTTGTGCCGAGAATCGTGCCGCCCTGCGTGAGAATGCCCGAGAAATCCGAGGGCTGCATGTCCCGGCAGAGGTTATGAATCAGACCGTAGTAGCCGTTGGAGATGCCGACGATTTCGACATTTTCTTCCCCCATCAGTTCAAAGCATGCCTTTGCCACGCCGCGAATGGTTGCGTTCAAGCCGGGGCAGTCGCCGCCGCTGGTTAGAATACCGATACGTTTTTTCATGTTCTTCATCGTCCTTTCGGATATAGTATAGTCGGTTGGGGTGCGGATTTTGCAGAGAATCGAATGCGGTGAAGCTCTCTACCCCTATATTATACCAAGAAAAGCGGTAACTGTCAATGGATTTTTGAAAGATTCGTGTGTAGATTTTCCACAGATTTCACAAATTTTTCACATATATTTGATATGATATCCTTAGCAGCGTTCGGTATGGCAGTCATACCCCTACAAATCGTGAAAGGAAGATTTCTATGAAACTCTTGATTGTGGATGACGAGGCAAATATCCGCAGAGTGGTGCGGGAATATGCGGAATTTGAAGGCTATGAAACCGATGAAGCCGCCGACGGCATGGAAGCGGTTAATAAGGCAAAAGCCAATGACTACGATATCATCATCATGGATATCATGATGCCCCGTCTGGACGGCTTCTCTGCCTGCAAGGAGATTCGCAAGCAGAAGGATACACCGGTGATCATGCTCTCTGCCCGTGGTGAGGAATATGACAAGCTGTTCGGCTTTGAGCTGGGCATTGATGATTATGTGGTCAAGCCCTTTTCCCCGAAGGAACTGATGGCGAGAATTAAGGCGGTCTGCAAGCGTGGTGAGTCGGCACAGCAGACTCCGGCTCGGCTGCGCTTTGAGGGACTTGAGGTCGATATGGCAGGTCGTGAGGTCTATGTCAACGGAGAGAAAGCCAATATGACACCGAAGGAATACGACCTGTTCTTTTATCTGGTCAAAAACCAGAACATTGCGCTAACCCGTGACAAGCTGCTCGAGGAGGTCTGGGGCTATGATTTCTTCGGCGATGATCGTACCGTCGATACCCATATCAAAATGCTTCGCAACAGCCTTGGCGAATACCGCAAATTTATTGTCACCCTGAGAGGAATGGGATATAAGTTTGAAGCGTAAAATCCGTAAAAAATTCAGCATGCAGGTGCATATCTGGTGCTGGTTTATGGTATTCGTTTTGGTGGTATTCGTGTTGCTTTGGGTATTCCAGATTCTGTTTCTCCAGAATTTTTACGACCGTATGAAAACCTCTGATATCATTCAAATTGCCAATACCATGGTGGAACAGTATCAGTCCGGTGACTATAAAAAATCTTTTTCCGAGCTTGCGTTGGAAAATGATATGTGCATAGAAGTACGGGATCGATATGGCAGATCGGTCTATTCCGGAGATGTGATGGGCAGCAACTGCGTACTACACGGTTTAAACAATTCGTCCAAAGATATCATCGACCGATTGGAGCAGGAATCGGATCATGTGTTGTTTGGAAAAATCACAGATTCCCCTACCCATACCGATACCTTAATTTATGCGTGTGTGATTGGCGATCCGGAATATCCCGATGCCTATTTGCTGCTGAATACGCCGTTGGCACCGGTTTCCTCAACGGTCAGTATTCTCAAGCGGCAGCTGCTGATTATTACGATTGTGCTGATCGTGGCGGCATTTGTAATTTCGATGCTGGTATCCAAGCGCCTGAGCCGACCCATCGTGCAGGTCACGAAGGATGCCGAGCAGCTGGCGCACGGACGCTATGATATCGTATTCCAGGGCGGTGACTATTACGAAGCCGATCGGCTGGCACAGACATTGACCTATGCAAGCCATGAGATCAATCAGGTCGATATCATGCAGCGAGATTTGATTGCCAATGCGTCCCATGACCTGCGAACGCCCTTGACCATGCTCAAAGCGTATGCGGAGATGATTCGAGATATTTCCGGTGATAAGCCCGAAAAACGCAAGGAGCATCTCGAGGTCATTATTGAGGAAACCGATCGCTTAACCTTGTTGGTCAACGATATTCTCGACCTTTCCAAGCTCGAGAACGGCAGCCTGAAGCTGAATCCCTCGACCTTTGATATGGAGCAGCGCTTGACCGATATTGTTGATCGCTATCGAGGCTTGAGCGGTGTGTCGGGCTACAGTTTTGTATTGCAAACCGATGGGGCTGCGGAGGTGACTTGCGATGCCGGCAAAATCGAACAGGTCATCTGCAACCTGATCAACAATGCCATGAACTATTCCGGTGAGAGCAAACAGATCGATATTACGCTTTCCCATACGGCAGAGGGCATTCGCATTTCCGTGCGGGATTACGGTGCCGGGATGGATCAGGAAACCATTTCCCATATCTTCGAGAAATATTACCGCAGTGAAAACTATAAGCGTGAGGTTGCAGGTACGGGACTTGGTCTTTCGATTGTCAAGGCGATTCTCCGCCTGCACAACTATGCGTTCGGTGTGGACAGTACGGTTGGGAAAGGCTCAACCTTCTGGTTTGTTATTCACACGGAGATCGCTGCATAGCACACAAATTCTTCAACCCGATTTCAACATGATTTCACCGCACAGTCACATAGAATCGGTATAATGACAGTGTCATAGGGAAGGCAAGCTGAAGTCCGTCACCTCCCTTATGATAGCCTCTCTGTTTCTTCATGACAATGTGTTCCTTTCCCCTTTTTGATTTGTGAAGCATCAACCCCATGCTTCATAATATCATCCCCCCAAACACACAAACAGCGTGCCGACCACCCCTCGGCACGCTGTTTGTTTATCACGGAATGAGAAAGTGATGAAGATGACTGCACAAAACAATAGTCAGCATTGTGCAATTTGCCCGTTTTTACTTTGCATTTGTTTCAAATTGTGTTATACTGAAGATAGCCCAACCAGGGTTTAATCACAAAGGAGGGATTGCTATGAAACGAAAATGGGTTGCATTTGCAGCAGCCTGCTGTATGCTCTCAAGCGGTATGCTGCAAGCGTCTGCATTGACATTCACGGAAGCTGAGCAGATTCTGAGTACCGGCGGTCCCGCTTCGGGTTCGGATGATTTGGTCTATCAGCCCATTCGTCCCGCAGAGGGGGATGCTGTGAATACTTACAGCTATGAGAATCCTGTGGCGTTTGCTGTTGTGTGTCAAGATGCGGATGTTATCGAATCGGGCATATTTGCAGTCATGGTTGAGGGGCGAATTGATCCATATTGGGTGGAACTGAAATCCATGACAGAGTACAAGGAACGCTATACCACAGCCGAATATGGTGTTGTCGATCCGGAGGTTGTGCTGCCGGAGGCTTGGGTCGGCATGGAGGATTCGGTTTGCGTGCTGACAACGAGCATCACTCTGCCTGCGTATCAGGCAATTTTGAACGATGAACGCTTTGCAGGCGTTGGTCTGCTCACCGACCATTATGAGCAAACTGCAATCTATGCTGAGGCGGTATATGGCACGTGGCTGCACTTAGAGGCGGAAGAGGGCTATGCGTTCGATCAAGCTGCATTGGAAGCAGAGGGCATTATCTTCGCAGATGAATTGACGGAAGATACCAAAACGGTGAGCTGTATGTATCGAGATGCCTTGCCGCTGGCAGAGGCCATTGCGCTTTGTGAAGCACTGGAGGCACGAGAGGATATCGCTTTTGCGTGGCCGGAAGGATTTATCACAGCCAATACGCCGCTTTCGGCAATTACACATATCTCGGTTACGCCATTGACGCTGCTGACCGGTGATCCGAATGGCGATGATATGATTACGGCGGATGATGCCCGAGTGGCATTGCAAGCCTATGTCAATCAAACGGTCATGCAGACGGATTCCGGTTTGACGGCACTCCAACTGTCTGCAGTGGATGTCAATGCTGATAATGCGCTGACCGCAGAGGATGCGAACTGGATTTTGCACTATTATGTCCATAATACGGTATTGGGCGTGGAAACCGATTGGTCGCAAATTTTGCCCGAATAACAAGCAAGCCGAAAGCTGCGGTGATGAGCCGCAGCTTTTGACTTGCCACTGGGTCGATTATGCCTTGCTGTTTTGCAAGTAGGTTTCAAGGGAATCGCTTCCGCCGGTTAGGGTATAGACATAATAACTGAGAATTCCGGTTGCATCATCTGCCGTGAGGAGCGTGTCCTTGTTGATATCGGCAGCGGTTTGTTCCAACAGATTCCAGTCTACGGACTGCCCCAGCAGAGAGAGGGTATATGCCGTCAATACGGCGGTGGCATCTGCGGCATCAATCAGCTTATCATTGTTGACATCACCAAGCGCATATGCCTCAAACTCAAGAAAGCGATAGCCATATGTATTGGCATAGGTCTGTGCGCCGGAATCGGCAAAGCCACGGACGGCACCATAAAAGACGAATTCGCCATCGGAAGTCGCAGAATTGCAGATGGTTGCAGCCGAGTCGGCAATCGTGCAGTCGGGATTCCAAATGTTGATGGTGGCCAGCAGCGAACAGCTTTCAAATGCAGAGGCTTGAATGGAGGTGACTGTTTTCGGGATAGAGACGGTTTGCAACCCGGAACAGGAATAAAATGTATAGCGGGCGATTGTTTTGATACCGCTGCCGATGGAGACGGATTTCAGACCGGAGCAATGATAGAAGGCATGGGTGGAGATGGACGTGACCGAATCGGGAATCGTGATATCGGTGAGGGCGTTGCAGTAGGCAAATGCCCAAGAACAGATGCGGGTGACGCTGTCCGGCATTGTGACGGAGAGGAGATTACGGCATTCGTAAAAAGCATAGTCGTAAATCATCGTGACGGTATCCGGAATGCTGTAGCGCGTGGTGCTATGCGATGCGGGATAACAGAGCAAAGTTGTCTGCTCTTTGTCGAACAAGACACCGTTTTGACTGCTGTAGCATTGGTTGTCGGCATCCACTGAAATGAACCGCAAACTGTCACAGCCGACAAACGCAGCCACTGCAATTTCGGAAACTTGTTCGGGAATTGCAAGACTGACCAGACTTTCACATTGATAAAACGCATTGGTTGAGATGGTTGTCAAAGTGTCGGGCAGCGTGATACTGACAAGGTCACTACACCAAGCAAAGGCAGATCGACCAATGCTGGTGACCGGCAGTCCGGCAATCGTATCGGGTACGGTAATGGTTGTGACGGATGTGTCACAATCGGTGAGGGCAACGGCATCCGCAGTGCCGTCTTCGTCGGTGTCGATCGTTTGGTAGGACAGGTAACTGCCATAGGACTGTTCAGTTTCGTAAGTGGCGGCATGGGTGGCCAATGGCTGTATGCTGCCGGTTGCAAGCAGCGTGGAAAAAAAGAATGAGAAACCTGTGAGCTTTTTTCTTTGCATGGAGAACTCCTTTCAGAACAGCATCAAAATATAATTCCATTATACCACAAAAAGGTTGAAGGTGCAATAGTTTTTGTCGTAGGGTGATCGGTTAATCGGTCGGGTCGTAAAGATAAAAAGCATTGGAATAATCTGGAAGTATGTACATATTTCCACACCTTTATTTGAGCAAAATGCCCGAAAATAATATGAGAACCATTTCAAAAGAGGGCAATCAACAGAAATGCTCGCAGAATCGGGTATAATGCTTGACAAGTCGCAAAGATTGTGCTATAATCAAAGCTGAAAGCGTGTATCTTTTTGCAAATGCACGCAACAGAGAGGATGATACCATCACATATAGAATGCTGCCTATGCGGTGAAAATCGTAATATTTAGAACAACATGTCATGGAGTCCCTTTGTGTGTGAGACATTTGGCTGCTGCAAGCTTGGAATGAATTATACATCACGAAGAAGCGTTTTGTATAGATTGCGATACTTGGTGTATCGAATTGTGAGATGATATTCGGAATGCTGATAACGATAAAAGATGGTAAGGGTTGATAATATGCTCGGTAAGAAATTCACTGCGTTTGGTAGAAAGGTGTGGCTGAGCAGTCCCACCATGCATGGAGAAGAATTGGCATATATGCAGGAAGCATTCAAAACCAATTGGATGTCTACCGTTGGTGCAAATATCAATGAGGTGGAACGGATTGCAGCCGAGAAAATCGGCTGTGGCTATGCGGTCGCATTGTCGACCGGTACAGCCTCTCTGCATATGGCTATGAAGCTGGCAGACGTTCGTCCGGGCGATAAAGTGTTCTGCTCAGACATGACCTTTGATGCAACTGTCAATCCGGTTGTGTATGAAGGCGGTATCCCGATTTTCATTGATACAGAGTATGACACTTGGAATATGGATCCGGTCGCATTGGAAAAAGCATTTGAATTGCATCCGGATGTAAAAGTTGTTGTTTTGGCGCATCTGTATGGCACACCGGGCAAGATGAATGAGCTTCGTGCCATCTGTCAAAAACATGGTGCTGTCATTGTAGAAGATGCGGCAGAATCGTTCGGTGCTACTTATCGGGGTGTACAAACGGGGCGTCTCGGTGATTACGGTGTGATTTCCTTCAATGGTAATAAAATCATTACCGGCAGTGCCGGCGGTATGCTGTTGACGGATAGCAAGGAAGCGGCCGAAAAGGTCCGGAAATGGTCTACACAGAGCCGTGAGAATGCGTCTTGGTATCAGCATGAGGAACTGGGTTACAACTACCGTATGAGCAATGTGATTGCCGGTGTGGTGAGAGGACAGCTGCCCTATCTGGAAGAACATATCGCACAGAAAAAAGCGATTTATGAACGTTATCGAGAGGGCTTAAAGGATCTGCCGGTGCAGGTGAATCCGTTTGATGCAGCCGTATCGGTACCGAACTTTTGGCTTTCCTGTATGATTATCGATCCGGAAGCCATGTGCAAACAGGTGCGTGGCGAAAGCGAAGCACTCTATGTGCCGGAGCACGGTAAAAGCTGCCCGACCGAGATTTTGGACGTGCTTGCGAGCTGTAACGCAGAAGGTCGTCCGATTTGGAAGCCCATGCATATGCAGCCAATTTATCGGATGAACGATTTTGTTACACGAGAAGGCAACGGTAGAGCCAGAACCAATGCCTATATCGCAGGCGGTTCGGTTGGAACAGACGGCAATCCGTTGGATGTCGGTATGGATATCTTCCATCGGGGTCTTTGCTTGCCGAGTGACAATAAGATGACTGCCGAAGAGCAAGCGAAGGTAATCGAGATCATTAGAGCTTGTTTTGAATGAGGTGAGTGATGTATAAGAACTATGTCAAGCGATTGCTGGATATTGTGTGTGCTTTGTTGGCGCTTGCGGTATTCTGGTGGCTGTATCTGATCATAGCAATTATGGTGCGGTGTAAGCTAGGCAGTCCGATACTGTTTACACAGGAGCGTCCGGGTAAGGACGAGAAGATCTTTAAGCTCTATAAATTTCGTACAATGACCGATGCGAAGGATTCACAGGGCAACTTGTTGCCGGATGATGTTCGCCTGACGAAATTCGGAAAAATGCTGCGCGCCACAAGTTTTGATGAACTTCCGGAGGCATTTAATATCCTGAAAGGGGATATGAGTGTGATAGGTCCAAGACCACAGTTGGTTCGGGACATGGTTTTTATGACAGAAGAACAACGCAAACGGCATACGGTCAGACCGGGGCTATCCGGACTTGCACAGGTTAGCGGACGCAATGCGATCAGGTGGGAGGATAAGCTTGCATATGATCTGAAATATATCGAGGACATTACCTTTTTGGGAGATGTCAAGATTGTATTTCAGACGGTTACAAAGGCGTTTATTAAGCAGGAAGGTATCACTGAGGACGGAATGGCGACAGCTGCTGATTACGGCGATTATCTGCTCGTCATCGGGAAAGTCAATCAAGAGGAATATGACCGAAAGCAGGCAGAAGCTAAACAACTGTTGGGGGTGAGCAGCAGGTGAGACTGCTGAAAAAGCTGTATGAAAAACGATATGGCAAACCGGCTCCGTATTATTATGACTATTCAATTCTCACCATTATCAAAAAGCCGATTCGGAAATGGATTTGTCAGTGTGTTGCACCGAACTGCGTTTCCAATCGTATGCGAATTTTTTGGTATCGCCGGTGTGGATTTCAGATTGGAAAGAATGTCTTTATCGGCATGAAATGCTATCTGGATGATATGTGTTATGACATGCTGAAAATTGAAGATGATGTTATTATTTCGTATGGGGTATATTTTGCTTGTCACGGAAGAAATCAGAGTCATTTGCCAATTGTAGTTGGCAAGGGTGCATATATCGGTATGCGGAGTAACATCATATCCAAAGGCGGAGAATCCGGACGTATGATTGGTCCGGGTGCGGTGATTGGTGCTTGTACATTGGTCAATCAGGATATCCCGGCGGGTGCCACTGCGGTTGGTGTTCCATGCCGAATTATAAAGGGAGCTGTGCAATGATAAAGGAACTAGTTTCAATTATTATGCCGTCATACAATACGGCACAGTACATTGGCGAAACCATTGGATCGGTTTTGGCACAGACCTATACAAATTGGGAATTAATTATTGTGGATGACTGTTCAACGGATCACACGGAAGAAGTGGTGCAACCATTTTTGGTGGATAAACGAATTCGCTTTCTTAAAAATCCGAAAAACAGTGGTGCAGCTATTGCAAGAAATTATGCGCTGCGAGAAGCACAAGGAAAATGGATCGCATTTTTGGACAGCGATGACATCTGGTTTCCGGAAAAATTGGAAAAGCAAATTGCATTTATGCAGAGAAATGGTTACCATTTTTCCTATACAGACTATCGTATCTGCTTGAATGGTGTCTATCAACCTTATGTGCATATCGGACCCAATAAAGTCGGGAAAATTATGCTGTATCATTATTGCTGGATGGGCTGTTTGACAGTGATGTATGATGCGGAATATGTGGGCTTGGTTCAAATTGCGGACATCAAGAAAAATAATGATTATGCTATGTGGTTTGAAGTAATCAAAAAATCACCATGTTATCGATTGCCGATATGTTTGGCATATTATTGTAAGCATGAAAATTCCCTTTCTAGTGGTAGCAAGATGAAGCTCATTCGGCATCATTATATTTTATATAAGGATGCATTGAAAAAAGGAACGGTTACAGCGGTATTGTTGACCATGAACAATCTGTTTTGGGGCATTTTGAAAAAGTTCCTGTGTAAGAAAAAGATAAGGACAAATTAAAAGAATCTGAATATTGATGAGAAAGTAGAGGTCTGATATGTGTATATACGATCCTTTTGTTAGCTGGAAGGATGAAAGAAGAACATATTGCCAAGGGATACATAATGGTAATATTTTACTGCCGGACAAACCCGGTCAATTTCCGGTTTTGTTTCTGTTCCATGGTCAAGGAAGTGCACAAGAATGGCAAAATAATGGGATAATAAAAAATCTAAATAGTTGGATAGTTAAATATGGCTTAATGCCTATGGTGGTTGTCATGCCATCGCTTCCTACAAATAAAGCAGGTAGATATGATAGTGATTGCTATTATAATTATATTCGAAATTATTTTGCGGACCTGATAGCGTATGTCGAAGATCGTTATTCCGATTATATTATACACGATGCACATTATCATGCGGTTGCAGGGGCATCAATGGGTGGAGCCGGCGCTTTGTATACGGGAGTATTATTTAACAAATATTTCATGCATATTGGAGCGTTTAGTCCTTCTCAACAATTGCATTACGGTGAAAATCGAGGTTGGATAAGGGATTCTGCGGATATTCAGTTTAATAGAAATGTGCTAGCGATTCGACATATGGGCTATAGCTTGAATGAACCACCAGAATTTTCAATGTATGTGACTAATTACTCGGGTATATTTCAAAAAAACGGATTTAATTTTACTGTATGGCCAGTAGAGGATAAGGGGCATTGTTACAGTACTTTCAATCATCAGCTTCAGAATTTCTTAGCAAAATTGTTTAAAAAGGATGGGCCGCTTTGAAAAAGACAATACTGATTTCGGTTGCCTGCTATAATAATGAAGATGAAATTGTTTCATTTGGTGCTCATTTGAGCGAACAAAAAACAACAAACGAAATTGTGTATGTTATTACGCTGAATAGTTGCAAGAACCGTTCAAAATTGACTGCTTTAGAAAATCTGCCATTAAAAAGCGCAATTATTACACCCCCTGAAAATTTAGGATATTTGCATGGCTGCTTATATGGCATTCGAACATATTCAGAGAATGTCGCATACGATTGGGCCTTGATTAGTAATACGGATATTACATTTCTAGACAAGAGTTATTTGGAGCAGCTGTTTGATAGGGACTATGATCCTGACGTATGGTGTCTTGGTACAAAAGTCATGTTAGCTACAACCGGAAAAAATCAAAATCCCTTTGCATTGGCAAGACCATCGAAATTTAAAATGCGCATAAGGAAGTTGTTTTTTTCTAATATGCTTTTTTATAACATTTATTTTAAATTATCAAAATTAATGGCCAGTATTAAGAGAAATCAAAGAGAATATGCAGGTGGCGAGGTCTATGCTGTGCATGGAAGCATTTTTGCCGTTCATCGAGATTTGGTTACTGCCTTGATTCATAATGCAGATAAAATATTTATGTATGGAGAAGAAATTTTAATTGCGGAATTAGTCCTCGAAAACGAAAAAAAGGTGCTTTATACCCCATCAATTAGTGCAAATCATAATGAAAATCAAGTGACCGGAAAAATTACTACTTCCAGAAAGCAAAAATGGTTTTTAAATTCCACAAAATATTTAGTGGATCGTTTTTGGAATTATAAACGATAGGAGGTTTTTTATTGAAAATATCGGTATCTCTGTGTACGTTTAATGGAAGCAAATATATCATTGAACAACTTGAGAGCATTCTAAAGCAAACACGTTTGCCGGATGAAATTGTAATGGTAGATGATATATCTGAAGATGACACCGTAGCGTTAGCAGAGAATTACTTAAAAAGATCAAATATTGAATATCATATTTTGCGAAATACAGAACGTTTGGGTGTAGCAGCTAATTTCTTGAAAGCGATGAAATATGCATCAGGTGATTATATTTTTTGTTGTGATCAAGATGATATATGGATGGAAAATAAAATTGCATGCTTCTTAAAGCAAATCCATGCAACAAAAAAAATGCTATATTTTAGCAATGGCATGCTTGTAAACGCAGAAGGTGTGCCCATGAATTGCACATTGTGGGAATCTGTGCATTTTGATCCCATCAAACTTAACAAAAATACACCTTTTGATTTAATTCTACAAAAATGTTTTGTTACAGGTGCAGCTATGGCAGTGTCTAAAGAACTGGTTGAGATGATCGATGAAATCCCAGCCGGTTGGTTGCATGATGGTTGGCTATCACTTATGGCCGGGTTACATCAGTCGATTGAAGCAATTGATGAAATTACATTTTATTACAGGCAACATGGAAATAACGTAATTGGAACACATGGCAAAAGCTTGTCTGATACGATGAAGGTTTGGAAATCAAACACAAACAAACTTCCAAAGGTCAGGAGAGAACGATATTTAAGGTTTTTGAGCATAAAAGAACGTAAGATTATCGAGAACAATCAAAAATTGGATGCCTGTATTCGATTTTGGAGTGATCTCGATCAATTGAAACAACATTCACATATGCGTCAATGCATAATAATAATAAAGCACTTATTGACCGGAAATTATCGTAAATTCTATACTGGAATTAGCGGTGCATTTCGTGATATCATTTCGATAGGATTGAAATAAATGCTGGTAAAAAAAACTATTTTTTATTTTGCGCTATTTTTTTTCGTGTTTAATACGAACTTCACCTTTTTTCCTTATCCCACAAGAGTTGTGACTGCGCTTATGGGTGCAATAGTGTTTTTTATCTGCATTGTTTTTCATCCGAATATCAGAAGAGAGATAACCAGAAGCGATAAACGAATCATGATACTGTTTCTGGCATTGTTAGGTTCAGCACTATTTAGTATTCTGGTAAATCGAGAAAATGACTTTTCATTTTATAAGGAAGAATGCATCATATTGATGGTTGTGCCTTTTTTGGGTGCCTATTTGGTGGCTTATGTCGGCCAAGATATTAATTGGCGATTTCGTGATGTTCTCAAATCATATATTAATATTAATGTCGTGCAAAGTGCAATCATTATAGCGGTTTTTTTTAATTCGACATTTAAGCAGTTTTTGATCGATATTCAAAGATGGAACACCAGAACGGAGTTTTTGATGACATATGGTGGTCGAACATGTGGCATAGGTGCAAGGTTTGATTACGGCTCAATTATTATTTCAATTTCGTTGATCAGTACTGTTTTTCTTTATTTTATCGAAAGAAAAAGTCCATTAAAGTATATTGGCTTATATACGATACAGGCGTTGGCAGGTTTGTTACTGGCACGGAGTATTATCATCGGAATCGTTTGCTCTATTGTTCTTTTCCTTTGGATGGACAGTAAGAGAATCTTGAAAATCAAGATTATAATCCGAATTTGCATAATAGTAGGAATTTTGGTTGGGTTATGTATAGTATTTCAAGAACAGCTGCAACTTTTTGTTACGAAATATGACAAGACAATAAAATGGGCATTTGAATTTTTCTTCTCTGATGAATTGGCTGAGCAAGGAAAAACGACGAACTCTTGGACTGTGATCCTAAATGACATGTACTTTATTCCAGATAAATTGAAAACATGGTTTATTGGTGATGGAAGATATTCTACTGCCAAAGGAAATCCTTACATGAATACAGATCCTTTGTATATGCGCTATATTTTGCTTTTTGGATTGCCTGGTTTAATTGTCTTCTTGAGTTTTTTTGGAAGTGTAATCCATGCGACACTTTTGGAAGCAAAACGGTTTAGCACAGTGAATATTTTAAGCAGATCGGACATGCAATATTTTGAACGATATATATTTGTGATTGCAATGTTTTTATTGGCAACTTACTTTAAAAGTAATACCCATGCATTTTATTTTCTATTTTTTATATTTTTCTTTTTTAAATTACAAAATAGAAAAAGCCGTTTTTTGCCCACATAAGCAAAGCCCTTGTATCATTACGATATGTTTCTGCTTGATGAGAGAAATACAGTCGATTGAACAATGGAGAAAAGATAAAGAGGAGATAAAATATGATTAACAAAACACAAGAACAAATCATGGCGACATGGAAGGAAAAAGATCCACTTGTCACAATTAAATGCTTAGCTTATAATCACCAACTGTTTATTGAGCAGGCAATGGACGGCTTTTTATCGCAGATTACAAATTTTGCATTTGAGATAATTGTGCATGATGATGCATCAACAGATGGTACTTCTCAAATAATAAGACAATACGAACAGCAATTTCCTGATATTGTGAAACCAATTTACCAAACAGAAAATCAATACTCAAAGCATAATCATGCAATCAGCAAGATCATTCATCAAAACACAAGAGGACGATATATCGCTTTATGTGATGGAGATGATTATTGGATTGATGAAAAAAAGTTGCAAAAACAAATGGATTGTATGTTAAAGCATTCTGATTGTGGTTTGTGCTTTACAGACTTCAACATCTGGTATCAAAAAAAAGAGTTGATGTGTACAAATCTAATGATGGAACATCCGGAGCAATATCCTTGTGACTATACATTGGAGCAATGGATATTATATCCCGGATATACTGCGCCCATGACGTGGCTATATACAGCCGAATTATATGAGACTTTTGAAAGACTGAATTCTATGGATTTTTCCTTTGAGTTTTTTGCACATGCATTGGCCACCTCAAAAGTAATTTGCTTAAAAAACGAAACAACCGCTGTTTATCGGGTTGGGCATGAAAGTGCAGTGCATACATCAATGCCGAATAAAGCCTATAAGCGTGCTAAGAGTTTACATGATGTCAGAATTGTAATGATAAAAAAGTACAGAATTTCAGAGGACGTTTTAGAAAAAGTCAATCAGATGTATTATAATAAGGCATATCGATTGATTGCTATAAACCATGATGTGGAAGAGATAAAACAGGCAAAAAAATATTGCAGAGGGTTTTTACGAAATGTGATTTTGTGTCTTGCTAATATTTCATTTTTCCGTACACTAATGTCGAAAGTGTATCGAAAGACTCATCAATATAATGCGTAATTTGTAGGTAGAGAATATGCAAAGCAAGGTTTTATCAAATGTGGCGTGGCGCTTTGCGGAGCGAGTCGGTGCACAAGGTGTTAAATTAGTGCTTGAGATTATTCTTGCACGGCTGCTTCTTCCAGATGATTACGGATTGGTCGCAATTGTTACAGTGTTAATAACAATTTTAAATGTGTTTGTTGACAGCGGGTTGGGAAATGCATTAATTCAAAAAAAAGATGCAGATGATGTAGACTTTTCAACAGTGTTTTGGTTTAACATTGTCTCCTGCATCATAATATATATACTGTTGTTTATTGCGGCTCCTCTTTTTTCCAATTTGTATCACAGAGACGAGTTAACAATGTTGATTCGGATTCTGGGCTTGCAAGTTATAATCTCCGGTGTGAAAAATATTCAGCAGGCATATATCAGCAAAACAATGCAATTCAAACGGTTCTTTTTTGCAACCCTCAGTGGGACAATCGGGGCGGCTGCAATTGGAATCGTTATGGCATATAATGGATTTGGAGTATGGTCGCTTGTTGTCCAACAAGTTTTTAATGTTCTGGTCAGCACGATCATTCTTTGGATTACAGTAAAATGGCGACCTAAGAAGACGTTCTCTCGCCAGCGTCTAAAGCAATTGTTTTCCTATGGGTGGAAATTGCTTGTTTCTGCACTAATTGATACCATCTATAATGAAATACGACAATTAATTATTGCAGGAAAGTATACTTCCTCTGATTTGGCATATTATAATCGAGGAAGGCAATTTCCAAATTTGTTCATCAGTAATGTTAATGCAGCAATTGACAGTGTGTTACTTCCTACATTATCTAAAGAACAAGATAATATTGCTCGTGTTAAAGCGATGACACGAAAATCCATACAGGTCAGTGTTTATATTTTAGGACCATGTATGATGGGACTTGCATTTATTGGTGAACCGTTTATTCGCTTGGTACTTACAGAAAAATGGCTTCCTTGTTTGCCGTATATGAGAATTTTTTGTGTCACGTTCATGTTTTACCCAATTCACACTGCAAATTTAAACGCAATTAAGGCTTTGGGACGCAGTGATTTGTTTTTAATCTTGGAAATAGCAAAAAAAACAGTTGGATTTGCCGCCGTACTTATAACAATGAATATCAGCGTAAAGGCAATGGCATACAGTTTACTTGTTACGAGCTTGTTGAATCAAATTATAAACAGTTGGCCGAATAGAAAGTTATTAGGCTATGGGTATATTGAACAATTAAAAGACATAGTACCAGGTATCCTTTTATCTGTCATAATGGGCATATGCATTATGCCGCTGAAACTATTGGGTTTTAACGATTTGTTAACTATTTTATTGCAATTGGTATGCGGCATGTTCATTTACATAGCAGGCTCTTATTTATTGAAACTTGAAGGATTTATGACGATAAAACAGATTTTGTCGAAAGTCTCAAAAGAACAAACGATTTGAAATACAGGAAGGATGATAAATCAAATGGCTCAAAAAAAATTGCTAGTTTTGGGCGCAAACCCGGAGACGGTCAGTTTAATTCAGAAGGCTAAAGAAATGGGTGCTTACACGATTGTTACTGACTATGATCCTAACGCATATGCAAAGCAGTTTGCAGATCAAGCTGAAAATATCAATGCAATTGATGTTGATGCATTAGAAGCATTTGCTTTGAGAGAAAAAGTCGATGGAGTTGTTGTTGGTGTAGCAGAGGCATTGCTTCCTACTTACTGTGAACTATGTGAAAGATTGGGGCTTCCGGCATATGCTTCTTCGGAGGCATTTGAAGTTATGACACGAAAAGATGAATTTAAAAAAAAGTGCAGAGAATATGACGTACCAACTATTCGTGAGTTTGATATTGAGAAATCAGATGAGATAGTTTATCCGGTGATTGTAAAGCCTGTTGATTCCTGTAGTTCCAAGGGAATCAGAGTGTGCCAAAATGAAGATGAATTAAGAGAAGCAATTACATATGCATTATCATTTTCGAAATCAAAAAAATACCTAATTGAAGAATATATGACCGGCGATGAGGTGATTTCTTATTATGTAATACAAGAAGGAAATCCTATTTTTGTTGGTATGTGCGATCGTTATACGTATCGAGAAAAATCCAATCTAGTGCAGCTACCCATTTGCTATATTTTCCCATCTAGATATATTGACTCTTATTTAGCACGTACGGATGTATATGTGCAGAATCTAATTCGTGGCTTGAATTTAAAAAATGGATCTATATTCTTTCAATGTTTCGTTGATAAATCGGGCACGGTTAGAGCATATGAGCCGGGCTATCGGCTCAATGGCGCACAGGAGCATTTGCTGATCTCAAGAGTGTCAGGGATTGATGCAAAAGAGATGTATATTAATTTGGCGTTAAATGGCAAGGTTGCTGATCATGATTTGGAACCCTGTAGCAATCCAAAACCAAATCAAATTATGTGTAAGCTGTCTCCGCTTGTCAGAATTGGAACCATAAAAATAATCAAAGGCTTAGACAAAATTTCAGCGCTTCCCGATGTTGTTTCGGTTAATCCAAGCTACCGAGAAGGTGACGTTGTAAATGAGGAAGGTACATTAAAACAAATTATTTGCCGATTTTACATTGTTTCCGAAAACAAGCAGCGACTGCGTGCAACAATTTTGCAAATATACAACGAGTTAAAAGTATTGGACGAAAACGGAAATAATATGCTGATTGGAATGTTTCATACAGATTTGATTGAGGAGGAATATAAATGAAAGCAGGTTGTAACATTGCGTTAATTGGTTTTGGTGCGATTGGAGTTCCGATTGCAGATCTTCTTTATAAGAAGTATGCCGATCAATTTTACTTAATTGCAAGTGGTGCAATACGACAGAACTTGGAAGCGACCGAAATAACAATCAATGGTTCTAGATTTACACCGAAAATTGTCTCGACAAAGGAAGAAATTAATGGAGAACTTGATGTTTTAATTGTGTGCGTAAAAAATTATGATTTAGAATCTGCACTGAAAGACATTAAATGCGTTGTAACAAAAAAGACCAAAATATTGCCATTACAAAATGGAATCTTTTCCTATGAATTTTTTAAATCCAAATTCCCTGATCGTGTTGTATTGGAAGGATATGTGCAAGGACCCAATACATATTGGAAAGAAGCTGCATATTATTATCAAAATGCCGGCGCAATGCATATCGGAAGCAGCAATGAACAGTGGCAGGCGGAAGCACATGCCGTGTATGATTGGCTGAAAGCTGCTCAGATTGATGTTTACTTTGAGACAAACATTAGATATATGGTTTGGAAAAAATGGATGTTGAATGTTGCCGGAAACAGTGTAACAGCACTAACCGGTGCAGATTATAGTATGTTTAAATATTATGGCGAACTCCAGCAAATCTGCATCAGTGCAATGGAAGAATTTTTGAAAGTTGCAGAAGCAGAGCAAGTGCCTTTGGGAGTGAATGACATACAGGACATCATTGAGTACTATGTATCTTATAATGGCAGCAAGAAAACTTCTATGTTGATGGATGTTTTAAATGAACGAAAAACTGAAAATGATTATTTGGCAGGCACATTGTTAACAATTGCAGAACGACATGCCTTGAAATTGCCTGTTATTCACACATTGTATAAGCTGGTGGAAGCAAAAGAACGAGTTTATATGGAAGGAAAAGGTTGTATTATGATGAAATACTTGTTTAGAGAAGGCGTTACCTATAGCGATGGCTTGAAGAAGGCAATGCAGGATATTGATAAAAAAATGAGCAGTGTGGAATATGCCATAAGTGTAAATGCAGGTAATGTATCTGCTTTGCAAGAACTTCTGAAATATGCGATTCATCATACGGCATATTACTCCGGAATTCGAGAGGATGGCGTATGTTTATCCGATTTTCCCGTCATGAACAAAACGATTTTAAACGAGCATTATGATGAAATAATGGTGCATGCATACGATGGACAACCAACACATAAGATGCACACTTCTGGTTCTACGGGAATTCCGTTTACTGTAATTCAAGATCTTGCAAAAAGAGAACGTCATATTGCGGATTTGAAGTATTTTGGTACAATGGCGGGATACCTTGATCAAGATCCCATGTGCTACCTTCGCGCAAAGCCTACAGCCACGCTTGTGGAACAAGAAAGAGATAATATTTGGCAATTGGATATTTGCAATCTGAATGAAAAAAATTTGACAGAATATTATCATGTTATGGTAGAGAAGAAATGTACAGCGTTGATGGCATACCCTTCGACGCTTGAAACGGCAGTCGACTTCTGGTCTGCACATTTTACAAATAACTCTTGCATTTCGACGATTATTTCAACTTCGGAAGCCTTGACAGATGAAGTTAAGGATAAGCTACGTGCCTTTTTTGGGGATAATGTTGGTGTGTACGCACGATACAGTAATACTGAAAACGGAATTTTAGGACAAGAAATTGGCAAGAGTGGATTGTATCATTTGAACTGGGCAAGTTATTATTTTGAGATCCTAAAGCTTGAAAGCGATGAACCCGCTGAAGATGGAGAACTGGGCAGAATTGTAGTAACGGATTTGTTCAATAAAGCGTTCCCAATGATTCGATATGATACCGGTGATGTTGCAAAAATGCACAGGGAGAGTCGAGACAAATTGCCTGTACTTACGGAATTGTATGGCAGAAGAATGGATTTAATTTATGATACCAAAGGCGAAGTCGTATCTCCCTTCTTATTGTGTCGGACAATGCGCCTTTCAAAGGGCATCGAACAATGGCAGTTTATTCAAGAAACAGCGACTGAGTATACGCTGAGAATCACTGCCAATACAGATGTAAAGCCCTCTTGTGAAAAAGAAGTAGAAAGTTTTAAACGGACGTTGGGAGCAGATGCAGTGATCCGTATAGAATATGTGGAAAATATTCCGGTTATGAATTCCCTGAAAAGAAAGCTAATTGTCTCGAATTTACAATAAAAATTATATTGAATGAAGTCAATGATATATGGATGTGAATGGAGGGTTTTATAAATGAGCCATAGAATCCTTGTTACGCGTTCCTCCATGCCTGCCTATGAGGAGTATTGCGAGGAAATAAAAGATATATGGGAAAGTCACTGGCTGACAAATATGGGTAGTAAACATAACTTGCTGCAGCAAAAACTTCTTCAATACCTGGATGTAGATAAGATTGATCTTGTTACAAACGGGCATATGGCGTTAGAATTATCTATTCAGGCGTTGAATTTGCAGGGTGAGGTCATCACAACACCGTTTACGTTTGCTTCAACAACACATGCGATTGTAAGAAATGGTTTAACTCCCGTATTTTGCGATGTCAATCCCATGGATTTTACAATGGATGTTACAAAAATTGAGGCTTTGATTACGGACAAAACTTGTGCAATTATTCCGGTTCATGTATATGGAAATGTATGTAATGTTGAGGAAATCGAACGTATTGCGAGAAAGTATGGTCTGAAAGTAATCTACGATGCAGCGCACACGTTTGGCGTGAGATATAAAGGAAGAGGGATTGGCTCGTATGGAGATGTTTCCTGCTTTAGCTTTCATGCCACAAAAGTGTTCAACACCATTGAGGGAGGTGCAGTTAGTTTTCATGATGATGCATTTGGACATGCGCTGTACAACTTGAAAAATTTTGGAATAAGAGGACCGGAAATTGTAGAGAGCGTTGGCACCAATGCGAAAATGAATGAGTTTTCTGCGGCGATGGGCTTGTGCAATTTGAGACATATTGACGCTGAAATCGCAAAGCGAGAGGGTATTGTCTTACATTACAGAAGTCGTTTGGAAGGTGTTGCAGGAATTCAGTTTAGTCCTATTCAGAGAGACACGCAGCCCAATTATGCTTATTTTCCGGTTGTGTTTGATGAAAAGCGGTTTGGTGCATCCAGAAATGAGGTCATGGATCGATTGGCAGCGAATGGGATTGGTGCCAGAAAGTATTTTTATCCATTGACGAATTCTTTTGATTGTTTCCATGGAACTTATGACGTATACCAAACACCCGTTGCATTGTACCTCAGCAAGCGGGTATTAACATTGCCGTTATATGCTGATTTGGAATTAGCAGATGTAGATCGGATTTGTGATGTAATTTTGCAGTGTAAGAATGAAACTTAAGAAAGAAGGTAAATTCATGAAGGGAATTATTCTTGCCGGTGGCTCTGGCACTAGATTATATCCGTTGACAATGGTAACCTCGAAACAACTGCTTCCCATATATGATAAGCCCATGATCTATTATCCGTTGTCAACTCTTATGTTGGCAGGGATCAAAGAAATATTGATTATTTCAACGCCTACGGATCTATCGAATTTTGAACAATTACTTGGCGACGGATCGGAGTATGGCATTAGACTCAGCTATAAGCAACAGCCAAGTCCGGACGGACTTGCTCAGGCATTTATTATTGGTGAAGACTTTATTGGGCAAGATGCTTGTGCAATGATATTAGGTGATAATATTTTTTATGGAAGCGGATTTTCAAAATTGTTGGGATCTGCTAAACAAAATGCAGAAGAACGTAAGCGTGCAACTGTATTTGGATACTATGTTCCGGACCCGGAGCGTTTCGGTGTTGTGGATTTTGATGCTATGGGCAAGG
Source organism: uncultured Clostridia bacterium (assembly GCA_944388075.1). Classification (GTDB taxonomy): domain Bacteria; phylum Bacillota; class Clostridia; order Oscillospirales; family Ruminococcaceae; genus Firm-04. Next base: position 58,671 of record CALXHI010000019.1, on the reverse strand, counting down.
TGTGCTCCATAGAAGAAAAGCCGGCTAATCCCAAAAGCAATTATGCAGTTACTGGTCTTTATTTTTATCCGGAAGGCGTCAGTGAAAAAGCTAACCTTGTTAAACCATCGGATCGAGGTGAATTGGAAATTACCACGCTCAATGAAATGTATTTACATGAGCAAACACTCGATGTTCAGATTCTTGGTCGTGGATTTGCTTGGCTTGATACCGGGACAATGGATAGCCTTGCGGAGGCGACTAACTTTGTCAAAATGGTTCAAACACGTCAAGGAATAGAAATATCGGCACCTGAAGAAATTGCTTATATTAATGGCTGGATTGATAAAGAAAAGCTTATGCACTCAGCTGCAAAATATGGAAAGTCGCCGTATGGACAACATTTGAAAAAAGTTGCCGAAGGTAAAATAATCTACTAAGGAGAACTGTTGTGGGAAAATTTGTGTTCAAGGAAACCAAAATAAAGGGTTTATATTTAATTGATGTCACAGCTTTTGGAGATGAGCGAGGATATTTCATGGAAACCTATAATGCGGCAGATTTTCGTTCTGCCGGATTACAGTATCAATTTGTGCAGGATAATCAATCCAGTTCCAGAAAAGGTGTTTTGCGAGGACTGCATTTTCAGAAGAAATATTCCCAAGCCAAGCTGGTCAGAGTCTTGAAAGGGGAAGTCTTTGATGTTGCCGTGGATTTGCGCAGAGGCAGTGAAACCTATGGGCAATGGGTTGGGGTGATTCTTTCAGAGGCGAACAAGCGGCAATTGATGATACCACGTGGATTTGCACATGGTTTTTTGGTTATGAGCGATTATGCTGAATTTGCATATAAATGTGATGAATTGTATCATCCTGAAGATGAAGGTGGGCTGAAGTGGGATGATCCGGATATTGGAATTGAATGGCCTGAAACAGAAGAACTCGTGCTTAGCGAAAAAGATAAGCGTCACCCATCGCTCGCCGAATTGAAAATAGAGTTTTAAGGAGGTTATATTATGGTTATCATTGTTACAGGAGGTGCCGGATTTATCGGTTCCAATTTTGTGTTTTACATGTTGAAAAAGCATTCAAATTATCGAATTGTTTGCCTAGACAAATTGACATATGCCGGCAATTTGTCAACACTTGCATCGGTTATGGATAATCCGAATTTTCGATTTGTAAAACTTGATATTTGTGATAGAGCAGGTGTCAATCAACTGTTCGAGGAAGAAAAACCTGATGTAGTTGTGAATTTTGCGGCCGAATCGCATGTGGATCGTTCGATTGAAACTCCTGAAATATTCTTAAAAACAAATATTCTTGGCACACAAGTGCTTATGGATGCATGCCGCCAATACGGCATTCAGAGATATCATCAGGTTTCCACTGATGAAGTGTATGGTGATCTTCCTTTAAACAGACCGGATTTGTTTTTCACGGAGGAAACACCCATTCACACGTCCAGTCCGTATAGTGCCTCCAAAGCCGGAGCGGATCTTCTAGTTATGGCTTATCACAGAACCTATAATCTTCCGGTCACCATCAGTCGGTGTTCTAATAACTATGGTCCGTATCATTTTCCGGAAAAGCTGATTCCCCTTATGATTGCCAACGCACTTGCGGACAAGCCACTTCCTGTCTATGGAGAAGGTTTAAATGTTCGTGATTGGCTTTATGTTGAAGACCATTGTAGAGCGATTGACCTTATTATTCATAAAGGTAAAGTTGGAGAAGTTTACAATGTCGGTGGTCATAATGAAATGAAAAACATTGATATTGTGAAATTGATTTGTAAGGAACTGGGAAAACCGGAGAGTCTCATTGTGCATGTTGAGGATCGAAAAGGCCATGATATGCGCTATGCTATTGATCCAACAAAGATTCATACAGAACTTGGATGGCTGCCAGAAACTAAATTTGAGGAAGGTATCAAAAAGACCATTCAGTGGTATCTTGAGCATATGGAATGGTGGCAAACGATTATTTCTGGTGAATACCGGAATTACTATGAAAAAATGTATGGAAATCGTGCAGAGGTATGAATAATGAAAGCATTTGTAACAGGCGTAGGTGGTTTGCTGGGGCATGATGTGATTCGTACATTGATAAACCGTGGATATGAATGTACAGGATCTGATATTATGGAATCGATTGATTTGATTGAATCTTATGAAAAGCTTGATATCACAGATGCCCAAAAGACAGAGGAGATCATTTCGAATGTAAATCCGGATGTTGTCATACATTGTGCAGCATGGACAGCTGTTGATGCTGCTGAAGATGAAGGCAATGCGTCAAAAGTATATGCCATCAATGTAGATGGGACAAAAAATATTGCATCTGTTTGCAAGAAACTAGATTGCAAGATGATATACATTTCTACGGATTATGTGTTTAACGGTCAGGGAACAGAACCATGGGAACCGGATAATAAGGATTATGCACCGTTGAATGTGTACGGATGGACCAAATTAGAAGGCGAGCTTGCCGTGAGCAGTCTTTTGCAGAAATTTTATATTGTTCGCATTGCATGGGTATTTGGCGCAAATGGCAACAATTTTGTAAAAACAATGTTGGATCTTGGCAAAAAGCATTCAGAACTAAGAATTGTAAATGACCAAATTGGTACACCTACATACACCATGGATCTTGCCCGTCTTCTGGTAGATATGTGCGAGTGCGAAAGGTACGGCTACTATCACGCAACAAATGAGGGTGGATTTATCAGTTGGAGTGAGTTTGCAGCGGAGATTTTTCGCTTGGCAGGTTATCAAACAAGAGTGATTCCGGTAACAACGAGTGAATATGGAGCTTCAAAGGCGCAAAGACCGCATAACTCTCGTCTTGATAAATCTAAACTTGCTAAAAATGGTTTTATTCCGTTACCAACTTGGCAAGACGCATTGAAGCGTTATATGAAGGAACTTGCGATTTGAATTTGTATATGTGTAAGGGTATTGTTTGAAAGCAACATCGCACAAAGTTCTCTTGGCGGTTTCGCACGGCATCTACTTGCGGTTTTTGCCATATTTACAAAATGCTTGGGAATACACAGAGTATTCTCTGCGCTTTTTGTTTCATCTGACAAATAAGCCTTGTGCGATGTGGCCTTAGGTTTAGAGAAATTGGCAGTTTTATTTTGCTTAATAAGTTTTAGTAGGAGAAAAGCATATGAGGGTGGCAGTAGCAGGAACCGGATATGTCGGCTTGTCGATTGCGACATTGCTGGCACAGCACCACGAAGTCATTGCTGTGGATATCATTCCGGAGAAGGTCGAGCTGATCAATCAGAAGAAATCGCCGATTCAGGACGATTACATCGAGCAGTATCTTGCAGAAAAAGAGTTGAATCTGGTCGCAACGCTTGATGGTGAATCGGCATACAAGGATGCCGAATTCATCGTCATTGCTGCACCGACCAACTATGACAGCAAGAAGAATTTCTTTGATACCTCTGCGGTCGAGAAAGTCATTGAACTGGTATTGCGTGTTAATCCTGATGCCATCATGGTCATTAAATCGACCATTCCGGTGGGCTATACGGCATCGGTGCGTGAGAAGTACCGGACAAAGAATATCCTTTTCAGCCCTGAGTTTTTGCGGGAATCGCAGGCGTTGTATGACAACCTCTATCCTTCGAGAATCATTGTGGGCACAGACCCGGAAGATGACCGCCTGGTCAAAGCCGCTAATACCTTTGCTACGCTGCTGCAAGAGGGAGCCATCAAAGAGGATATTCCGACTTTGTTCATGGGCTTTACCGAGGCTGAGGCCGTCAAGCTGTTTGCGAATACGTATCTGGCCTTGCGTGTGTCCTACTTCAACGAACTGGACACCTATGCAGAACTGAAAGGTCTGGATACGCAGGCGATTATCGATGGCGTTTGTCTTGACCCGAGAATCGGTACGCATTACAATAACCCGAGCTTTGGCTATGGCGGTTACTGTCTGCCGAAGGATACGAAGCAATTGCTTGCCAATTATGCAGATGTACCGCAGAACATGATGACGGCGATTGTTGAATCCAACCGCACTCGTAAGGATTTCATTGCCGAACGAGTGCTGGAAATTGCAGGGGCATATGAGGCGAGTAGTACCTATGACCCGAGCAAAGAAAAGCCGGTTACGATTGGCGTGTACCGTCTGACGATGAAGTCCAACTCCGATAACTTCCGTCAGAGCTCGATTCAGGGTGTCATGAAACGAATTAAGGCCAAGGGTGCAACGGTTATCATCTATGAGCCGACCCTCAAAGACGGCGATACATTCTTTGGCAGTGTCGTTGTGAACGATTTGGAAGCGTTCAAGCAGCAGAGCGATGCGATTATTGCAAACCGTTATGATGCCTGTCTCGATGATGTGGTAGACAAGGTCTATACACGAGATATTTTCCGCAGAGATTGATTGTGGATTAATACAGAAAATCCGGTTGTACCATTATGTGGAACCGGATTTTGTACAAGGAAAGGCGTTTTTCTATGGCGATGAAAGACAAGATGCACACCGGCGAGCTGTATTTGCCGGGTGACCCTGAAATTATGGAAGACCAGCTGAAACGCTTGGATCGGCTGTATGACTTCAACCAAACACGTCCGAGCGAGATGGACAAGCGAAATGCGTTGCTGAAAGAGATGTTCGCAGAGATTGGTGAGGGCAGTTATATCGAGCCGCCGCTGTACACGAATATGGGAGCGGGCAATCTGCATTTCGGCAAGATGGTCTATTGCAATTTCGGCTGTACCTTTGTCGATGATACCCATATCTATGTTGGGGATTACACGATGTTCGGACCGCAGGTTGTGGTCGCAACGGCAGGGCATCCCATTTTGCCGGAGCTGCGACAGCAGGCATATCAATACAACAGCCCCGTGCATATCGGGAAAAACTGTTGGATTGGTGCCGGTGCGTTGATACTGCCGGGTGTTACAATCGGGGATAATGTGGTGATTGGGGCAGGCAGCGTAGTGACGAAGGATATTCCGTCCAATGTGATAGCAGTTGGAAATCCTTGTAGGGTGCTGCGAGAACTGAGCGAGCATGACCGCATCTATTACTTCAAAGACCACAAAATTGATTGGGCAGAAATTGAATCGGAAAAATAATCAAGAAAGGCATGCAATTAGAGCATTTCGAAAAGGATATGAGAAATCCGATTCTCTCAGAGATGAGAGAACCGGATTTGTGCTGTTTATGCTGCAATATTGGCAAGGCTCCGAATCAGCTTCGAGGCATCAGCGGAATCGATCGTGCCGTTTCGGTCGAAGTCTGCATTGGCACGTCCCTGTTCGCTGACGGAAATGGTATTGTCTTCTGCAGTGAAGCGGCAGAGCAGGACAGCATCGGCAACATTCACGATACTGTTGCAGTCGACGTCGCCAATCAGCGTGACAATTGCTTCAGAGTGAGGTGTTGTCGTTGTGGTCGTTGTCGTGGATTCAGTGGTTGTTGTGGTTATAGCCGTTGTTGTTGTCGTCGTGGTAGTGGTGGTGGTAGTCACGGGCGTTTCGCCGGTGTAGATGGAGCAAATCTCAGAGGTTTCCTTCCAGCCGTTACTGCCGTTTACGACAATTTCACCCCAATTGCTGCTCAGCGTACCGCCGACATTGGCAGAGCTCATGTCGAGATATTCCACCGGACTGCTGTTGCCATACCAGCTCCATGCCAGCCAGCCGGTATCGGTCTGTTCGCAGTACTCCATGATGTAGGCTTCCTTGACATCGCCATCGGAGTGCTGGTAGCCAAATTCACCGATGACCAGGCAGAGGTCACGGGCAATCATGCCGTCAATGATGCTTTTGATGGTGCTTTCAGAGCCGCCTGCGCTGCCGTACATATGCACGGAGAACATGCAGTTCTTTTCCGGATCGGATTCCAGAACCGCTGCGCCGCCGTTCAGAACGGTGCTGTAGCCCTGTCCCCAACCGCCGGCATCGCACATAATGCAGTGCTTCAGACCGGCATCACGGATAATCTTGACTGCTTCGATATAGGCGCTCTGCCATGCGCTGTCATTGGTCGTGCCCTGCCATTCGTTGGCGATGTTGATGATGGTGGTATCCTCGTGGCCGACCAAGGAATTTGCAATGCCGGCAAAGTATCTGGCGGCTGTATAGAGCGATTCGGTATCGTCCTTACCGGTCGGGTCATGGACTTCCAGCACAGCAACCAGATTGTACTTCTCGCAGAGCGAAATCAAGTTGGAGACTTCGCCCGCAGTATTGGCAGCCGAACCATATGCCACACCATCGGTCAAGACGATACGAACGGTGTTTGCACCATAGCCTGCAATTTCCTTCAGCGTTGCTTCGGCATTGTTCTCCCAGCTGTACCAGCAGTAGGCATAATTCGTGCCGCGCATGACAAATGGATTTTGGTTGGCATCACGCAGGGTCTCACCATCGACATAGAAGCCGTCTTTCGGCTCAACGGTGGTTGCACTGCTCGAACCCAGTTCCAAATCGGAGATGGTAATGCTGCCGCTGACGGTGCTTGTGCCATAGGGAGCCATGACCATCATGTTGATACGCTGAAGCTGATAGAGATTGCTGACCGAAACGGTTTCGCCATCGAAGCTCCATTCCTCGGCATTGAGGTAATAGGTGACTTCGGTAGACTTGCCGCCCTCAACCGTGGTTACACCGGATTGATGCCAATCCCAAGAACTGCCGGTATTGAGTGCGGTGGCAAGCGAAATGGTGCTGTTCCCGTTATTGGTCAGCGTGAAGCGCATGGTTGTGTAGCCGCTCCAGTCTGCACCGCTCAGGGTCGTGCAGAAGCCTGCCGCATTAGTCGAGCCATCGTCGGCATTCTCGAACGTAACGGTGGTGGCATTGCCGTTGTCGGTGACGCTTGTGGTTGCCTCTTGGTAGCCCGATGTGGCTTCCCAGCTGTAACCGCCTGCGCCATTGCCTGCTGCGGAAACGCTGCCGAAGCTGTTCAATGCAGTCAAGGCAACCATAGCCGCTGTCAAGCAGGCTTTTTGTTTTTGCTTCATAAAAATCCTCCTCTTTTCTTTTGCATATCAGCAAGGGATATGCGGCAGATTGCATCCGATGTCATGCACCGAATGAACGAACATGGACGCATTTTCGCACTTCCTGACAAAAATATTATACATGCGAATCGAAACATTGTCAAACCCCTGTTGAAAATTTCCATAAAAGAACGGGAATACAAGCCATGCTTTAAGTAATTATCGGCAGTTTTTCCAGTTTTTAAGTAGACAATTCCTGCAACAAGTATCTGAAAATCGCAATATCATACCAATTAATTTTGCGGTGGCTGCTTTGGCTTGCACTGCGAACAATCTCCGCAACAGCCGGAACAGCATTTCCCCTGTTTGCACTGTCGGATACTGTGTACAATGCCCCACACAAACAGTACAGCGATGAAAGCTGCAATCACATAATCGGGTAATGTCCAGGTCATAGGTCTCTCCTTGTATAGCAAATGGAAAATCGGCGATACTATTTATACAGTGATACAGCGATATCATACTATCACAAACCGAACCGAAAGGGGCTATCATATGGGAATGCAGTGGCAGGCACGGCAAATGCCGGATTGGGAAGAGGATGGAATGGTATTCGGTGCACAGGTGCCGGAACAACTGGCAGGGCTTGGATTCGGCATGGCAGAAGCGGCAGAGCGTTGTTTGGTGGGCTATGCGGCAGGCTCGGACTATGCCAAAGCATCGGCGTATTTGGTCTGCGGTGCAATTGCCGCCGCCGGTGGTACGGCGATTCTTATGCCGGAGGTATCGCCCGTGGAGATGGGTTCAGCGTCCGTACAGGCAAACTGCGGCGTTCTGTTGCATTTGGGTGCCCATCGGCTGCATTGTATGAGTCGGGGGCTTTTGCCTCTCACCGCGATGCAGTGGCAGACTATCTGCAACCCACAGCGAACCGCTTGGCAGCATCGGCAGGAGTATGGCAATCTCGCCGATGGCACAGGGCTGAAGCTGCTCTATGCCACTCAAGTGCAACGCTGCCTGCCGAAGGCGTTGCCCATGCAGCCGGAATTTCATGTGATTTCTTCGGAATTGCGCAGCATTTGTCATCAGCTGTTTGCCGGCGGCAGTGGCTCTCGCTTAACCGTACAGTTGGCATCGGACGGTATGACAGCGGCACTCTATACGGAACAGCAGGGCTGGATTTTCTATGAGCGGCTGCTTTTGCTGGTCGCACAGCAGTATCTCGCACAGCAGCAGACGGTTGCACTCCCCTATTGGGTTCCGCCGGCCGCCGAACGGATGGCGGCACAGTACGGCGGCAGGGTCTTGCGCTATGCGTCTGCCTCTACGGGCGATGATGTCGAGGCTCGAAGCTTGGCGCTCGAGCAGGGCTTTACGCTCGACGCATTGGTACTGGTGGCGACATTCTTGCGCCTGCATGCGGAATCCGAGCCGGATTTGCAAGCATGGCTTGCCAAACTCCCCACCTGTCATACGGTTCGGCGTATCGTTAAAACCGAAGGTGTGCCGGCAATGGGACATTGTCCCGAATGGGCTTCTCATGCCACACCCGAGGGGATTCGAGCTAGTCATGCCAATGGCGAAGCACTCCTGCGACCGTCTCGCAGCGGCAGGAGCTTGACGATCATGGTAGAAGCGGCAAGTTTGGAGCTGGCATCGGAATTGGCAGGCGATTTGACTGCCCGCTTGCAATATCCGCAGGCATAGCGTCATTCGGTCGGCTTGCTGCTTTGGGCGTATTTTTGTTGTATCCGAGCGGTTTCGTCCTGCATGATTTTGTCGAAGGTCTGCGGTTCGATTTCCGGTGTATTCTCTGCGGCGGCAGAGGTATCGGCGAAGGTATCAAAGACGGTTTGTTTGGCATCGAGCAGTTCGCTCAGACGCTCATCCACCGTATCTTCACAGAGCAGACGGTGTACCAGAACATTGCGTGCCTGTCCCATGCGATAGGCGCGGGCAATCGCCTGATTCTCAATCGAGGGCTTGAACTGCGGCTCACAAATGACAACCACGCTCGCCGACTGGATGTTGAGTCCCGTGCCGCCCGATTGAATCTGTGCCGCCAGAACCGTTCCGGCAGGAGCTTGTTCGAGTTCATCGAGCACGGCTTGCCGCTCGGCAGGGTTCATCGCACCGGTGAGCGGCGTTAGACAGCAGTCCCCAAGCAGTTTGACAACAGCATCGACTGTATCCAAAAAGAACGTGAATACAATGATTTTACGGTTCTCTGCGGTCGCTTCTGCGACAATTTCCAGCAGCCGTTGTGCCTTGGAAGATTGGCTGAGGTCAGGCACGTTCCACGAAACACGCCGACATGCGGTAAAGTCTTTCCGCAAACAGGCTCGGTCGTAGATGCGCTCTTCTGTATCCGTCATGCTGCACCAGTCGTCGATTTCCGTCAGCGCAGGCAATTCGGTCAACACGTCCTCTCGGCGTCTGCGATAATAAACCGGTGCAATGGTTTCCCGAAATTGGGGTGCAGTGGAGAGAAATGCGATTTTCTTGATTTGCGTGGCGATATCCGGCTGCAAAATCTCAATCAGCTCGATCATCTCATCTACCCGATTCTCAAGTGCCGTACCCGTCATGAACAGCAGTCGATCTGCCTGTGCGGCAAGCCGTTTGGCATAGCGAGTGCGTTGGGCTTCGTCATTCTTGATATAATGCGCTTCATCTACAATCAGCATCGAGAATGGGAAATGCTCCGGCAGTACCAGATGTTTGGTCGTTTCATAGGTTGTGACCGCAACACCGCCAGCCGCAATCCATTGGGAAAAGGTTTCCATACGGTCTGCGCCGTGAATGCGAAAGACTTGCAGAATGCTGTGCTTCGTGATTTCTCTGCACCAGTTGGGCAGCACGCTTGCCGGACACAGTACCATGAAATGCGTCGCACCGGCATTGTGGAGGGCAACCATCGAGGCAATTGCCTGTACGGTTTTGCCTAACCCCATCTCATCGCCCAGCAGCACTCGTTTTTGGTGGAGAATGTAATGCACACCCCATTTTTGATAGCTGCGCAATGTACAGTACAACCCTTCGAGCGAAAAGGTTTCGGTCTTGATTTCCTCCGCCAACGCTTCCGGCAGACCCGAAACACTGTTGTCCGTGCCGACAATATCGGAGGCGAGCTGTTCCAATACGGTTTGGAACGGAATCGGGTCTTTGCCGAATGTCAGCCATGCGTTCTCTGCGGACATGGAACAATGCGTGTCCAGAGCTGAGAGGGCGGCATCGATTTTTGCAGTTTCTTCGGTGTGAATCTGCTCCAGCAAGGCACTGTACGCAGCTTCGGCATCCGCCTTTCTTCCCTTGGAGAGAAACAGCCATCTGAGCATACTTTTTGCCGACTTGAGGGCTTGCAGCTGTGCCGTAAGCATTTGGCGGTTGTGACCGAGATAGGTTTGGCAGGCATGTACTTCAGAGCGACCGGCGAGGTATATCGCAATCGCCGTCACCAATTGCGTTGCCCATTCGCTTTGATCATCGAGCGTGAGTCGGATTTTGGTGGCGGCTTTGCACTTCGCCGCATAGGACGTCACCAGCGATTGAATGGTTCGTGCCGCATCGTCGCTGATCCCGTTGATGGCGGAAAGCTGCTGTACAGTCAGTGGATAGAGGTCGGCGAGGGTATGCAGGTTGCAGTCACGCAGGGTCTTGACCCGAATGCCGCGTTTTTCCCGATTGAGTTCGTCTACGCTCATGGCTTCAAGCAGCTTCATCCACTCGTGTGTGTGCAATGCTTCGGCGGCACTGCGAATAGAGAGCGTCCATTGCTGTTCCAGCTTGCCTACCGTTTGCAGGCGGTTCAGCAGCGTTTGTATGGTGCGATAGAGCCATTTGGCATCTTTGGCAGAGAAGGCTTTTGCCATGATATTCCTCCCGATTGCGTGTAAAACAAGAAATACAGAATCCCCCCATATGGGGGCTTTGCATTATCGCTGATAAAGACGGTTGTTCTGGAATACCGGATCGCAGGTTAGGCGAATGCCCAGACGGCGCAGGGTGCGCTCATCGACCGGTGCGAGCATCACCGAGGAGTGCATCTCACAGCCACGGAGCTTTGCAAGCTGTGTCATGGCTCGTTCGGCGGTGGGATTGGTCGCTGCAGAAATCGAGAGGGCAACCAAAGTTTCATCAGTATGCAGACGGGGATTTTCGTTACCGAGATGTTCGACTTTCAGATGCTGGATTGGTTCGATGACGGTCGGGCTGAGCAGCAGAATATCATCGTTAATGCGGCCGAGCGTTTTCAGTGCATTGAGCAGCATGGTCGATGCTGCACCCATCAAAGCCGTGGTTTTACCGGTAATCAGCTTGCCGTTCGGCAGTTGAAGCGCCGCAGCCGGTTCACCGGTTTTCTCCGCCAAAGTGCGGGCAGCCCCAATCACCGGACGGTCGTCATCGGTCAGGTTCATCTGCTGCATGAGCAGCTCGAGCTTGCGAACGGCTTCTGAATCGGCGTTGCCACGTTTTTTCGCACATTTGGTATCGTAGAAACGGCGGATAATCTCCTGCTTTGACGCTGCCTGTGTGACTGCGTCATCGACAATGCAGCAGCCTGCCATATTAACCCCCATATCCGTGGGCGATTGATACGGCGATTTACCGTAGATCTTTTCAAACATCGCATGGAGAACAGGGAAAACCTCGACATCACGGTTATAGTTCACAGCTGTTTCGCCATGCGCTTCGAGGTGGAACGGGTCGATCATGTTGACATCGTTCAAATCTGCGGTTGCGGCTTCGTATGCCACATTGACCGGATGCCGGAGCGGGATATTCCAAATCGGGAAGGTCTCGAATTTGGCATAGCCGGCTTCGTTGCCCCGCAGATGCTCCTGAAAAATCTGCGACAGGCAAACCGCCATTTTGCCGCTGCCCGGACCGGGGGCGGTGACAACAACCAGCTTGCGGCTGACTTCGATATACTCATTGCGGCCAAAGCCATCCTCCGACAAAATCATCGGAAGATTGGACGGATAGCCCTCAATCGGATAGTGTCGATACACTCGAATGCCGAGCGATTCCAGACGGTTCTGGAACTTGACCGCTGCCGGCTCGCCATTGAAACGGGTCAGCACAACACTGCCGACATAAAGCCCACGGCTGCGGAACAGGTCAATCAGGCGCAGGACATCCATTTCATAGGTGATACCCAAATCACTGCGCATACGGTTTTGCTCGATATCCGCCGCATGAATGGTAATCACAATCTCGACTTCCTTTTTCAGCTGCAAAAGCATCCGCAGCTTGCTGTCGGGTTGAAAGCCGGGCAGCACCCGAGAGGCATGGTAATCGTCATAGAGCTTGCCGCCGAATTCCAGATACAGACGGCCGCCGAATTCCTCGATGCGTTCCCGAATATGTGCGGATTGCATCTTGAGATATTGTGCATTGTCAAATCCAACCTTTTTTTTCATGCAATGTCCTCCTGCGATATGAACGCAACCCCCACACGAATCCCCAAAGCGGATTTGTGCAGTGCTGCCCGATGAATGCGTTTCAGTGTTCCTTTACATTATATCATAGGCACTCGGTGCTGTCAAGGCACAGCCGGTAATTTCAGCACAAAAAGTCCATGCACAAGACCCGGTGTCTATCCCTTGACAAAGCAACCTGTATGCTTTATAATGAAAGAAGAAATGACGGCAAAAGGGGGCTTTGTGTCATGGAGCAATTTTATTTTGACTTATTGCAAGACCGGCTTGATCAATGCGGCGAACGGCTTGAACGATTGGAGGAACAGCGTGTACCGTTGGAGGAACGCCTGACCCAAATCGAGGAACGCCTTTGCCGTTTCGAGGAACGGCTGGCGATGGTACAGGAACAGCTCGATGCACATATGCGGCGGTACGAGCAGGATTTGCGGGAAACCTCCGAGGACATTGACGATGCCATTGAAGCTCTGAATGAGCTGTCGGAGGAACATCGGCGGTATCGGCTGCAAGCGCAGGTGCGTGCGGCAAAGCTGCGCAATGATGTGGAGGCTCTCTGGGATGCCATCGAGGAAATGACAGGTGCATTTTCGGAAGAGGATGAGGACGACGAATGAAAATTTGATGAATGATTGTGTATCACCCTTTTCTTTTTTGCGAAACTATGATATAATAGAGTATAACGTGTCAAATTCTGTCGATGGACGGGAGGAGAAGAGGATGGGATGGTTTGATGGTTTTCAGAGAACTCATGGCGGTGCTGCGCAAATTACATTGAAACAGACCATATCCGTAACGGAGTATCCTTGGTGCAAGGCGGCGGTTTTGTTCTCCGTCAAACACGGCAGAGGCGCACTATATATGCTGCGCAGCCCGAATGCGAGGCAAGATCCGGATTATCGTACCCCCGTTCGTCTGATGCTGAAGGACAAACCATTGCTGCAAAAAAATATGCCCTCTTGTCCGACCTGTGCGAGTCTGTTGGCGACCGGCTACGGCATTGAGCGGATGGATTGTCCGGCGCTCGATGCGGTGCGGCAGCAAATCAATGCCGACTATGTGAATCTCGAAACTGCATTGGAACGCCTAACACCGCTGCTGGGCTTGCTGCAAGACGGTTTGTATCTGCTGGCAGATGTGCCGCATTTCCCGACGGATGGGGACGGGCATTTCTTCTATGATGTGCCCAATACGCCGACTGAACTGTCTGCCACTTGCAGTGCCTACTACAACGGCACCTTTCTGAGCGCAATCGATGGCTTTCCGGCATATCTGTATCCCACACAATCGGATGCCTGTATTTCCGAAGAACGGGTACAATATTATGTTAATTTCCTGCAAAACAGTGCTGATCCGCCTCGTGCGATTGCATATTATACGGGCGGTTTTATGAGCGCATTGCTGGATGGACATCACAAAGCGGTTGCCGCCGCACGATGCGGGAAAGCCGTTCCCTGCCTGACGATCATTCCGGCTGACGGTTGGGGACAAGATATGCAAACCGGAAAGAAAGCCCTGTGTTTTTCTGCCATTCAAGTTGCGTGGAAACGGCCGGAATCTTGTATACAACCGTATCAGACAGCGCCGGAAGCGTTTGCATTTGAGCCGTTCCATTTGCTGCGGCATACCGTATCCGGCGGAACACACTGCGCCGATGCGTACCCTACCATTCGGATTTACAGCAGCCTATCCCTCATGGATATGGCATATGATGACATTGATGAGGCGCAGACGGAAGTCTGGCTCATGCGGCAAAATGAAGAGGATCTTTTGTATCTTGAGATTATGCTCTATGTGTGGAAGAGCAGAGAACCTGAACGTGCCTTTGCATTGGCAAGGCGTATACTTGCCTGCGATGGTTCTCTGCCGAAATGTGCCGCTTGCCGGTGCTTGCTTGCGGACAAATCGCCGCAAACTGAGCAGGTGTTCATTGACTATCTGGTGCGACATACAACTGCCGACCCTTGCTCGGCGATCATCGCAAGCTATTGGGATGATCAGACATAATATATAGCGGTCTATCGTTCGATATCCGGACGGAAACCAAAGGAGGTTCTTATTACGGATCAGCCAATTTATTCGTTGGGCATTGACGTTGGTTCGACAACGGTCAAAACCGTTGTGTTGGACGAGAACGGCAAGATGCTCTCACAATGCTATCAACGACATCTTTCCAGAGTTCGAGAGGTCGTGCTCGAACAGGTTACGGAACTGGCAAAGCAGTATCCACAAACATACTTTCATGTTTGCATGACAGGCTCGGCAGGTCTGGGGTTGGCAGAAAGTGCCGGCATTCCGTTTGTACAGGAGGTACATGCGGCATTCTTGGCGGTCAAGGAAATCTATCCGCAGGCAGATGTGGTCATCGAATTGGGCGGAGAGGACGCTAAAATGATGTTTCTGACTGGCGGTGTGGAGCAGCGTATGAACGGCTCGTGTGCCGGCGGTACGGGTGCGTTCATCGACCAGATGGCAACCTTGCTCGGTATTACCGTGCCGGAGCTGGATACGCTGTCGCTGCAGGCGGAGAAGCGTTACCCGATTGCATCTCGCTGCGGCGTGTTTGCCAAGTCCGATATTCAGCCGCTGCTCAATCAGGGCGCAAGACGGGAGGATATTGCCGCCAGTATCTTTCAGGCGGTGGTAGACCAAACCGTTTCCGGTCTGGCACAGGGTCGTACCATCGAGGGAACGGTGCTGTTTCTGGGCGGCCCGCTCTACTTCCTGAAAGGGCTGCAAGAAGCATTTGTCCGTACGCTGAAACTCGATGAATCCCATGCGATTTTTCCAGAGGAAGCACCGGTGTTTGTCGCACTGGGTTGTGCGCTCTTTGCCGGACAGACCGCAGAACCGATTCTGCTGTCCGAGGTGGTGCAAATGCTCGAGCAGGCGCAGACCGGCGGCAATACCATCGTGACAGAGCCGCTGTTTGCATCCCGTGCGGAGTATGAAGCCTTTGTGGAACGGCATAAGGCATATGATTTGCCCTTTGCGGATTTGCATACCGAGACGGGCAATGCCTATCTGGGTATTGATGCCGGCTCGACAACCACAAAGCTCGTGCTGATTACCGAGGACGGCAGACTGCTGTTTCAGTATTATGCGTCAAACCGCGGACAGCCGCTTGATTGTATTGTCAAGCAGCTCAAAAAAGTTTATGCAGAGAAGCATCCCGATCTGCACATTCGTGCGTCTGCCGTTACCGGCTATGGTGAGGACTTTATCCGTGCAGGTTTGGGGATTGACTTTGGCATTGTGGAAACCGTTGCGCATTTCAAAGCGGCATCGTATTTCTGTCCGGAGGTCGATTTCATCATGGATATCGGCGGACAGGACATCAAATGCTTCAAAATTCGCAATCACAGCATTGACAGCATTATGCTCAATGAGGCTTGCTCGTCGGGCTGCGGCTCGTTCATCCAGAGCTTTGCACAGGCACTGGGCTATGATATCGCAGAGTTTTCGCAGCTCGGACTCTTTGCCGAGCATCCGGTGGATTTGGGCTCTCGCTGTACGGTGTTCATGAACAGCTCCGTCAAGCAGGCGCAGAAGGACGGTGCAACCGTTGAGGATATCTCTGCCGGGCTTTCTGCTTCGATTATCAAGAATGCGATTTACAAGGTCATTCGTGCGAAATCTGTCGAAGAACTCGGCGAGCATATTGTTGTGCAGGGCGGCACGTTCCTGAACGATGCAGTACTGCGTTCGTTTGAACTGGAGCTTGGCAGAAATGTTGTAAGACCGTCCATTTCGGGCTTGATGGGTGCATTTGGTGCGGCTCTCTATGCCAAGGAGCATGCCGCCGATCAGACTACGCTCATCTCAAAAGAAAAGCTCGAAACCTTTGGCTATACCACACAGAATACGCAATGCGGCGGCTGTACCGCACATTGCGCCTTGAATATCGTTCGCTTTGCGGATGGCGGCCGCTACATCTCCGGCAATCGCTGTGAAAAGGGTGCCGGTCTGCGCCGGAGCGATGCCGTGCCGTCCCTCTATGACTACAAGTATCAGAGTATTTTGCAGTGTGCCAAACAGCCGCCGTGTGAATCCATCGGTACGGTTGGTTTGCCGCTGGCATTGAGCTTTTATGAGCAAATGCCGTTCTGGTCGACACTGTTCACCCATCTCGGATTTACGGTTGTGCTGTCGGGCGAGAGTGACCGCAATGTCTACTATCGTGGGCAGCATACGATTCCGTCGGATACGGTTTGCTATCCGGCAAAGCTGGCGCATGGCCATATCGAGGACTTGCTCGACCGAAATGTCGATTTCATCTTTTGGCCGTGCATGAGCTATAATATTGATGAGGGCGAGAACGACAATCACTATAATTGTCCGGTGGTCGCCTATTACCCGGAATTGCTTCGTGCCAACAATCAGCGTCTGACGCCGAAAAACTTCATTACGCCCTATATGGATTTGAACTTTCCCAAGAGCATTCAAGCGGCACTCAAGCGTGCGCTGCGGAGCTATCCGCTGCACGGCAGCCTGTCGGATGCGGTTGCGGCAGCCTATGAAGCACAGCAACAATATCGGGAGAATGTGCAAAAGAAGGGAAGCGAAATCATTGCACAGGCAAGAGCCGAAGGGCGCAAGATTATCGTGCTTGCCGGTCGCCCCTATCATATCGACAAGGAAATTCACCACGGTCTGCATAAGCTGATTACGAGCCTTGGTATGGCGGTGGTCAGCGAGGATGCCGTCGCACCGATGGGTCATGTCGGGAAACTGGGCGTGCTCAATCAATGGACATACCATGCCCGCTTGTACCGTGCGGCACAGTATGTGACCACACAGCCGGATATGCAGCTGGTGCAGCTGGTATCGTTCGGCTGCGGCATTGATGCGGTCACAACCGATGAGGTGCGCAGTCTGCTCGAAGCAAACGGAAAGCTCTACACCCAGCTCAAAATTGATGAGATCAATAATCTGGGTGCTGCACGCATTCGGCTGCGCAGTCTTGTTGCTGCCATGCAGGAATAACAAAAAACGGCACCGCTTCAGCGGTGCCGATATTGGGAAAGGATGGTGGCGGTCATGGCCGCTCGTTTTACACCGGAGATGAAGGCAACGCATACCATACTCGTTCCGGATATGCTGCCCATTCACTTCAAGCTGCTGATTTCAATTCTGTCTCATTACGGCTATCATTGCGAATTGCTCCAAACGGCAAGCCGTGCGGTGGTCGATGAGGGACTGAAGAATGTCCATAACGATACCTGCTATCCAGCATTGCTGGTCATCGGGCAGTTTATGGAGGCGCTCAAATCCGGCCGCTATGACCCGGATAAGACCGCTTTGCTGATTACGCAAACCGGTGGCGGCTGTCGTGCCTCGAACTATATTCACCTGCTGCGGAAAGCCATCGAAAAGCAATTTCCGCAGGTGCCTGTCATTTCGCTGAATTTTTCCGGACTCGAAAAGGATCCGAAATCCGGATTTCAGCTGACTGCATCGATTTTCCTGCAATTTCTCTATGCGGTGCTGTACGGCGATTTGCTGATGACGATTGCCAACCAATGCCGCCCCTATGAGGTGCGCAAGGGCGATACCGACCGTGTGCTGCAGAAGTGGCAGACAAAGCTCGAACAGGCATTTGCCAACGGCAGCTATCGCAAAATAAAACAGCTGTATACGGCGATTCTGAACGACTTTGCCGCCATCGCCCGTACACAGCGCAACAAAGTTCGTGTGGGCATTGTCGGTGAGATTTATGTCAAGTATTCGCCGCTCGCCAACAACCATCTCGAGGACTATCTGCTTTCCGAGGGCTGTGAGCCGGTCATACCGTCGTTGTTGGAATTTGTGATGTACTGTGCCGTCAGTACGGCGGTGGACAGCAAGCTCTACCATCACCTGAGCAAAAAGGCGGTTGTCAATGGTTTGGGCTATCGTCTGATTTATGCGATGCAAAAACAGCAGATTCGCATCATCCGGCAGCATGGTGCGTTTGACCCGCCCCATGATTTCGAGCATTTACGGCACTATGCCGACAAATTCATCAGTCAGGGCGTCAGCATGGGAGAGGGCTGGCTGATTACGGCGGAAATGGCGGCACTCGTGGAATCCGGGACAGAGAATATCATCTGTACACAGCCGTTTGGCTGTTTGCCGAATCATATTGTTGCGAAGGGCATGATGCGTGTGATCAAGCAGGCGTACCCGAATGCCAATATCACGGCGATTGACTATGATCCTGGCGCAACGAAGGTCAATCAGGAGAACCGTGTGAAGCTGATGCTTGCCAATGCACGGAAACCGGAGATAGCATAAGGCGACACCGCACAAAGATTGTGCGTCAGATGCGCCGTCGATGTTTTCGTCAGATGAAAAAAAGCGCAGGCAGATGGCGTGCAAAGCCGTCAGGCGGTCTTTGTGCGGTGTTGCCATAAAACACGGCTGTGTCCGACAGCCGTGTTTTCAGAAGAAGCGGTTTATGAATGAATTCGTTTCACCCAATATAGTACCCGGTGGTGAGTCGAAATACTTGCATAAACTCTCAATAATTTGCAAACGATTTGTAACAAGTTATACCAGAGAGGAGCGGCAACGCAATGACAAAACGATATGAAACATTGAAAGCTCCGATTTTCGACAGCCATGCCCATTATACCGATCGGCAATTCGATGCCGACCGGCTCGAATTGCTGCAAACCTTCCCGTCTCATGGGATTGTCGGCGTGATGGAAGCGGCTGTGGATTTGGAAACCGCAAGGGCTGCCATTGCGTTGGCAGATCAAGTGCCGTTTCTAGTGACGGCGATTGGTGCGCATCCGGGAGAATTGCCGGCCGAGCCGAACTATCTCGAGCAGCTGCGGGAATTGGCAAAGCATCCGAGCGTCAAAGCCGTTGGCGAAATCGGGCTGGACTACCATTATGAAGGTTATGATGCCAATCTGCAAAAGCGTGTGCTGCGGGAGCAGCTGGAACTGGCACGGGAGTTGGACTTGCCGGTGATTTTGCACTGTCGAGATGCGATGGGCGATATGTTGGCCTTGCTGCGGGACTATGCACCGCTCGATGGCGTGATGCACTGCTATTCGGGTTCTGCGGAATCGGCAAAGGAAGTGCTGAATATGGGGCTGTATCTGGGATTCACCGGCGTTGTGACCTATAAGAATGCCCGAAAGGCTTTGGAAACCCTGCGCATTGTGCCGGCGGATCGGATGCTGATTGAAACGGATTGCCCGTATCTGTCGCCGGTGCCCTATCGTAAATACCGCTGCAACAGCACGATGCTGCCTGCAACCGCAGAGGTGATGGCGAGGGAAACCGATATGACGGCAGCGGAGGTTCTGCATCATACGGCGGAGAATGCCGCAAGACTGTATCGCATCAAATGAAGGAGGAGGGAAACTGTGGAAGAGCATGCACCACGCAATGCCTTTGATATTCCGAAGGTGTTCTATTTTGAGGCGGGCAATATCCATACCGGCAGCCGAGACGTGATGCGGTATCGTGTCGAGCCGAAAGACAAGGAATTGCATGTGGAGGTCTGGTGTCGAGATATCTGCTACGAGCTGGCAGGCGATGCTTTGCAGCCGGAGATGGTGTTTCCGCTTTCGGAAAAAGGATTTGAGCAGATGATTGCTTACCTGACAGAACAATATAACAATAGTATCAGCGTATAAACCGAAAGCCAAGCCGCATTCGAGGCTTGGCTTTTTCGCATACAACAAAAAGGCTCGCAATTGCGAACCTTTTTCTTCTGGTGAGGACAAGTGGACTTGAACCACCGACCCCCTGCATGTCAAGCAGGTACTCTAACCAACTGAGCTATGCCCTCACGACGATATTTATTATACCACAGAATTTGAAATCTGTCAAGGGGTTTTCAAAATTTTTTTTGATGAAAAGCGGCGGCATATGTCTTGTATGCCGCCGCCCCACATATCATGAATCATGAAACACCCCAAAATATCTGCACGGGAAATATCATCGGGTGTCAGCGAAATGCTCACACGGCATTGTCGCGTTAAAGATGCCGGTGAGCCAAACTTGCTTCGTACATTGGACTCACATCTTTCTATATCAATTCAAATCATCATAAATCCTGAGATTTGTGTTCGGTTAGAGTTGATCATCGTGCCACATTGGAAGCACGTCCTTTCTGTTGCAATTTGGCTTGAAACCTGTCTGCGAGTCATTGGATGTTACCACATCGGAAACGCCTCCTTTTCTTTCTTCCGAATCGAGTTGTTGAGTTTCTTTGTATCTGTATTATATCATACATCTGCACAGTTGTCAAGAGGTTTTATCTGAAATGCACATATTTTTATATTTTACCCAATTTAAGAGGAGATTGGTACGGCAGGGCAATCCCGACAGCCAAACGTTGATGTCAAATGTTGATAAAGGGAGTAGGTAACGATGATTCTGTTTTCGTGATTGTGCACAATTTGCGTATTAGGTACTTGCTTTTTCGCAAAAGAAGTGCTATAATACAAATATGTATATTGTGACGTGCTATGCACCCGGCGTGACCTGTGTGGAAGGAGAACTGACATGCTATGTACCAAGCGCGTATGTATACAGAATACTATTATCAAAGGAGAGGTTAGAATGAAACAGTCCCTTTTCAAGCGTAGCATTGCAGCCGTGACCGGTTCTGTTCTTGCTGTCAGTCAGGCATTGCCTTCTCTGTGCGTCGTCAATGCAGCAGAAGCAGTGGAAACGGTGGACAAGGCTTGGATGCTCAATGTCCCGATTGATGTCACCAATTTCGGTATGGATACCGTATTGCCGGTCGAGGCGGGCGTTTCCGATTGGAATGCCAAGGTCGAAACCGCTGCCCTGAACCTGGGTGAGGTGAATAAGTCCATTCCTGCCGACAAAGCACAATCCCTTTTGCGCAAAGTGTTGCAGCAGATCCCGCAGCTCAGTGCAGAGCTGGTTGATGCAATCGTTGAGGCAAGCAACCTGCAGGGCACGGTGACCGGTGATTCGTATGAGCCCTATGTCATTACCCTGAACATTGACGATGTCAGCGATGTGGTCGGTGAAGAGCTCATCAATTTGATCGAGCGCAAGGGCTATGATATGACACTCGAAGACGGCAGACGCATTGATGAAATTGTCGATTTTGATTGGTCCTCCCTCGGTTTGAGCGGTACTGCTACCATTGAGCTGAGCTTTGGCGAGAATGAGTACACCAAGACCGTCAACTACACCACCACCATCAAGGATGCTGCCGGTGTGGAAATTACGACTTTGACTTTCGGTTCCTATGTTGATGGCAAGGCCGATGCTGCGCTGAGCATTATGAAGGCAGGCATTGAGAGTGCCATCACCAATGAATCCGGTAACTACCCGGCTGAAATCGTTGAGGAAATCAAGGCGATGTACCTTGCAGATTTTGCAGATATCGAGGATGAAGTGAAGACCAGTGTTGCCAATGGCAATACCCTGCTCATGGAAACGCTCTCTGCAATTTCCGGTATTAATGTGAGCGGTGCAGATGCCGAGCAAGTATACGCCGATTATGTCGCCGCATTGGAAGATGCGTACGAGAACCTGAACACCGAAAATGTTCCGGCTTCTGTTCTGAGCAAGATTGAAGCTATTTTTGCGAATGCACCTGCAAGCTTGGAGGCTGCACTTGCAAGCGGCAAGGTCAATACGGCATTTTCTAAGATTACCGATTTCGTAAATGATGCAGAGCTGCCGGTGGAGATTAACCTTTCCGCTGCGGATCTCAGTGCGATTCTGGCAGATAGCTATGATGCCAACTACATCATCGATGGTCTGAGCTTGGATGCTGAATTCTCCCTGCCGGATGATCAGGCTGAGGCACTGACCGCTGCGTACATCGAGGCATATGCGGATGTTTATGCTGAAGAGGGTCTTGAGATCATTGAGGTTGTTTCCCATAAGGAAGTCACCCTCTCTGCAACACAGGACAGCACCACTTATGATGTTGTTCGCGTGATCGATGAAATTGTGACCGAGGAAATCGAAGAAACCACCACAACTACCGGCAGCGAAACCACCACAACTACCGGCAGCGAAACCACCACAACTACCGGCAGTGAAACCACCACAACTACCGGCAGTGAAACCACCACAACTACCAGCAGCGAAACCACCACAACTACCAGCAGCGAAACCACCACAACTACCAGCAGTGAAACCACCACAACTACCAGCAGCGAAACCACCACAACTACCAGTGGTGAGACTACCACGACTACCAGTGGCGAGACTACCACGACTACCAGTAGTGAAACTACTACTTCTTACTCCTTGGCTCTGGATGTTGTAGCTCCGACGAGTGGTAACTACTACTGGTCTGAGGAAGAAACTGCGTTTGATCTGTCTGCTATGAGTGCAACCCTGACCGTTTACAAGGACGGTTTGCTTGAGACAACACTGGATGCCACGGCTGCATTGTCTCTTGCATACAATTGCGCTGCTGAAATTGCATATACCGGCTTTGGTTCGTACGATGTTGCTGTGAACCTGGATAATGCTGCTGTTGCAGAGCTGCTGACGCAGAATGGCTATGCAGAAGCTGCTGTTCTGGCTGCTGATTTGGTTTGCACTGCAAGCACCTCCGTGAACCTCGTCACTCGTGGTGATACCAACCTCGATGAGAGCATTACCGCACAAGATGCAAATGATGTTCTCTGTCTGTACATTAGCAAAACAGTTCTGGGCAAGACCATGGAAGAGGCAGTTGCTGATGGTTATGGCTTGTACAACCACAACAACAACCTTGCATATCTGCCTTATCTGCTGTATGCGGCTGATGTAGATGCAAATGGCGTACATGATGCTACCGATGCAACCTTCATCTTGCAGTACTACACCCACAATACTGTTGTGGGTAGAGACACTGCTTGGGTCGAAATTACCGGTGCGGTTGTTCATGATGACATTCTCCACCAGGATCCGGCTGCAAAGTTGAATGTTGCTGAATAATCCCAAAACACAAAGAGACATGGCTTCGGTCATGTCTCTTTTTTGGTACCGGTGAGATACATTCAGGGTATACAAAACCGCACATCAAACCAAAAGTCCGATGTGCGGTTTGTATTATAGGCGAATTGTGAAGGTTGACTGATCATCGTTCCAATGGATATCGGCAAACGGATCATCATTCGGTGGTGCAGCATCGTCCTCATCTGCTGGTGGATTGGATGATGCGGCAGGTGCTGGTGTTGGTGGTTCGGTAGGAGATGCTGTAGCAGTGGAATCGGCAGCACGATTTTTGTACTCCCGTTCCTCCGGTAGATCCGGTAAATCAGGCAAATCGTCCAGCAAGCTAGCGCGATGACGTGCCTTGGTTTCCTCCGGAGTTTCCTTCTCACGCAGCAGCCATTCCAGCTCATCTGATTCGTCATGCAGATCATCAAGAATGGATGGTTTTTTGCGCTTTTTCGCAGCCGGCTGTGCGGCAGACTTGGCTTTGGATTTTTTTTGCTTGGTAGGTTTCGGTGTAGGTGCAATCGGTTCTTCTGTCAGCTGTGGCAGTTTGACCGTTGGATCAACCGGCACAGAACGTTTTCTGGCTTCCTCCAATTCCCGTTTGATGCGTTCGGTGTAATTTAGTTCATCGTCTTCAAACGGTGTTGTGGGAATGACAGCCGGCGTTGGATCGGTGGTATTGTACGCATTGAAAACAGGCGTACCCGCCGGAATATCGGTAGTTGCCACGGTGACCGGTGTTGTTTTCGGAACGACCTCCTTGGCTTTGGATTGTTTGCGCTGTTCCACCGGGGGGGGCGGCTGTGGAGCAGGCGGTTTCGCAACAGGTTTCGATTGCGGTGTCGGCGTTTCAACCGCATCGTGGAAAAATGCAGGTTCATCCGTGTCAACGGGTTGAGCGACGGGTTGTGCGACAGTTTCAGCAGGCTCTTGCAGCTGCAAAGCACGGAACAGGAAGTCCGGATCCGAAGATACCTGCTGCATTCTGGTGCGCTGCGGTATCGGCGGAGTCATACGAATTTCTGCCTGTGTAGGTGTTTCAACCGTTTCCTCAATTGGCGTGGTGACAAATGTGAGCAGATTGTGATTCATCTTGACGAAGCGTTCAGCATAGCTGCCCGGTTCGCCATGCACACGAACCCTTTTGCAATCCGTGAACGCATTTAGGGCGATGTCAACAACTGATGGCGGAATCGCAATATCGGTCAAGCGATCACAATGACAAAATGCAGACTGACCGATCCGAGTAACGCCGTCCGGAATGATCAGCGTTTCGATGCCGGAATGATAGAATGCTTCGTTGTCGATTTCCGTCAAGGTTGAAGGCAGGTGCACCTTGCGTAAGGCGGTGCAGCTGCTGAACATCGCATGCCCAATCGTAGTCGGGCCCTCTCGGAATTGCACGGTATGCAGATGAGAGCAGTTATGGAACACATAGCCCTCGATTTTACGCAAGGTGCTTGGCAATTCGGCAATCTCGAGCTGTTCACAGTAGGAGAATGCACCGTGCTGGATGCGCTGGACACCTTCCGGAATTCTTACATGCTGCATGGGCAGCTGTGCCAATGCAGATGGTCCAATGGTGCGAATTCCTTCCGGGATGCTGACGGATTGCTGTGTGACATTGGCATGAATCAAAATGTTTGCACCGACCACGGTATAAGGTTCGGTACGGGACTTCAGCCATGGCGTATAGGCAAACGCATCCACGCCAATATCCGTCACAGAAGCCGGGATGCGCACATCGGTCAATACGCCACAGTTGGCGAATGCGTTGTCGCCGATGCTGAGAACGCCGTCCGGAATGACTGCCACACGCAGACCGCCACGCTCAAAGGCACGCGGACCGATGCGGTGTACGCCGATCGGAATCGGGCTGTAGCCATCGGCTCGAATGAGGAATCGACCGATGATATAGTGACCCGCTGTCATGCGGAACAGCGGCGTATCGGCAAACGCATTGCCCGCAATTTCGATAACGCTGTCGGGGATATAGGATTCCCGCAGGCTGGTACAGTTGCGGAACGCATTTTGCTGAATGTATTTTGGACCTTCAGGAATCACAACGGTTCGCATGGACGAACAGCCATTGCAGACACTGTCGCTGATGACTTCGAGTTGTGCGGAGAACCGCAGCTCGACCAGCGACATACAATCTCGCAGTGCCTCACCCTCCATACGGATCAGCGTATCCGGCATATAGAATCGGCGCATATTTGTGCAGCCTTGGAACGCATTTTTCTCGACGACTTCGATGCCCTGCGGCAGAATGACTTCGAGCAGCGGGCAGTCACGGAAGGCAAAGCGACCGATTTTCCGCAAAGTAGAAGGGAAATAGACCCGTTGTAGGCTGCGGCAGCCGTTGAACGCATAGCTACCGATTTCGACAACGCCTTCCGGAATGACCACGGAGAACAGCTGTTTGTTCTGCTCAAACGCATGATTGCCGATGCGGATCACGCCATCGGGTACCATGACATCACGGACATTATACTCTTGCGTATACTTCTTCATGATACCGTATTCGATGAAGAATGCAGGATTACAGCCACGCAGCATAGCCGCTTCCCGTTCGGTATAGCAGAGAATGCCATGCTCTTTGGCATAGAGATAGGCGGCACTGCCGGTGACGGTTGTAATAATTTGCAGCTGCGGATCGGAGCCGAATGCAAACGGATGGAGCTTTGTGACTGACGGCGGAATAATCGCTACTTTCAGTTCGCCGCAGCTTGCAAAGGCGTCCTCAAAAATTTCGGTTACAGTTTCCGGAATTGAAATTTGTTTGAGTGCGGTACAGCATGCAAAAGCCTCCCGACCGATCGTACGGACACCGGGATTGAGTTTGATATCGGTGAGCGAAGTACAGGCATAGAATGCTCGATTGTCGATATGGCGGATACCGGACGGAATCTCAATGGATTCCAGACGAGAGCAGCCGGAGAATGTGCCGCGTTCGATGGCTTCCATGTGTGCAGACAGCCTGACAGAACGCAGACCATTGCAATTGCAAAATGCCCAAATGCCGACTGATTCGACGGAATCCGGCAGAGAAACGGAACGCAGAACATGGCAGCCATCAAAGGCGTTCGGACCGATGGCTTGCAGACCGTTAGAAAATTCGACGGTTTCCAATTCTGCACAGAGTGCAAACGCTTTTTCGCCGATGGAATTGATGGAAGGGGGGAAAGATACGCCACTCACGGCTGCCATGGTAAATGCTTCGTCGGCGATTTCTGTCACAGATTTTGGGATATTGAGCATTTCGTCTTTGCGGCGGATGCCAAGTCGCTCGAGCGTACCGACTTCCTCATATTTCAGCAAAACGCCGTTTTTTACTTTGAATCCCATGATTGCGCCCTCCTGAAACTGCATGTAAGCATTGGGATGATAGATGTTGTGATGAGGGGTGTGGCGCGCAGCATTGACGATAAAATTACCACAAATTTTTATCAATCCGAATGCGCATGTTGTGCATTATCTATCCTTTCTATTTTATTATACCACAAACATACTCTTTTTGCAAGCATTTACCGGATTTCAGGTGTAAAACTTTTTTGTTGCGTTTTGGGTATTGTGT
The DNA here is from genome assembly GCA_944388075.1 of uncultured Clostridia bacterium. Classification (GTDB taxonomy): domain Bacteria; phylum Bacillota; class Clostridia; order Oscillospirales; family Ruminococcaceae; genus Firm-04. The sequence goes on along the minus strand of CALXHI010000019.1, from coordinate 31,773 downwards.
ACAGAACTCTGGTAAAAAATCCTCGAAATATACCATAAAATCGGCGAAAAAAGGGACGCTCCGAAGAACGTCCCTTTGAGAAAGCTGTGATTACTGACCGTTTGCCTCGTCGAGGTAAGCCTGAATCGAAGAAGAAATCGTGCCGACCGTCTCGCTCCACGGAATCTGACCCTTGGTAGCGGTACGGATGCCGTTTTCGCTGGAGTCGAGGATCTTGCCGACGTCCTGAGAAACAGCATTGTAGAAGTCATAATGGGGATTCGCACGTGCGAGTTCGTCACACTTTTTCTTCATCTCGACCATTTCCTCGGTCCAGCCGTAGTCGTTGTAGAGTTGCTCGATGCCCAGCTGATCGGCGCGCTCATTGGTGATGGTTACACGCTTGCAGGCCGCAAATTTGGCAACGCCTTCCGGATTCTGACCGCCCTTTACCATGACATAGCCGTCCAGACCGCAGGGAACATAGTACTCGTCTGCTTCCGGATCCTTCGGCATCGGAACGAACATGACATCTTCACCGAATTTCTCAACCCACTGTACCTTCTCAGAGTAGAGCTGCCACAGACCTGCCGGGAAGAACAGCGTCTTGCCCTCCTTAATGTAGGACGGCTGCTCAGTCCAGCCATAGTCGCCAACGCCGATGGCAACGAGGTTGGTTGAGCCGAGCGTGTAGAACCAATTCTGGAGACGCTCTATGGTCGGATCCTTCAGGTTGCTGACGAGTTTGCCGTCCTCCAGACCGATATACGGCACGCCGCAGGTACCGGAGAGTCCCGCCTCGAACCAGTAGCCGTCCAGACCGAACTGGTTGTTCTCAATGTCCACGAACTGTTCGAGCTGTTCCTGGAAGGTATCCCAAGTCCATTCACCCTTCTCGAAAAGCTCTGTCGGATCCTCCAGACCGTTTTCCTCGATGGTGGTCTTGTTGTAGATGACGCAGCAGTTGTCACCGGAAACGGCGTTGACAATGACATAGTGCTTGTCTTTCCACATGAACTGATCCATAACCTCTTTCACATCAGCAAAAAGCGGATCGGAAAAATCAATATAGTCATCGATTGGAACAAACATATCCTTGATCGCACCCTTCGGGAATGCGTCGAGGTCGGAAGCCGGGAAGAAGTCGATGCCCTCGCCGCCGTTGATGGCGTTGGCGAGTGTATCATAACGAGTGGTCCAGTCAACGGCATGGTATTCGACAACGCCGCCGTAGCGAGATTGGAAGATGGCAAGCTCAATTGGAACATTCTTACCGCTAGTGTCCGGGTTGATGTCCCAGTTTGCCATCCATTTGATGGTCTTGTTTTCCAGCTCACCGGTCAGACGCTCGTCTTGCGCTGCAATTTCTGCAACCTCAGCAGCAGTAGCGGAATCGAGTGTCTTGTAGCTGGATTCCTCTTCACCGCAGCCAATGAGTCCCATGGAAAGGGATGCCAGCAGTACGGCAGCAATTGCCAATCTGGTTTTCTTCATTTGAAAGTCCTCCTAAAATTAAGTGATTCGAGAAAACGACACACGCTGCATGAATCTGTGCGACGCTTGCACATGGTATGAGGGGTGTGCTGCACACGCCCTTTACACATTACACACATTATATTATACCAGACATTACAAATCTTGTCAACCGACGATTTGTAGAATTATCGTTTCGTAATCGGAAATCAATTCTCCAAATTCTACAAATTCAAAGGACAAGATTGCACTGTCAAGTACGAAATGACAGGATATTTGCAAGAACGGCGCACAGCACTCGATGTGGCTGTGCGCCGATATACCAAAGTGATCCGCCTGCATGCCCGATACGAGAGCTGTTTGCAGACGGGTGAGCCGTCACTCCCATAGCGTTTGGCGTACTGCGTTATCACTTGATAGTAGTATATGTCGTTTTCGGAAAAAGGCAACCGGAACATTTTACCGTTCAGCAGAGAAAAGCCAGATCCTCCGGTGTGAGCGTCGGCTGCAAGGCGAGATTGAGGGCGGCTGCAATCAGATGGGCTGCTTGCTGCACCAGACGGTCGATATCTCGTGGTGTGACCATCATATTGGGCAAGGTGGAATCGAGATTGGCATCGGTATGCAGCAGGCTGTGCAGGTCAATCACAGTTGGTACACCAATCGCAAACACCGGTACACCGAGCGAAGCTTCCGTGAGGGCGGTTCGGCGATTCTGCACACCGCTGCCCGGTGCGATTCCGGCATCGGAGATTTGAATGGTCGTACCGAGCCGTGCGGCATCGGAACACGCCAGCGCATCCACAGCAATGATTGCCGCCGGTTGGATCGTATCAAGCAGTGAACGGATCAGCTCTGCGGTTTCGATGCCGGTCTGGGCGAGCACGCCGTTTGCGATGACACTGACTGGCCGCAGCTGGCGCAAGGCGGCAAATTCGGCTTCGGCATCCGTCAATTCATGGCGCAGATGGCGAGTTGCCAGCAGCTTTCCGGCAACTGCGGGTCCGAGGGCATCGGGCGTGATGTCGGCATTGCCCAATCCCACCACCAGAAGATTGCCCTCCGGCAGCAGCGTTCGCAGCTCGGCGGTCAATTCGGCGATCTGTTCCTGTGCATCGGTTGGCATTTGGCTCAAGCGTTCGCAGGCAAGCGTGAGATATCGCCCTTTCCCCCGCCCGATCACGCTGCCGTGGGCATCGCTGTCTATGGTGATTTCGGTGATGGTAAACGCCTGTCCGCGGGTTACACTGTGGATTCCCTCGGGCAGCGTATCGCCGATTTGCTCGACGGCAAGGTCTGTTCTGCTTGACATAGGCTGCTCCTTTGTGTAATTTTGTGCAAATGGAATGAAAATGCACGGTGAAATTCTCTGCAATTTCTGCGTCTGCTCTCTTGCAATTTTGACGGAAACATGATAAAATAGTAATATCCTGCGGTATAACATAGCGGTCCCCACCCGCATGGGCAGTCGATCCCGCCATAATCGGCAGCCTTGATGATATGCTGCATTTCGGTTCATCCACTGCATTCCAATGTGTTATGGAATGCCATATTTTATCATCGAAAAGGAGTACCCAAAATGGCAAACGCAACACCGAAAAAGCGTCCGACCCCCGAAAAGAGAGACAAAACCAATCTGGCTCGTGCTGCTCGTAACCGTGCAACTCGTTCTGCACTGAAGACCACCATCAAGAAGGCTACCAACATCTGCTATGTTGGCGGTGGCGATAAGACCGCTGCTGTTCGTTATGCGATCAAACGTGTCGATCAGGCTTGCGCAAAGGGTCTGATGCACAAGAACTGTGCCGCAAGAAAGAAGTCTCAGCTGATGCGTATGCTCAGCAAAACTGCTTGATGCAGATATGTTGATAAGCACATGGCTTCCCTCCCTTTGACAGGGAGGGTTTTTCTTATCATGTTCTTTGTGATAGGATACACATCCCTTAACAAAATATACATTGATTTTTTTTGTAAAACATGGTATACTGAATTTGCTGTTTTGTAACGGCAAAAAACAGGAGGTATTTTACATGAAACGATTCGTATCACTCTTGCTGTCTGCCGGCATGATGCTCGGGGTCTGTACCGGCTGCGGTGAAACATCGGAAGCAGAATTTTCCATTCCGGAGATTTCCTATCCGGAGAATATTCTCGGCAGTCCCAGCACAATGATTCCCGAAATCACTGTCGATCAATTCAGCGTTCCGGAAAACGAAGCCTTGACCTTTGTCAAGAACCTGAAAATCGGCTGGAATCTGGGCAATACCTTCGATGCTGTCGATGTCAACAGCATCAAGCCCGAAAATGAGCTGCAATATGAAACCGCATGGTGCGGGACGGAAACCACCATCGATCATATCGCTGCCATCAAGGCTGCCGGTTTCAATACCGTTCGCATTCCGGTGTCATGGCATAACCATGTCGATGCCGAGTACAACATCTCCGAAACTTGGCTCAACCGTGTTGAGGAGGTTGTCAATTGGGTATTGGCATGCGATATGTATGTCATCGTCAATGTCCACCACGACAATGACCACACGCTGTACTATCCCGACAGCGCAAACCTCGAAACCTCGAAGGCGAACCTCACCAAGATCTGGACGCAGATGGCAGAGGCATTTGTAGAGTATGACGATCACCTGATTCTTGAGTCGCTGAACGAGCCTCGCCTGATCGGTACCAAGTATGAGTGGTGGTTTGACGGCAATGCGGCAGAATGTCAGGATGCTGCCAAGTGCATTAACACGCTCAATCAGCTGTTTGTCGATACCGTGCGTGGAACGGGCGGCAACAATGCAACCCGTTATCTGATGGTACCGGGCTATGGCGCATCGACCGATGGTGCCTGTACGGATTTGTTCCAACTGCCGACCGATCCGGCGAATCGCCTGATTGTTTCGGTACATGCCTATATTCCGTATAACTTTGCGCTGAATAAGACCGGCACGGAGGAGTTTTCGATTGACAATGCGCTCAACTGCAAGGAAATCACCGACTTCATGGATAGGCTCTATGGCAAGTTCATCATGAACGGCATTCCGGTGTTCATTGGTGAGTTTGGTGCGATGAACAAGGACAATCTCGAGCAGCGAGTACAGTTTTCCGCATACTATGTGGCGGCGGCACGTGCCCGTGGCATTACCTGCTGCTGGTGGGATAACAATGCGTTCACCGGCAACGGCGAGAACTTTGGCTTGCTGTTCCGGCAATCTGCGACCTTTAACTATCCGGATATTGTGCAGGCCATGATGAAATATTGCGAATAATCCAACTCGACTGCACAGACTGCGTTGACTGTCTGTGCAGTTTTTTCGGAGGCTAGACATGATTCGTATCTCCAATCTCAAGCTGCCGCTCGATTATACCGAAGCACAGCTGCGAATGCTGGCGGCACGCCGTCTGCACATCGATACGGCACAGATTCAGATGGTGACGCTCTATCGCCGTTCGGTCGATGCTCGTGGGGCGGTGCGGTTCATTGCAACGGTGGATGTCACACTCGATTCCCCGGGAACAGAAGCGCAGGTCTTGCGGAAACTGCCGCCATCAGCGCAGGCGCAGACCGTAATCCCATGGCAGATGCCGACCTATCCGTCCTGTAAAACGGCACATCCGCCGGTGGTGATTGGATGCGGACCGGCAGGATTGTTTGCGGCATGGTGCTTGGCGCAGGCAGGGCTGCGTCCGATTCTACTCGAACGGGGCAAGCCGGTTGCGGAACGGCAGGCGGTTGTCGCAGCCTATCATGCTACCGGAATCCTCGATCCGGATTGCAATATCCAGTTCGGCGAGGGCGGTGCCGGTACGTTTTCCGACGGCAAGCTCAATACCGGTACGAAGGACAAGCGCATTCGGCAGGTCTTGCAGACCTTTGTCGACTGTGGTGCGCCGGAGGAAATTCTCTGGCAGGCAAAGCCTCATATCGGCACAGATCGTTTGGCGAAATGTATCCCGAATCTGCGGCAGCGGATTGAGGCGCATAGCGGCACAGTGCTGTTCGATGCCAAATGCACCGGATTCACCGCCCAAAACGGGAAATTGACCTCGATTGCCTATGACAAGGACGGACAGACACATTCCATTCGTACCGACCATGCCATTCTGGCGATTGGGCATAGTGCGAGAGATGTATTTGCATGGCTTGCGGAACGGGAACTGCCGATGGAACAGAAAGCGTTTTCCCTCGGTGTGCGGATTGAGCATCTGCAATCGGAGATTGACCGTTTTTGCTATGGTAAGGCGGCTGGGCATCCGGCACTCGGTGCGGCGAGCTATCAGGTGGCGGCGCATCTGCCGGACGGTCGGGGCGTGTATTCATTCTGTATGTGTCCGGGCGGTGTTGTGCAGGCGGCGGCATCCGAGCCGGAAACGGTCGTCACCAACGGTATGAGCTGCTTTGCCCGCAATGCCTGCAATGCGAACAGTGCGATTCTTGTCGGTATTACACCGGCGGATTTCGGCGGCAGCGATATTCTGGCAGGTGTTCGTTTGCAGCGGCAGATTGAACAGCGTGCCTATCGTGCAGCCGGTGCAAACGGCAAGGCTCCTGCGTTATTGTTGGGAGATTTTCTGCGGAAACAGGTATCGCAGACCGTTGGTCAGGTACAGCCGAGCTATCCGCTTGGTGTGGCATGGACGCCCTTGGAGGAATGTCTGCCCGAATTTATCTGCACCTCCTTGCGGCAGGGCATTCCGTTGCTCGCACATCGGCTGCACGGCTTTTTGCAAGAAGATGCCGTCCTGACCGCTCCCGAAACTCGCAGCTCCTCTCCGGTACGTATTCTGCGGCATCCGGAAACGCTCGAATCCCTCGGCTGCAAGGGGCTGTATCCTTGTGGTGAGGGCGCAGGCTATGCCGGTGGGATTATGTCTGCAGCGGTGGATGGACTGCGCTGTGCAGAGGCGATTTGTCATAGCCTGCGATCAACATGAATGATGCAAAAAAATCCCCTCGTTTCCTTGCGAAACGGGGGGATTGCTTTTTGGGGATTACTGATAATCCATACCCAGTTGAATGGCACGCATATTGTTGTCGATGGTGTGCGCACGGGAGGCAGGGGTATTCTTTTCCAGTGCCTTGCGAACGGTCTCTGGAGAGAACAAACCGGTCTCGCTGAGCAGCTTGCCCAGCAGGATGATGTTTGCACCCTTCTGGAGATTGTTGTCATCTGCCATCTGGGTGGCAGGCACCATGTAGCAGTCAATGTCGGTGCGGTCGCAGGCGGCATCAATCAGTGAGCTGTCGGCGAACACCTTTCCGCCCGGCTTAACGGTCGGCAGGAATGCCTCGAAGGACGGGCCGTTCAAGGCGACAAGCAGATCCGGCTCGAGTACCTTCGGCGAACCAATCGGCTCATCGGAAATGCAGACCGAGCAGTTGCACTTACCGCCACGCATCTCCGGACCATAGCTCGGCAGCCAAGAAATTTCCTTGCCCTCGAACAATGCACAGTATGCCAGCAGCTTTCCGGCGAACAGGACACCCTGACCACCGAAACCGGCGAGAAGAATTTCATATGTCATTTCCGCTCGCCTCCTTCCTGATCAATATCCTTGTAAACGCCCAGCGGATAGTACGGAATACACTCCTCTTGCAGACGCTTGATGGACTCCTTCGGCGTCAGACCCCAGTTGGACGGGCAGGTCGATAGAATCTCAACGATGGAGAACCCCTTGCCGGCCTTCTGCATCTCGAATGCCTTACGGATAGCCTTCTTGGTTTCACGGATATGCGGAACGGTATCCACAGCCGTGCGGACGGCGTAGGAAGTACCGGTCAAGGTGGCAAGCATCTCACAGACACGAACCGGATAGCCGGCGGTCTTGGGATCTCTGCCGTAGGGCGTGGTGGTGGTCACCTGACCGGGCAGCGTGGTCGGTGCCATCTGACCGCCGGTCATGCCGTAAGTACCGTTGTTGACGAAAATGACAACGATATTCTCACTTCTGGTTGCAGCGTGAACCGTTTCTGCCGTACCGATGGCGGCTAAGTCGCCGTCACCCTGATAGGTGAACACGGTCAGCTCCGGCTTTGCACGCTTGACGCCGGTGGCAACGGCCGGGGCACGACCGTGCGGTGCTTCGATCATATCGCAATTGAAGTAATTGTATGCGAATACGGAGCAGCCAACCGGGCACACGCCGACGGTTTCGCCCTCCAGTCCCATTTCATCAATGACCTCACAGACCAAACGGTGAATGATACCATGGGTGCAGCCGGCACAGTAGTGCAGACGCACATCACACAAGGACTTCGGTCTTTCAAACACAACAGCCATTACTGTGCACCTCCGTTCAGTTTTCTGATCTCATCCAGGACCTCATTCGGGGTCGGGATGACACCACCCGTTCTGCCATAGAAGGAAACCGGCAGCTTGCAGTTGAGTGCCAGCTTGACATCGTCGATCATCTGACCCATGCTCATCTCAACAGAGAGCACAGCCTTTGCGTTGGCACAGGCAGTATTCAGTTCCTTCTTCGGGAACGGCCACAGGGTAATCGGACGGAACATACCGACCTTGATGCCCTCGGCTCTTGCCTTATTGACGGCAGACTTGACGATACGAGAGGTTGCACCGAATGCAGTGACAACGATTTCTGCGTCATCGGTCAGGTAACATTCTGCCATAGTCTCGGTTTCTTCGATCTTTGCGTAACGCTCATAACGCCGGCGAACGATCTCTTCCAAATCGTTTGCTTCGATATAGAGGGAGTTGACGATGTGGTGCGGACGTGCCATCTTCGTGCCGTCAGCGGCCCAGCCGGACTTATCGGCTTCATTGGCTTGAATGTCCGGGAACGCAACCGGCTCCATCATCTGACCGAGCAGACCATCGGAGAGCAGCATCACGGGGGTGCGATAGGTTTCGCCCAGCTCGAATGCCTTGCTGACGAGGTTGACGACTTCCTGTACGGAGTTCGGGGCAAGGATGATCAGGTGGAAGTCACCATGCCCCAGACCCTTGGTAGCCTGCCAGTAGTCTGCTTGCGAGGGCTGAATACCGCCCAGACCGGGACCGCCGCGCTGAACATTGATAATCAGGGCAGGCACATCAGAGCCTGCGATGTACGAGATGCCCTCGGACTTCAGCGAAACGCCGGGCGAGGACGAGGAGGTCATAACACGGGTACCGGTTGCAGCGGCACCGAGCACCATGTTGATGGCAGCGACTTCGGATTCTGCTTGCAGGAACACGCCGCCACGCTTGGGCATTTGCTTGGAGAGATATTCGGACAGCTCCGTTTGGGGAGTGATCGGGTAGCCAAAGAAGCACTTGCAGCCGGCACGAATGGCGGCCTCGGCGAGAGCTTCATTGCCTTTCATTAAGACTTTTTCCAATGAAAACGCTTCCTTTCCGTTTTATTTTTCTACGACGATGGCACAGTCAGGGCACATCATTGCACACATCGCACAGCCGATGCAAGCAGTATCGTCCGTGCAGTATGCCGTAAATACGCCCTCTTTGTTTCGCTTTTCGTGCTGGATGGCAACGATATGCTTGGGACATGCCGTTGTGCAAAGCTCACAGCCCTTGCAGCGATCAAAAATGACAGTCATTTTTGCCATAAAAGATACCATTCCTTTCTGACATTGGATGTTCCGGGAAAGCGAAGCATCTGCTGTCGGGATTTTTGAACCGTGCCATTCGGAGGAATGCTGCGGTTCTATTCATCAGCGACTGCTGCTGAATGCAAAGTTAGAGTACAGCCGGTATCCACGGGAGATGTACGGCGACAGGCACCTGCATCACTGTATGCTCCGGAATGCTCGGTGCCGGGACGAAATCCGGCGCAGTCACACAGATAATCGGCAACTGCATATGCTTGGAGAGGGCAAGGCATTCCGGCATGCTCTCGAGAATCATTTCCGTTGTGGTTTCCGGTCCGAGATTGGTATTGTTGACGATGCCGGTCAGGCGCATACGGCTGGCTTTCTCGATGCTGCGTAAGTACTGTTCAGTTTCCGCTGCGGTGCGGGTAAGGTAGCGGCGGAACGATACCACCGCAAGCATATCCAGTTCGCCGGTTTCTGCATAGCTGTTGAGTACATGGGCATAACGACCGAGTGCCACGGCACCGTCATCATCGCCGCCCACATCGATCAGCAGATAGCCCGGCTCGGCGGCAAGACCGCCCAAATCGAATTGCACGCTCGGAATATCGACATTGGTGTTGGCATAGTCCGGCGCACGCAGTGTAATGCCTCGTTGTGCGAATGCGTCTTTGAAGTCAGCGGTGCGGAAATAAGGATTGACCAAGTCGAAATCCGCAACCGTGACCGGTTGACCGGTTTTGGCAAGCTCTAAGGCAAGTGCGGTCGTATAGTTGGTTTTGCCGGAGCCGTAGTGTCCGGTGACAACCGTAATTTTTTTATAGGGATACATGGGGCGATCGGCTCCTTTGCATTGGGCTGCCGAGCAAAATTCCGCTCGGATTATCCTATATTATAGCATAAAAGCACTGAAATTGCAAGACACAGAGCATACAAAACAGGAAAAACCATCCATGCAACAATTGTATGAATTTGTGGTATTTTGCGGCAGCGGATTGCGCTATTCCGAATCTGTTTCGGATTCTGCCTCAATGGTTTCGGTCGGGTCGGCTTCGGTGTCGTCCTCCGGCTGTTCCTCCGCAGATGCAGGCGCAGGGATATCCTCCGGCGACAGGTCAAACAGCGATGGCGTGTCTGAATTGGGCAGCGGCGGCAATTCCGCCAATGACGAAATCCCGAAACAGCGTAAAAACTGTGCGGTCGTGCGATAAGTCAGCGGTCTGCCCGGGACTTCGATCCGTCCGGCTTCTTCCAATAGACCGCGTTCGACTAGCGTGTTGACTACCGTGCTGCTGTCTACGCCGCGTACCCGTTCGACAAAGCCCTTTGTGACGGGCTGATTGTAGGCGATGATGGTCAATACCTCCATGGCGGCATTGGACAGCGGCGCATTGCGCTTGACCTCAAGCACTCGGCGAATAACTTCGGCATGTTCGGGTTTGGTGGTAATCTGGTAGGTATCATCGAGCCGCAGCAGCTGCAAGCCGCTCGCTTTCTCATAGCGTTCGGCAATCAAATCGGCAAGCTGCCGTACCGATTCCGGCGGGATTTCCAGTGCCTCGGCAATACGATTGCCCTCCAACGGTTCGCCTGCCGCAAACAAAATGGCCTCCATGGCCGAGCAAAGTGTTTCCAATTTCATAGTCCTTCCCTTTGTCAGGTGTTTGATTCAGCCATGCGGCGAATGCGTTTTCCGGTCAGCAAATCTTCCCGTTTGCGCATGGTGAGCATGGTGCCGTCCTCGCTGATGAGGATTCTGCCGGCTTTGGTCAATTCGAGAATCGCCAAGAATAGCGCCACACGTTCGGTACGGGTGCGCAGACCGTCAAATAGCACGGTCAGGCTCAATGCCTCCGTATGGAAAAACTGCCGCAGAATAAACACAACTTTTGAGGATACCGTTGTGACATATTGCTGTTTGACCACGGCATGGATCTTTTCCTCGAGCTGCTGTTCCCGTTCGCTGTCGGGTATGCGTTTGCAGCCCATTTTGCGGTAGGTGTCGAGCAGATCGGCTGCCGGATGGCTGCGGCGGTAGGTGACATCTACCGGCAGGGAAATCGGCTTGCGTACAAAAAGCAGATCCCCCTGATAGCAGGTGCGCAGATGTTCGGCTGCCAGCTTGCAGAGGGAGTATTCGATCAATGCGCCTTCCAGTTCCTTTTTGACCGCTTCTGCTTCTTCCGGTGCCGGCAGCAGCGAGGCGGTTTTCATCCAGATCAGGCGTGCTGCCATCTCGAGAAATTCGCCTGCCAGCTCATAATCCTGCTCGGCACACTGCTGAATGTAGAGCAGATACTGTTCGAGCAGGACGGAAATTTCAATGTCGCAGATATTGAGCTTGTGCTTGGCGATTAAATGCAGCAGCAAATCCATCGGCCCATCAAAGACCGGTAAATGAAACGATAGCGTCTGCATGGCATCAACCGAACAGCAATGGGATCCAGCTCGTGATGAATGCAAAGCCGTCGAACACCCAGCCGCTGATCCAAGAAATCGGCTTCGACAGAATGCTGGTCATCAGAAGCAGCAAAAAGACGATTTGCACAACCATATAGTTGTTTTGGAGATAACGTTCCCATTTGGCGGAAGTGAAATAGCTCAGGATTTTAGAGCCGTCCAGCGGCGGAATCGGAATCAGGTTGAAAATCGCCAGATTGATGTTGACGATCACGAAATAGTAGAGCATGAACGCAATCAGCTGATAGCGGTTCCAATCCGCATCGGTTTCAAGGGTGAACGGCAGAATGGAATAGACCTGCCACAAAATCATGCCGACCAGACCGACAAGCAAATTGCTGACCGGACCTGCCAGTGCCGTGACAGCGATACCGAATCGGATGCTGTGCTTGCGGTTGAATTTATTGGGGTTGATCGGGACGGGCTTTGCCCAGCCAAATCCGGCGACCAGCATACAGATCGTGCCGAGCAAATCCAGATGGGCAAAGGGGTTGAGTGTCAAACGGCCCTGATAGCTTGCGGTGTCGTCGCCGAGCTTATATGCCGTCCAAGCGTGGGCATATTCGTGCAAAGGCAGAAAGAGCAATATCACCAAAGCGTGAATGAGGTATTGCAGAATTTCGTAATTCTCAATCATGGGAATTCATCCTTTCGTTTTCGTCGTGGTAGATATAGTGCTATTATACAATAAAATGCGGCTCTTTTCAAGCATCAAGTGTAATTTTTCGGTCAATTCTGATAAATTTTCAAGAAAATGAAAAAAACGCTTGCTTTTTTCGAGGATATCTGGTAGAATAGATACTGTTCACTAGTCTGTAAAGGAGGTGCCAGCTATGGCAAAATGTGAAATCTGCGGCAAGGGCGTTACGTTTGGCATTCGTGTTTCTCACTCGCACCGTCGAACCAATCGTACCTGGAAGCCCAATGTGATGCGTGTAAAGGCAATCGTGAAGGGTGCTCCCTGCCACATCTATGTTTGCTCCAGATGCCTGCGCTCCGGCAAGGTTCAGCGTGCAAACGGTTGATGCAAAGCCCGGACAACGTTTAGCGAAATGCAAATGGGGTATTCGACCGTCGGTTTCGGATACTCCGTTTGTTGTATGCGAGACAACAAGGCGTGAACGCAGTATGCAGGCATACCCATGGCTTTGCTGCGGCGTTTGACACATTCCACTTGGCGAAGAGAAACAGAACTGCCCCTGCCCAAATGGCTGCTTCGGTTTCATTGCGTCGGCTCGTTTTGTGATGTTGGATCATATGCGCAAACATACAAAACCGCATGAACTGAAAAGGCAAGACTTTCGTTTTGACTCGTAATGCTCCGCACAGGCACTGCGCCGAGTGCCCGATTGGAGAAAGAGTCAGGGTGGGAGTCTTTTTGTTTTTCTGTCACAATGGGTACATCATAATGCAGGCGGCATCGCATAGCATGGGCAAGAGGACCTTGCAGGATGCTGCCGCGATTGGGAAAGGATGAACACCATGAAAGCGTATTTGATGTCAAAGGACGCCGTACTGGAAGAGCTGAAAAGCTCCGATACCGGCTTGAGCAAGGACGAAGCGGCCAAACGCCTTGCGGAAAACGGTCCGAATGAATTGGAACAGCCGCCCAAGGTCACGCTGCTTGCGAGATTTATTGAGCAGCTGAAAGACCCGATGATTTTGGTGCTGATTGCAGCGGCAGTGATTTCTGCAATCACCGGATTGATTTCCGAAGGCAAGCTGGAAGCGGATGTGTTCATCATTCTCGCTGTTGTCATTGCCAATGCCGTACTCGGTGTCTATCAGGAGAATAAGGCAGAGGCTGCCATTGAGGCATTGCAGAAGATGAGTGCGGCACAGAGCAAGGTTGTCCGCAATGGTGCGGTGATGGTGGTGCCGAGTGCGGAGTTGGTTGTCGGCGACGTGGTACATCTCGAAGCCGGTGACAGCGTTCCGGCGGACTGCCGTATTCTCGATTGTGCGGCTCTGAAATCCGAAGAAGCGGCACTGACCGGTGAGAGCGTGCCGTCGGAGAAGCAGAGCGATGTGCTGACGGGCGAGGAAGTTCCGCTCGGCGACCGCAGCAATATGCTCTACATGGGTTCGAGCATCGTATATGGCAGAGCCACGGCTGTTGTAACGGCAACGGGTATGCAGACCGAAATGGGTAAGATTGCCGGTGCAATTGCCAATACCGAAGAAGGACAGACACCGTTGCAGAGAAAGCTCGATCAGCTCAGCAAAATTCTGTCGGTCGGTGTGTTGGCTATCTGCGTCCTCATCATGATGATTGCCATCATCGAGGAGCTTGCACACGGCGATAAGCTGACGCTGAATCTGTTCCTCGAGAAGTTTATGATTTCTGTCAGCCTTGCGGTTGCTGCGATTCCGGAAGGCTTGGCTGCCGTTGTTACGGTTGTGCTTTCCATCGGTGTGACGAATATGTCGAAGCGTGGTGCGGTCATTCGCCGTCTGACGGCGGTTGAAGCACTGGGCTGTGCAGAAGTCATTTGCAGCGACAAGACCGGTACCTTGACCCAGAACAAGATGACCGTTGTGACGGCATCTACACAGGATGAAGATTTGCTGGCAAAGGCGATGGCATTGTGCTGTGATGCGGTGCTGAATACCGATGACACCGTCACCGGCGAGCCGACGGAGGCAGCCTTGGTGGTCTATGCCAATAAGCGCAGTCTGAAGAAATATGAGTTGGAAACGGCTGCTCCCCGTGTCAGCGAGGCACCGTTTGACTCCATGCGTAAGATGATGTCTACCGTGCATAAAACGGACGATGGCTTTGTGCAGTACACCAAGGGTGCGCCCGATGAAGTGCTGCGCCGCTGCACACGCATTCTCGATAACGGTCAGGTGCGTTCGATGACCGATGCCGACCGGGAACAAATTTTGAAATCCAACAAGGAAATGGCAGATCAGGCATTGCGTGTGCTGTTGGCTGCTTATCGGGAGTATGACGCCCTGCCGGCTGACAGCAAACCCGAAACCCTTGAGCAGGATTTGATTTACATCGGTATGACCGGTATGATCGATCCGGTGCGTCCGGAGGTGAAGGATGCCATTACCGTCTGCCGCAGTGCGGGTATTCGTCCGGTCATGATTACCGGTGACCATAAAGATACCGCTGTTGCCATCGCCAAGGAGCTTGGCATTCTGACCGATGAAGGTCAGGTGCTGACCGGTGCGGAGCTTTCCAAGATTTCCGACGAAGAGCTGAACAAAACCATTGAAAACTACAGCGTGTATGCCCGTGTGCAGCCGGAGCATAAGGTGCGGATCGTCAATGCCTGGAAGGATCAGGGCAAGATTGCTGCTATGACCGGTGACGGTGTCAACGATGCTCCGTCCATCAAGAGTGCCGATATCGGTGTCGGCATGGGTATTACCGGTACGGACGTTACGAAAAACGTCGCCGATATGGTGCTGACCGATGATAACTTTGCCACAATTGTCGGTGCAGTCGAGGAAGGCCGCCGTATTTATGACAATATCCGGAAAGCCATTCAGTTCCTGCTGTCGAGTAACCTGAGTGAGGTCGTTTGCATTTTGGTTGCAACGCTTGGTCTCGGCGCATTGACCGGCGGTTCGTTCGTCATTTTTGAGCCGGTGCATCTGCTCTGGATCAATCTCGTGACCGATTGCTTCCCTGCCATTGCACTGGGCATGGAGCCTGCCGAGCGCGGCATCATGAACCGCAAACCCCGTGACAGCAAGGCGCATATCTTCGCAGAGGGTTTGGGCATTAATCTGCTCTGGCAGGGCGTGTTGATTGGGGTACTGACGCTGACCTCTTATGTGATCGGTGCAATGACCTCGCATGAAGCCGGCGAAACCATGGCGTTCATGACACTGGCACTCTGTGAATTGTTCCACGCTTGGAATATGCGCAGCCTGCATGGCTCGATCTTCACCATGCACACCCATAATAAAGCGTTGCTTGGTGCAGTCGGCCTTTCGTTCCTGTTGACCATGCCTGTCATCTTTATCCCCGGCTTGCAGAATATCTTCTCGCTCGTGCCGCTTGAGCCGGTACAGTATCTGCTGGCGGCAGGTATCTCCGCAACCATCATCCCGATTGTCGAAATTGTTAAGGCAATTCAGCGCACCATGATGAAGAAAAAATAAGACATTCCGAACAGACCGGCATCTCGAAATCCGCTTATTTTCGGCGGTTTCGATGGGCTGGTCTGTTTTTTTCGATCCGTTGGGGCATGAAAATGTCAAAATGTGTTGAAAAGCTCGGTGAATGTTTGAAAAACGCAAAAACTACTTGCATTTTTTCACCGGGTATGATATAATATGATTGGTATAGAACCTAACTCTATCCATGAAAGGATGCGATTCAACAGTATGGAAACAAATGGAACGATCGCGAGAGAACGGCTCAGTCGCCTGTTCGATAACGGCGTGTTTACGGAACTGGATGCTTGCCGGACCGAAAATGGTGCGCCGGCCGCCGTTGTCTGCGCACATGGTTATGTCGAGGGACAACCTGTCTGCGCATTTGCACAGTCTCCGGATGTCAACGATGGTGTCATGGGTCAAAATACAGCCGGAAAAATGAAGCGTCTGTATGCACTCGCTCTCAAAACCGGTACACCGATCGTTGGTGTATATGATTCCAATGGTGTATATGTAGACGGAACTGCCGAACCGCTTTCTGCTTATGGCAAATTGATTGCATGCTCGGCACGTCTGAGCGGTGTGGTGCCGCAGATTTCCGTGATTGCCGGTGTATGCGCCGGCAGTGCCGCTCTGATGGCGGAGCAGGCGGATTTTGTTCTGGCAACGCAAAAAGCAGAGCTGTATCTCACACCGCCCTTTGGCAGTGATGCCGAAAAGCCGGAAACCGCTGCAAAGGCAGGTATCGTGACAAAGGTGCTCGAAGATGATACCGCTGTGATGGACGAGGTCAAAGCTATCCTGCGTATGCTTCCCTCTAATAATCTGGCAGGTGCGCCTGTCAGCGAATTTGATCCGCCGGCTGCCGTCTGCACCAAAGACAGTGTGCTTGAGGCAATCACAGACAGCGGCGCTTTTCTTCCGCTCTATACCAAATTCGGGGCGCATACGGAAACCGCTTTGGCGACCGTTCGCGGCATGACTGTCGGTCTGATTCGTGCGGGCAAAAACAATGACTTTCTCGATGTGGACGATGTGGCAAAGATTGCACGCTTTGTCCGCACCTGCGATGCGTTTTCGATTCCGCTCATTACGGTACTCGATACCTCCGGCTTTGCAGTCGATACCGATGCGGCAAAGCGTGGTTCGCTGCGTGCCATGAGTCAGCTCTGCGGTGCCTATGCGGAAGCCACCACGGTGAAGATTGCTCTGGTCATTGGGGATGCCTGCGGTGCAGCGTTCTCCGCTCTGGCAGGCAGAGGTGCCGGAAGCGATTTGGTGCTGGCTTGGGATACCGCTGCCATTGCGCCGATGTATCCGGAAGCCGCCGTCGAGTTCCTGTGGCATGACAAGCTCAAGGGCGCAGCCGATGTTAAGGCAAAGCGTACCGCTCTGGCAGACGAGTACCGCAAGACCCTTGCCTCTGCACAGAAGGCCGCTGAAATCGGTGTCATCGACAGCGTGATCGCCATGGCAGATACCCGTCAGGCAATTGTGGACGGTCTCGATATTCTCGAGAGCAAGCGTGTCAGCAAGCTGCCCAAAAAGCATAGCAATATCCCGTTCTGATTGAAATTCGGCGCATGTGCGTTCTATTATCAAATAATTTTTTAGGAGGATACTATGAAACAGTTTCGTGTAACTGTCAACAATAAGCAGTATGATGTTTGCGTGGAAGAGATGACCGGCGGCGCAGCTCCGGTTGCTGCCGCTCCGGCTGCTGCACCGGTACCTGCCGCCGTCCCTGCACCGGCTGCCGCCCCTGCACCGGCTGCCGGCCCTGCACCGGCTGCCGCCCCTGCACCGGCTGACGGTACGCCCGTTTCCGCTCCGATGCCCGGCACGATCCTCGAGGTTAAGTGCAATGTCGGCGATGTGGTCAAGAGCGGTCAGCCGTTGTTTGTGCTCGAGGCCATGAAGATGGAGAATGATATCGTCGCTCCGCAGGATGGTACGATTGCTGCTATCTCGGCGACCAAGGGCGGCTCCGTGAATACCGGCGATACGCTGGCTGTTCTCAGCTAAGCCGGAGAAAGCGTGACGACAATGGCGAAGATTAAGATTACAGAAACCATACTCCGTGATGCGCACCAGTCGCTGTTGGCAACCCGTATGCCGACCTCGGACATGCTGCCGATTCTGCCAGCGATGGACAAGATCGGCTTCCATTCCGTGGAATGCTGGGGTGGTGCAACATTCGATTCCTGCCTCCGTTTCCTCAATGAGGATCCGTGGGAACGTCTGCGCATTTTGAAAAAGAATCTGCCGAATACTAAGCTGCAGATGCTGTTCCGTGGACAGAATATGCTCGGCTATCGTCACTATGCAGACGATGTGTTGGAATATTTCGTCCAGAAGTCGGTGGCAAATGGCATTGATATCATCCGTATTTTCGATGCACTCAATGATATCCGCAATTTGCAGACTGCCATCAATGCTGCCAAAAAGGAAGGCGCACATACGCAGGTTGCCATCAGCTATACAACCGGCGATGTGTTCACCGATGAGTACTACGCCAACTATGCAAAGCAGGTTGAGGCAATTGGTGCAGACTCCATCTGCATTAAGGATATGGCTGCCCTGCTGACACCCTATCGCACCGAGGCGCTGGTCAAGGCCATCAAGGCTGCGGTTAAGATTCCGGTGCAGCTGCATACGCATTACACCTCCGGTCTTGCCTCCATGTGCCTGCTGAAGGGCATTGAGGCAGGTGCTGATATCATTGATACCGCTTTGAGCCCGCTGGCATTGGGTACGTCCCATGCGCCGACCGAGTCGATGGTTGCTGCATTGCAGGGTACGGAATATGATACCGGTCTGGATTTGGTTGCTTTGGGTGAGCTGCGCACCTATTTCATGGGTCTGCGTCAGAAATATATCGATGCCGGTCTGCTTGACCCGAAGATGCTCGCAACCGATGCCAACGCTTTGATTTATCAGGTACCCGGCGGTATGCTCTCCAACCTGCTCTCGCAGCTCAAGCAGGCAGGTAAGGAGGATCAGCTGACTGCCGTTATGGAGGAAGTACCGCGTGTTCGTAAGGATGCCGGTATGCCGCCGCTCGTAACCCCGACCTCACAGATTGTCGGTACGCAGGCTGTGTTCAATGTCATCATGGGCGAACGTTACAAGACGGTCACCAAGGAGTTCAAGGGCATGGTGCGTGGCGAATACGGTAAGACGCCCGTTCCGATTGATCCGGCATTCCGTAAGAAGATCATCGGCGATGCCGAGCCGATCGATTGCCGTCCGGCAGACCTGATTGCACCGGAGCTGGAGAAGCTGCGTGAGGAATGCTCCGAGTGGATTCAGCAAGAGGAAGATGTCCTCAGCTATGCACAATTCGGTCAGGTTGCCGTGAAGTTCTTTGAGAAGCGCAGAGATCAGCAGTTTGGTCTTGATGGCGTGCACGGAAACGCGGAAAAGCAGATTCACCCCGTCTGAGGACGGGGTGTTTCCCCCGTATGCGCAGCTGTTGTTTGAATGAGAGAGGAGTTATTGCTTTTGCCGATTTGTATTTCACCCGATCTGCCTGCCTATCAAGCGTTGCGCCAGGAGAATATCTTCGTGATGAGCAGCGAACGGGCAGCCCATCAGGATATTCGTCCGCTGCGGTTGTCGATTCTCAATATCATGCCCAAAAAGATTGAAACCGAAATTCAGCTGCTGCGGTTGATGAGCAATAGTGCGATACAGGTTGATATCTCGCTGATCCGGCTGGAATCTCATGTGTCCAAGCATACTGCGCAAAGTCATCTCGATGCGTTCTATACGCCGTTCTCGGCAGTCAAAGACCGGTATTTCGATGGTCTGATTATCACCGGTGCGCCGGTCGAGCAGATGCCGTTCGAGCAGGTGGACTACTGGCAGGAAATCTGTGAAATTATGGACTGGTCCAAGACGCATGTGTTCAGCACGCTGCATATCTGCTGGGGCGCACAGGCTGCACTCTATCACCAGTTCGGTGTGCCGAAATATCCGTTGCCGCAAAAGATGTTCGGCATCTTTCCGCATCGGGTTGAGGTCGAGAATGCATTGCTGCTGCAGGGCTTTGATGAAGTCTTTCAGGTGCCGCACTCCCGCCATACGGAAATTCGACGGGAGGATATCGAGCGTGTACCGGAGCTGGAAATCCTCACAAGTTCTGAGGAATCCGGCGTTCATATCGTCGCAAACCGCAATGGTCGGCAGTATTTCATCACCGGACATTCAGAGTATGACCGTATGACGCTCGCAGAGGAATATTTCCGTGACGTCAACAAAGGACTGCCGATTGCAGTTCCCCGTCACTATTTCCCGAATGATGATCCGATGCAGCAGCCGTGTTTCACATGGCGTTGCCATGCCAATTTGATGTTCTCGAATTGGCTGAATTACTGTATTTATCAACGCACCCCCTATCGGCTCGAGGACTTGACCGATTGGGACTGGATGCAGCATATGGATGCGTAAAGGAGAAACATATGGAACAACCGATCCCCAATGGATATGACCCCTTTGCCTACGGCGGCGACCCGTATGGCGATCATTCCGGTTATGAGCCGTCACCCGAAACACCGCAAAAACCGATTGGCTTTGCGATTGCAGCTTTGGTTTTGGGTTTGCTGAGCCTGCTCGGTATGTGCTGCTGCACGCATATTGTGACGGCACCGCTTGCAGTGATTTTTGGTATCATTGCGTTGGTGAAGCATCATCGTGGTACAGGGATGTCGATTACCGGTATCATTACGGCGGCACTCTCGTTGCTTATCACGGTAATGGTATTGTCGATGTTCAGCGGTTTTTGGCAATATTCCGATGTGCTGCTGGAAGATTTCATGCGGCTTTGTGCGGAGCAGGATGAGGTATTCCCTGCCTATGAGCAAACCGGTACGCTGCCGGATTATATGCTGAAATATACGGAAGATCCGTATGCGGAGATATTCGAGGATTTGGATATGACGATCTATGATGTGATGGATGCGCTGCTGATTTCCTATAAAAATGGTGAACTGCCAAGCGTAGAGGATGCTGTCGGTTCCGGTCAGGTGTCGGCGCTTTGGATTGACGGCAGCCGGCTGCTGTTTGAATAACCCATAACAAAACAAATCACTCGTCGAAATTGAATCGGCGAGTGATTTTTTATAGATTGCGGAGAATCCAGTAAACCAGATACAGCCCCAAAATCAAAAGCCAAGCCCAGAGCTTGCGAGGGAGAATATGTTTTGGCTTACCGATTGTTTGTAGCCATAGTTCCGCATAGTAGCCGAGTGCAGCGGCAACCCCAAGCACAATCAGCGCATTGTATCGAATCGCACCAAGTAGATCGCCTTGGCAGAGTGCAAAGAGGGCATGGGTCAGACCGCAGGAGGGGCAAAGCAGACCTGTGAGCGACCGCAGCAGACAGTTCGGCATCCATGGCAGGAGGTATCGGGCATAGAGCCATGCTGCGCCGCACAGCAGTGCAAATCCGGCAAATGGCAATAGCAAAAGCACGAAAATGCGTAATTTTTTTGGCATGAAACGTTGCATGTGACATGACTCTCCTTTCAAATTATATCGGAAATCAAGAAAAAATTATCGTTTTTCGATAAAAAGGTATTGACAAACGGCAAATTCTGTGTTATAATAAAGCCACAAAAACCCAAAGGAGTGTGACGCATATGTCCATCACATGGACGGAAACCCATTCGCTGAAGCTGTCTTGTCTGCTAGTGAGAATCATTATGGTGTTGGCGCTTGTTGCATTGTTTTTCATTCCGCTTTGTACGGAATGGTATGATGCGGTATCGGAACAGGAACCGATTCGCTTGCAGCTGAATATCTGCTTTTATCTCTGTGATGCGGTGGCAATGGTGGCAATTTGGCAGCTTGACCGCATGCTGTTCCGGATTCGGCGGTCGCAGATTTTTGTGCCGGAGAATGTGACAACGCTGCGGATTCTGTCCTGGGCCTGCATAGCCATTGGTGTGATTCTTGGTGTGCTGACGATTTGGCGCACCATTATGCTGCTGGTGATGTTGGTGTGCCTGTTTTTGGGCGTACTGCTTCGAGTCCTGAAGAATGTTTTTGCGATGGCGGTAGCCTTGCAGGAAGAAAGCGATTACACGATCTGATCAAGCGGAGAGAGGAGCAGAACATGCCGATTATCGTCAATCTGGATGTGATGATGGCAAAGCGGAAAATCTCTGCCGGCGAGCTTGCCGAACGGATCGAGATTACACCTGCCAATCTGTCTATCCTGAAAAATAACAAAGCTAAAGCCATTCGCTTTTCTACCTTGGAGGCACTTTGCAAGGCTTTGGATTGCCAACCGGGCGATATTCTCGCCTACGAACCCGATGGAGAGGAGCAGCGCAATGAATGAACCGAATCTGCCTATGAATGCGTCAAACTGGGATGCCGAAATCCATATTGTTCCGGCAGAGCCAAAACCGCCCCGTACATTCCGTTCCCATGATACGGTTGCCGCATTGCTGGCATTTGTCGCCGCATTTCTTCTGGTGCGTTTTGTGCTGTATGGGATATCGTTTTGGTCTACGGTGGTGCTGATGCTGCTAGCGGTCGGCTGCTATGCCTATGTTCGTTGCAATGGGTGTCGGCCGCAGGGGATGCAGCATGTAACAGGTATCATCATGCTGTTATTTCCGCTCGTCTTTTCTCTGACCTCCGGTTCGGGGCTGCGTGGGCTGTGTCTGGTGTTTCAGATTCTGGCGACGGCATGGTGGCTGCGGAGCGTTTCCCAAAAGACCGGCTTTGTCACACGGTTTTTCCTGCCGGATTTGTTGGCTGCATGCGTCAAGCTGCCGATGGAGGAGTATGCCGCCGGTGTGGAAGTCCTGCGGACTGCACCGAAGAATGCACGGGTGGCACGCAGTGTTGCAACGATTGGGCTTGGGCTTTTGGGAACCATTCCGCTGACATTTTTGGTTGGCGCATTGCTCGCCTCTGCCGATGCCGGTGTGGAGCAATGGCTCGAGCGGCTGTTAGATGCGGATCTCGGCAGATTGCTCTGGCAGTTGATTCTGAGTGTGCCGATTGGGCTTTGGCTGTATGCCCTGCTGTACGGCATCTCCAACGGCAGACTGTGTTCCGATGCAGAGTATGAAACAGCGATGCAAAAATGCCGTGTTTTTCCGGCGTTGGGATTGTATGCGGCCTTGATTCCGATTTTTGTGTTGTACTTTGTATATGTCATCTCGCAGATTCAGTATTACTGTGCGGCATTTGTCGGCGAACTGCCGGAGACGATGAGCTTTGCCGATTATGCTAGACGGGGGTTCTTTGAGCTTTGCGTGTTGGCAGTCATCAATTTGGGCTTGATATTGGTTTTGACCGGTTGCTCAAAACGAGAATCCGACAAACGTCCGATTGCGCTGCGCCTATTTGCGACCGTTCTTTGCCTGTTGACGCTGTTTTTGATTGCGACGGCACTTGCGAAAATGGGGATGTATATCGATGCCTATGGATTGACGCGGCTACGTTTGTATACGGCATGGTTTATGGTGCTGTTGGCGATTTGCTTTGTGGTATTGCTGGTACGGCAGTATGTAACCCGAATTCCGACCGCAGCGATTTTGGCAACGGCATTTCTGGTTGGATTTTTGGGGCTTTGTGCTGTGCGTCCTGATGCGCTGATTGCATCTTACAATATCAGCCGATATGAGGACGGTACATTGAAAGAATTGGATGTGGATATGCTCTGCGATTTGTCGAGCGATGCCTATGTGGTCATGGCAGAGCATTGGGATACGGTATGCGAGGTCGATTCAGACAGCTGGCAGGGCAATTTTGTGGAGCGGGTCAAAGCAGAGGAGAGAACGCTGCCGGATTTGCGTTTGCAAGCCTATGTTGACCGATTGGAGGAGACATATGCGGAACAATTGCATAACGAGTAACAGCATTCGCCGGATGATGGGGCTTGCGGCACTGCTGCTCTTTGGGATAGAGCTTTGCATTGGGCTATTCATTTCCGGCAATTGGGTGCGATATTATCTCGGCGATGTGCTGGTAATTATGCTGCTGTATTGCCTGTATCGCTGTATCGCACCCGCCAAACCGCAATATGGTTGGCTGCTGCCGACTGTGCTGCTCGGGTTCTGCTTTGGGGTAGAAGGCTTGCAGGCATGGGGCTTTGTTGATTGCATGGGCATCACGAATGGCTTGCTGCGAACGCTGATTGGCACGAGCTTTGCGTGGGAGGATATGATGAGCTACGCCATTGGTGCGATACCGCTGTATATTCTGGAATATCGATTGCACCATATTGGCATTGTAACATAAGAATGCGATTCTGTCAATGGGATATGAGGAAAGAGGCTGCTGCACGATAGGTGCAACAGCCTCTGATGTTTTTATGGCCTGATGGGAATACAGCTTACAATGAGGTTTCCAGATTTGCGAGAAAGCGCATAAGCTTGCTTGCATCGTTGGTGGTCAGACCTGTCGCATTGTCGCATTCGGCATTGTTCAAGCCTTGCTCGGTGACAACGATAGAGGAATCTTCTATAAGATAACGGTTCAACAGAACGACATCTGCAATATTGATGATACCGTTGCAGTCCACATCACCGGTCATACCGTCCGGTGTGGGTGTTGTCGTGGTGGTAGTCGTTGTCGGTGCGGTAGTTGTGGTAGAACCACTGTCGATACCGGCAGCAACTTCCAGAACGGAATCGTAAGCCTCTTTGGGCTGATAGCCGGAGCTGAACAGCAGCGGATTCTGGCTGCTGCGCCAGCTGACACTGTCATTCGTACCCCATAGTGTGAGAGAGGAGATCGAATCGGCATTGTCAACGGCAATCTGGAAGATTTGCTTGTAAAGCTCAGCCTGTGCGGTGAAATCGGTGCAGGTGATATCCAATTCGGTAATCTGCACATCTAGACCAGTGGAGACAAACTTCTCCAATGCGGTGCGATAGGTGGCAGCGGACGGATAGCCGGTGTCGAGGTGGGACTGCATGCCGATGCCATCGATCAAGCCCTGCTCTTTCAGCTTCATTGCCATATCGTAGATGTTCTGTGTCTTTGCGGGGATGTACTCATTGTAGTCGTTGATGTAGAGCTTGCAGCCTTCGGGTGCATATTTGCGGGCGTAGGTGAAAGCATTGATCACGAAGCTGTCATCGCTGTAGACCTTCATCCAGCCGGACTGGTCAGAGCCGCGCATACCGCCGCCGTCATTGAGAAACAGCTCATTGCAGACATCGTAGGCATAGATTTCGAGGTTCGGGAACTGGGCTGCGAGGGCATCGAAGGTATTCTTGATGAAGTTTTCAAGACGCTGGTTCATGATTTCCGGTGTGACATATGCGCCATCGTTGGTAAAGTTCTCACGGAAGAACCAATCCGGCGTCTGGCTGTACCATACGAAGGTATGACCACGAACCGGAATGCCGTTGTCCTCACAGAATTTGAGCGTCTGATAAGCACGGTCGAGCGAAATGGTCGGGTTAACGTTGTTGCCGTTCTGCTGGGAAGCGGACTGCTGAAGCAGGGCTTCGGGCTTCAGTTCATTTTCGGGTGTAATGCTGTTGAAGTGACTCTTGATGAAGTCTGCGCCGGAATTCAGCTCATTCGGGCTGACGGATGTACCAATCTTAAAGCAGGGTGCAAATGCCTCCTTGAGATAGGTGCTGACTTTGCTGATATCCGTGCTGCCGGAGTTGCCGGAATCTGCCTTCTTGGTCAGGACAACGTCATCGAGGAAGAAGGAAATCAGGTCGTCATCGGTCGGCGACTCTGTATAAGCAGACTGCACATAAAGCGAGATGGCGGTTGCGCCGCTCGGAATGGTGAAATCGCCGGCAAGTTTGCTCCACTGTCCTGCGCTGACCGAAGCGTCGACCAGGTTTTCGTAGTTGGTTTCGCCGTTGAGGTCGTACTGCAAGCCGAGGGTAAAGCCCTGCGATGCGAGCGTATCGCTCTGATAGCTGACATAGGATTCGATGGAATAGCTCTTGCCGGCAACCAGATCCGAATCATCGGCAACAGATAAGCCGTTCCAAGATGCGGTACGGTTGGTAACATAGAGTGACTGATTGCCGCCATGCTTGAAATCGGAGGTCAGACCATAGCTGACATCGCCACGTCCTGCCCAACTGGTACCGGTGTCTTCAAAGTCATCGGTGACGCCGCTGCCGGAGCCGGTGGGCGTTGTGAAGCTGACATCGGATTCGGACGGTGTGGTAGTACTGGAATTGCCATCATTGTCGGTCGTACCTTGACCGACGGTGATGACATTCTTGGTGACGGAGGCAGAGCCGCTGCTCTGATAGCCCTCGACCACCAACGAGACCTCATACATCTTACCCATGGTCATGCCCATATTCTCCCATGCAGCAAAGTGGTCGCTGACGGAAATCGTGCCGCTGGTACGCTTATCCTGCCGGACGCTCCAATACTGTTGGAAGGTTGCCGTTCCATCGATGGACGGCTGATTGGTACGGGTGGTTTCGTAGATATCGTAGACACCGCCGTCGATGGTGACAGTACCCTTCGAGGTTGCCCCCGGCGGTCTCCAGTTGCCCCAACTTTCAATGATGTAGTACTCGACCAGCGGACTGCGTGTCCAGCCATAGACCGAGAGGTAGGAGTTGCCGTTGGGGCTGTAGCTGCAGGCATACTCCATGCTGATGCCGCCCATTTCCTTGTAGTCCTGCGTACAGTCGTACTTGTAGCCGGTCCGGAACAAGGCATTGTTGATATCGCTCCAGGAGCAGTCGAACGTACCGTTGCCATTCAGCGTCATGCTAGTGGTACCGCTGTCTTTCCAAAGCTCGTAGTCGTAGCCGTCTTGGCTGCCTGTGGTGTTTTCGGTCAGTGTCAAGGCACTGCCCGTGAGCGGCATAGTACCAAAGCAGAATGCCATTGCACATGCCATGCTCAGAAGTCGATGTGTCTTCATAGTTTCAATCCCTCCATGATATTTGGCGAATTTTCTATATATTTTACGATATGAAGGCTCCCCCTCAAACAAATGAACAGTTTTAGTTTAGCACAAATCGGGGATTCTGTCAAGAGCAAAACGCTATTTTATAACAATATTGCGCAAAGTGGGCAACAGATTTTGAATTTGAAACGGATTTCGATTTGCGGTTGTGTTTGGGGTACGGCAGCACATCCCAATCGCAAGAATGCAGTCCATTGTCCTGACATTTGCACAACGGGCATGGGTTTGCCTTGACAATCGGGCAAAATCGGTGTACAATCTGAGATAGAACAAATGTTCTTATTTGTTTCAAAGATGACCGGAAGGAGAGGATACCTCATGCAATCGTTGGGGAATTATACAAAAATGCTGCAAGAATACCGTGCTGCTCTGGATTTGATTGAGCGGCGCAGACGGGAACTGGAAGCGGAGCTGCGTGCTGCGCCGGATATGCCGTACAAAGACATGCTGCTGCTGACCAGGCGCATTGTGACCTTACGGGACGAGATGCTGGACATGCGTTATGTCATGCACGAATTGGAGGAGAGAGCCGAGGAGGAAGCAAATGGCTGGTCGCAACAGGCGTGTGGATGAAGATGTGTTGGATTTTGACTTGAGCTTGATTTCGCAGATGACAAGGCAGACAAAGCGGATGTTTGGGGAAGAGGAAACGGAGTCGCCGACTGTTCTTGCTGCGAGGCGTGCGTGGCAAACGGAACTGACGGACAAGCAGCGGGCGTACTTTGTGCATTATTACTGTGAACAGATGTGCTTGCGAGAGATTGGGGTATTGTACGGTGTGGATGCGAGTACGGTTTCCCGTACGCTGCTGCGTGCCCGCAATCGGTTGCGGCGGATTTTGCGATACTATTACAATGATGATGCAGATACGGAGTGACAGTTCTATGAACGTGTTACTATATGAAAAACCACTGTACTGCCGGATACGGCATACAGTGGTTTTGACATTCAGAACAGCGGAGCTTCGGATGGCAGATCGCCGCTTTCCAATTGGAGAATCGCATCAAAGGCGATGCGAATATCGGATTCCAGCTGTAAAATCCTTGCAGCTTCATCGATGCGCAAAAGTTTCGCAGTGATGGTATGAACGCTGCCGCCGGATTTTCGGGCATCGGGGACGAAATGCGTGATGGTGACGAGCGGTTGTTCCTGTAAAATGGTTTTGAGGTATTGCTGTTTTCGGTCAAGCTCGGCTTTGCGGTCATCATCCAATTCCGGCATGACATCGGTCAACCGTGCGGTTTCGCAAATGGCGTCCTCATAGCCGCTCAATATCGCAAAAGGCGCAAACTGTGCCGCACGCTCCTGCATTGCCATTTGTCGGCGCAAGGTGGATTGAGGATATGGCAAATTCAGCAGATCCGCATAGGGAAATCCACAGGCTACATTCATGTTATCGTCTCCTTTCGATGCAGACCAAATCCGAGCAGGAGGGCTGCCACAGCGGAAAGTACTGCTCCAAACACAAAGGGAGCAGCGGCACTGACATGCTCCCAGAGCAGACCGGCGATGACACTTGCGGGCAGTAATGCAATCCCAACCAATGTGCCATGCAAACCGAGAATTGTGCCTTTGTAATCGGGCGGGGCGATCTCTGCGAGAAATGCACGCTCCACACCGGCAATTGCGGCAGTATACACGCCGTACAGCAGAAATGCAATCAGCATGACGGCTTTGGATTTGGCAAAGCCGAAAAGCAGATATACCACGGAAAACAGCAGGTATCCACCAATCAGAATCGGTTTGCGGCCACCGTTGTCGGAACGCTTGCCCATCGGAATGGCCAGCAGCGATGCGACGGCATTGTATAGAAAATACAGGAAAATAACCTGTGTCGAGTCAATGCCGACAGCATTGGCACGCAGCAGCAAGAAGGTATTCGAGGAATTCCCGAGCGTGAACAGTGTGACTGCAAGCAGATAGCATTTGAGCTGACGGTCAAGCTTGACTCGCTGTTTCCAGAACGGCAAGTTCGGACTTGCTTTGCGTGTGTGCTTGGATTCTCGCACAAACGGAAAGATGCAGAGTGCAATGACGATGGGAATGATGGAAACATAGAACACGGTGCGGTAGGCTTGCACATGCTCTCCCAGGTATGTGAGAATCAAGAATGCCGACAGAATGCCGATGGCGGAACCGAGCATATCCAATGCTTTGTGAATGCCGAACGATTTTCCGAGGGTATCGCCGGCGGTGCTTTCTGCCACCATGACATCCCGGGGTGCGGTGCGGATGCCTTTGCCGAAGCGGTCAATGATGCGTGCAATCAGAATCCCGACCCAGGAACTGGCAAAGAGCAGTGCAGTCTTGTAGATCAGACCGGTGGCATAGCCGGAGAAGGCGATGGCTTTTTTGTTATGGTATTTGTCGCTGATATAGCCGCTGAACACTTTCAGCAAACCGGCAAGGCTTTCTGCAATGCCTTCGATGATGCCGATGCTTGCCGGACTTGCACCAAGGGCGGCGGTTAAATACAAAGGAATGATCGGATAGACCATCTCGGTCGAGATATCCGCAAAGCAGCTGATCAGACCCAACAGGATAATATTCCGCATACCGGCGGAAGGTTGTTTGTTCGTTTTCATGGGTTTCGCCTCGATTGAACATTTTGGAGGATGCCGTACCAAGCCGTCAGTCGGACTTTGTACGGTGTTGGTTTATGCCTTATGCCCACCGATTTGGGCATTGCGGCTGCGTGCGGTTGCGCCCTCTTCAAGATTCATGCCCTTGAAGATCGCATTTTTCCCGAAACGGGTTTTGATTTCGAGTATGGCTTGTTGGATATGCTGCTCCCGTTCTTCTGCGGCTCGTTCTGCCGCACGCTGTTGCTGCAACGCTTCTGTGTCCGCAAAGAGTGTGAGCTGTTCGTAGGTTGCTGCGGATGGGGCATGGGCAGCCGGCTGCACATGACAAAACGTTACGGTCAGCCGCCGCACGAGCAATTTCGTATCGACAATGCGGTCATAGAGGGCAGATACCGCATGGAGAATCCGTCCGGCAGAAGCGGTATACCCTTGGAGATTGGCAGTGCCTTTGGCATGCTTGGGACATGCCCTGCCGTAGGCATCGACAACAATCTCTCCATGATATCGAGCGGCAGAAATGGGATTGGCGAGATTCTCGATGTCATAGCCGATGGTCAGCACGATTTGATTGGTGACCAAGCCTTTGGCGAGCAAGTCCAAGGTCAGCAGGTCAGCCATTTCTCGAATGACCAATCGAGCCTTTTGTGCGGTGTAGGGCTGCTGCAAAACCTGCCCGCTGCTGATGCTGTTGGAGGCAGGACGGTAGGCATGCACGGCTGCAACGGTGCATGACTCCCAACCCCAGGCGTGGTCAATCAGCAGCTCGGCATTTTTCCCGAAAAGCTGATAGAGCAATACCGCATTGGTCACAGAACAGCGTGCCACATCACCCATGGTTTCCATGCCGTGGGCGATGAGTTTGCCGGCATAGCCTTTGCCGATACGCCAAAAATCGGTGAGCGGCCGATGGGTCCAGAGTGTTTGCCGGTATTGCAGTTCGTCCAGCTCGGCGATGCGCACACCGTTTTCATCGGCGGGCATATGTTTGGCGACAATGTCCATGGCGACCTTGGCGAGATAGAGGTTTGTGCCGATGCCGGCAGTTGCGGTAATGCCGGTCTGCGTAAGTACATCTAAGATGATGCGCATGGCGAGCGTATGTGCTGTACAACGGTAGGTTTTC
Organism: uncultured Clostridia bacterium; assembly: GCA_944388075.1. Classification (GTDB taxonomy): domain Bacteria; phylum Bacillota; class Clostridia; order Oscillospirales; family Ruminococcaceae; genus Firm-04. The sequence goes on along the minus strand of CALXHI010000019.1, from coordinate 1,552 downwards.
AGGTAATCGGTCACATCTATGAACACCTCATCGATCGAGTAGACGATGATATCTTCCGGTGCGATATACTGCAGGTAGATCTGGTAGATGTGTGTGCTGTATTCGATATAGCGAGCCATGTGGGGCGGTGCAATCAGGAAATCGACTTCCAATGCCGGATTGGCTTGCAATTCGGAGGACAGACAGGATGAACCGGTGAACTGTTGATTCGGCGCATGCCGTCGGCGCAGGGCATTGACCTCTCGCACGACCTGTTTTGCCTCAAACAAGCGTCCTCGTCCGGGAATACCGTAGGCTTTCAGACTTGGCGTGACGGCAAGGCAGATGGTTTTGTCGGTACGGTTTTCATCGGCAACAATGAGATTGGTGTTGAGCGGGTCAAGACCACGATCTCGGCACTCGACCGAGGCATAGAAGCTCTTGAGGTCGATGGCGATATAGCTGCGTGTTGGCATACCGAGAACTCCTTTCAGCGGGCATCGGCAAGAGCGATTTTATGTCATGGGGTATCTTTCTTGCAATTGAACATACGTTCTTTTCTATATGATACCACAAAATCGGCAAAATGTCAAGGGCTATTTGCAATTTTGGGCAGCCAAAATGCGGCAAATGGCGGTATACAAAAGAATTCAAAAGGAAAACGGCAGATCCCGAAGAATCTGCCGTTTTTGTTTGTCTAAGGACTATAAAAAAGATATTTTGCGTTTTACGAAAGAGGGAGTTGAACTCTCACACAAATCATTTTTCTTGCAATTCAAGTCTTCCAGCGAATACCACTTTTATTTCAGCTTTTTAAGAAAATTGACATAAAAATAATTTATTCTTTGTCATCTTGCCATACACAGATAAACTTAAACCCCTTAATACCATTTTGCTCTATTAGCTCCTTAAAATCCTCTGTGACATAAGGGTGAGTAAATACTTCTTTGTGATGAAACCAAAATAGAGTTGTTTTCATCTTGCACAAACTCCAAAAACATATCCAAAATATCATCACGCACAACCGGGTCAAGTCCACTTGTTGCTTCATCCAAAATCAAAAGTCTGGAATTGTGTGATAACGCTACCGCAATGACAGTTTCATGTTCATGCCTTTGGAAAATTCCTTGATTTTTTTATCCGTTGGCAAAGACATTTTTTCAGTAATGAGAAAAATTGGCTTTCATCCCATGTAGTGTATATTTCTTTGAAAACACGATTCAGCTTTTGTGCTGAAAGTACATCAGGATAGTTGTTTCCATCAAAAACAACTCCTATCTGATTGCGGAGACTATCATCTATTTCCGTATCTTGTTTTCCCAAAAGTTCAATGTTTCCTGAATCGTAATTTATCAAACCAAGAATAGCATTTATGGTTGTACTTTTACCTGCACCATTTTCGCCAATTAGTCCAACGATTGTTCCGCAAGGAACAGAAAAAGAGACTTTATCTAGTGTATCCTCAACAACCAGTCATTTTTAAAACGTCCCTATTTTCAACATCAAAAAAGAAAAAGGACAAGACAAATTCAAAGAGGTGCAAAAGCATCGCCGCAAGGCGGTCGATGTTCAT
>CALXHI010000018.1 GCA_944388075.1 uncultured Clostridia bacterium | reverse complement strand
TGACATCCTCCGAAGTGCAAGCTTTTTTCTCGTTTTTAACACTTTTCCTTGCACTTCTATTATATCACATTAGGACGTTTTTGTCGATATTTCTGTCAATATTTATGGTTTGAGGATACACTAATTTAAGAACAATAAAAACGCAGGGATTGCAAGTCCCTGCGTTTGTTCAGTGAAATTCGATATTCGGATTAAGCGTTGCGGGCGATTTCCAAGAAATTCCGTAATCGCTGCGCAGAATCAACCGCTTTGCCATCCAGTATTCCTTGCAGTAGTCGTAATAGCCCCGTTGATGCTCGAGTGCCTCGTCGATTTTTTCCTCCAGCTCGTAGCGAATCTTGAGGTATTCCGGCGTCCGCTCGACCGGATCGATTTCCATGTCGGGCATTGCCTCTTGTACATCCTGAACAACTTCATCGAACATCTCCGGCGAAAGATCATTTTGCAACTCGGCAATCAGTGCATCGGATACACCGTCTGCTGTATGCTGCGCATAAAGACAGATGGCAAATGCGGTATCCCGCAGGTCAAGCAGCTCGCCATCCTCCAAAACGGTGATGCCCTGTTTGAGTAGGCGTTTGACGATCTTATGGCTGCGCTTGGCACACGCCAAAGCCTCCGGCCACCAATTTGCTTCGGCATAGGTATCCGCACACGCTTGAGAGAATCGGCAGCAGTCGGAGAGTTTTCCTTCCGCCTCGAGCAGCTGCAAGGCACTGCTGCAAAGATTGATGGCGGGGTGCGAACGCCATGGATCAAAGGCCATGGAGTGGAACTGCTGGACCAATACACAGGCATAGAGCAGATCGATTGCCAAATCCGTGGTTGGGTGTGCGAGAAATGCCTGATGCACACGGTTGAGCATGCGCTCGCTGAACCAAACACCAACCTCAGCGGCACGGTTTTCATTGAGCAGCTGCAAGTATTCCATCAAAGCCTCCTGCCGTTCGGATTCGGCATGCTCGGCACGCAGCAGATATTGCTCAAGCTCTTCGCCCTTTTGGCGTAGTGATTGCATGAGCACTTCATCATTGGGATTGTGTGTACGGTACATAACATCGCCTCCTATTGATTTTATGCTTTTCCACAGAGAGTGAATCAATAATATAATTTTCAAAATATTGTCATCATGCGTTGAAACATGAAAAAACACGCAAAATATCCCATTGTCATGCTATATGGATATCATATCACATTTTGGAAATCTTGTCAAGTGGAATGCTGCACATTTTAAATTTTTGTTTAAAACAACAGAAAATAAATACGATGTGAAACAAAGGGTGACAAAGTCTGCCGTATTTTTGTGCAGAATCAAAAAAATCGCATAAAGACTTGCATTTTTGTGTTCGGTGTGCTATAATACAAGATATAAATTTGCCGGTCAACATGACCGATGGATCATTGGAAATGTGAGGGAATGCAAATGCTGGAAGAAAAGAATATCAATCTTATTCTGAAACAGGATGATTATGAACAAGACAAACCGCTTTTAACTATGGCTGTGCTGGTCAATCAAACCAAGCGGCTGTTGCTGCTTTGGTTGGTGCTGGCGATTGTGCTGGGTGTTGCAGTGGGCGCCATGGGTTTGATGGGTCGCCGAAATCCATACAAAGTCAGGGCGATCGTTGAGTTTGCGTTCGAGGGGATTGAGGATGGAAAAGATCCGGCGGGCAACGAGTTTGATGTGACCAAACTCAAAGCACCGGCCGTCATTGAGTCTGCTTTGAAGGAAGCACAGATCTCGAAGGACGATGTTTCGATCGAATCCATCCGCAGCAATATTACCTTGCAGGGTATTGTTCCGGAGGATGCTTTTGAGCAGATGACTGCCTATCAGGATTTGGCAAATTCTGATAACAGTTCCGCTTTGAAGGCTGTGGAAGCCTTGTTGGATATCTCCTACTGTCCGACACAGTATATTGTGACGCTTAATCTGACCGATACCAATTTGGACAAGGAACAGGGCGTTTTGGTGCTGGATGCGATTTTGTCGGCATACAAGCAGTATTTTTATGAAACCTATGGCTACAATCAGGCGCTTGGGTCTGCAGTGATGGCATTGGATTACAATGACTATGATTATGAGCGTGCGATTGAGGTGCTGGACACTTCTCTGGAATCCGCAGAGCGATATGTTTCCGGTCTTGTGACAGAGGATAAGTCCAGTTTCCGTTCGACCGAAACCGGATACACCTTTGAAGATTTGCTGAGTGCTTTGCGTACGTTGCGTGATGAGGATTTGGATTGGCTGTCCTCCTATATTACCGTTAACAACGTAACGAAGGATAAGACGATGCTGCTGACCAATTATCAATACCGCATCGAGAATCTCCAGCGACAAAAAACCGAAGCGGAAACCAACCTTGCCTCCATTGAGGCATCGATTGCAGCATACCAGAAGGATACAGTTTTGGTTACGGGTTCCGAGAATATGAGTGATCTGGAAATGTCGCAGGCATCGGAGCAGTATGATAACATGATTGAGCGCAAGCTCGATACGCAGGAAACCATCTCCAACTGCATTAAGAATATCAATTATTACGAATCTCGTGTGAATACCCTGAAAACAACATCCAGCCAAACTACCGAAGCACAGAAAAAATTGCTTGATGAGGAGCTTGCAAAGCTGCATACCAAGATCACAACTTTGTTGGAGAAAATCAATACAACGGCTGATGAGTATTATCAGAATGTCGCATTTGCCAATGCATATTCCGTGATTGTTCCTGCGGCGTTGACCACCAATACGGAGAGCAATAACACGATGAATGATTTGCTCATTGTGGAGGCTGTATTGTTCGTTCTGGTTGCAATGGTTGTGCTGGTTTTGGCGCTGATGGCACAGTATCGTCTGAACCATGCAGTACCGGAGAAAACAGCAGAAGCCGTTGCCGCAACAGATGCGGTGACAGAAACGAAGAAGGCAGAGCCGGAAACGACAGAGCCTGCCAAACAAGCTCCTGCCAAGCAAGGTAAGGGAAAATAATGTGTAAGGAAGACGGCTGTCTGAGGGCAGTCGTCTTTTTGCCGGGAAATGACAGAAACTGCTTGACAAAAAAATGAAAATGTGGTAAAATAAAATGTATGAGCAGGCTGTGCAGTCGCGGCAGCGATTCAGCTGACGAGGAAAGTCCGGGCATCATAGAGCAGGGTAACTGCTAACGGCAGCCGGAGGCGACTCTAGGGCTAGTGCAACAGAAATAGACTGCATGAGCGGGAAATCGCTTGTGTGATGGTGGAAAGGTGGGGTAAGAGCCCACCGGAGCGCATGAGAGTGCGCTGCCATGTAAACCCTACCTGATGCAACGCCGATTGGTGTGTGTCGTCACAACGCTTGCTCGGCGGGCGATACACAAAGGCGGCTTGAGCGATTCGGCGACGAATCGCCTAGATAAATGACTGCACCCGACAGAACCCGGCTTATAGGTCTGGTCATCTGAAAAGCCGATGCAGAACTTCTGCATCGGCTTTATCATGTGAATAGGGGAGAAATGCTATGCGATACCGTTGGAATGCTCTGTTGCTTGCAGGAGTATTGATGCTGCAAACGGGATGTGCAACACAGGAATCCGAAATCGATTCCACGGCCGACAGTTTGGCAGAAACACAGCAAATCGTTATTCCGTCCACTTTGCCAGATGGTTTTTCGTTTACGGTTCCGGCAGGATTTCAGACTACACAATCTTCCGGTTTTCAGGAGTATTATGTTTTCAACGATGCTTCAATTATCGTGACGGGCGAGAAAATGACGATTGCGGGCGAACGGTTGGAGAATTATGTCAAAACGGTGCGGCAGTCCTATGAACGGACGGCAGATCAATTTCAGCTGATTGAAGAAAAGCAGCAGACGGTCAACGGTCAAAACTGCACGACATTGGAATTTACCTATACGATTGTCGGTGAGGACACGCAGGTAAATCTGCATTGCCTGACGGCGGTGCTGTTGGCGAATGATTGGGCGTATCTGGTGACTTGTAAGAGTAAGCACGAAACCTATTACAGCTATGCGGCACTGTTTCAGGCAGCCATCGAGAGCATTGTGCTGACGGATCCGGAGAAAACGGAAGAATCCGTGCCGGATATGACAACGACGCTTTCCGGATTGCAGTAAAGCTATTGGGCATAAGTCTGACACCAAGAATACAAAACAATATGAATATCGGCAAAATGCACAAATGCGGATGTCAAAAACGCACACACCACACAATCTTTTGTAATTCAGAAAAAATTGCTTTGACAAATCCGTAATTTGTGGTATAATAGTATGTAGGCGATTAAGCGAACAGGTTTTATAGAAGTATAGGCAAATGCGTTCGGGTTTCACACAGACGCCGAACCTGCAACCGTATGATTATTCCGAAGGGAGTTTTGTTTATGTCAAAGATGATAGCTGTCACATCCGGCAAAGGCGGTACCGGAAAATCCTCGATTTGTGCCGGTATTGGATATACGCTGGCGAAGCAGGGCAGCCGTACCCTGATTATTGAGCTGGACTTTGGTCTGCGCTGTATCGATATTATTTTCGGTATGACCAACCAAATCAAGTATGATCTGAGCGATGTGCTCAACGGCAAGGTTTCCGCTCTCGATGCGGTGACTCGTGTGCCGATGGCGAGCAATTTGTTTGTGCTGTGTGCGCCGAAGAATCCCTTCCAATCGGTTACGGTGGAGCAAATCATTTCCATCTGCCGCTCGGTGCGAAAGTACTATGACTACATCATCATCGATACCGGTGCCGGTATCAATAACCATGTATTCGACATCGTGGAGCAGGCAAATCTGATTCTTGTTGTGACCACGCCCGATCCGATTTGCGTACGGGATGCGCAGATGATGTCGGATGAATTCTATGCCCGCGGCAACCGCCGTCAACGTCTGATCATCAACAAGGTCAGCAAGAAGGCAATCGGTGCACAGCTTGTGCGTGATCTCGATGAAATCATTGATACCATCGGTGTGCAGCTCATTGGTGTCATTCCGGATGACTATGACCTCGTCATTGCAACCGGAAAGGGCGAACCGATTCCTTCTAATGCGCCGAGTCTTGCCGCATTCGATGCGATCTCGAAACGCCTGCGTGGCGAAAATGCTCCCCTGACCGTGAAGATTGGATAACGGAGGTTTGGTGGATGTTTTGCTGCAGCTGTCTGCATAACGAAAGTAAGAAAGGATGAACAACCATGACCATCGCCCTCATTGCACATGATGCCAAAAAAGAATTGATGATCCAGTTTTGTACGGCCTATTCGGCTGTGCTGAGCCGACATACCCTTTGCGCAACCGGTACGACCGGCAAGCAGGTGGCATCTGCGACTAACCTTCCCATCAAGCGGTTTTTGAGCGGTTCTCAGGGCGGCGGCGAGGAGATTGCCGCACGCATTTCCTGTAACGAAGTAGACGTGCTGCTCTTTTTCCGTGACCCGATCAATCCGAAATTGGATTCGCAAACCGATATGAACTTGCTGCGGCTCTGTGATGTCCACAATGTTCCGGTTGCGACCAATATCGCAACAGCAGAAGCATTGATTCTTGCGCTGGAGCGTGGCGATTTGGATTGGCGTGAGATCGGTAATCCGGTGATGTGAAACAAGGATAACGCAAAGATTGCCCCTTCCCGCAAGGGGCAGTTTTTATGGCATTCCATGAGAGGAAAGGATACACTATGGCAAACTATTTGAAACGACCCAATGGCACGGAGGATGTGACTCCAAAGCAAATTCACAGGTGGAAAACCGTCGAAACGGTTGTGCGGGAGACTGCAGAACAATTCGGGTTCTCAGAGATTCGGATTCCGACCTTTGAAGCCACGGAGCTGTTCCAGCGTTCAGTTGGCGAGACAACCGATGTTGTGCAGAAGGAAATGTACTCCGTGATCGCAAAGGAAACCGCTTTTACACTGCGTCCGGAAGGTACGGCTGGCACAATTCGTGCGATGCTGCAAAACGGTATGCTGGCAGAGGCACTTCCACAAAAGGTATTCTACTTGTTGTCCTGCTTCCGTCATGAGCGGCCGCAGGCAGGCAGATTGCGGGAATTCCATCAGTTTGGTGTCGAGATGGCAGGCAGTGCATCGCCGTATGCCGATGCGGAAATCATTCTGCTGGCGAAAACCGTACTCAATACGCTGGGTCTACAGAATATTGCGCTTTACATCAACAGCATTGGCTGTCCGACTTGTCGTGCGCAATATTATGCGGCACTGCGAGAGTATTTCGCAAGCTATATCGGTGAACTTTGTGAAACCTGTCAGGGTCGTATGGAGCGCAATCCGATGCGCATCCTCGACTGCAAGAGTCCGATCTGCAAGAAAATCGCAGAGGGCGCACCTTGCATTCTCGACTATCTCTGCGAGGATTGCAAGGCGCATTTCTCGGCATTGCAGGGCATTCTCGATGACTTAAAGATTGCGTATACCGTCAATCCCAACATTGTGAGAGGTCTGGATTACTACACCAAAACCGTGTTTGAGTTTGTCACAACCGATATCGGCGCACAGGGTACGGTTTGCGGTGGCGGACGCTATGACGGCCTGATTTCGCTGATGGGCGGTCAGGATGTGCCGGCATTGGGCTTTGGTATGGGTCTGGAGCGACTGATTTTAACGATGGAACAGCAGGGTTGTGCGTTCATGGAGACGAATCGCTGCAATGTGTATCTGGCACCGATGGACGAAGCGGCACGGCCGATGGCAATGCGTCTGGCGATGCAGCTGCGTGAGGCGGGTGTGCGTGCCGAATATGACCTCGCAAATCGCAATTTTAAAGCGCAGATGAAGTATGCTGACAAGCTTGGCACAGATTATCTGATCGTGCTTGGCTCGAATGAGTTGGCAGAGCAGTCCGCAAAGCTCAAGAATATGCGAACCGGTGAACAGCGTCCGATTCGTCTGGACGAGCATTTCGTTGCCGATTACACGGAGCTGTCGCTCAGCGATTTGCTTAGTAGCGGCGATCCCAATCTACTCTAAACAAAAAGTGCTATGTTCCCATTGGGCATAGCACTTGCTGTTTCAGAATCCCATTCGTTTGAGTTCTGCTGCGATATGCAGATAGAATAGGGGGACATCGTCAAAGTCGTACTCCCCATGCAGGCGTACCCGCATACGGCGACCATCAATCTCGTCCATATGGGAGACCCCACGTCGTGCTTGTCCGGTATAGATGCCGCGGAAATTGGTCCACTTGACCGCGCGGGGTGCCAATAAGCCATCATTTTCTCCTTCAAAGGCGTGAACGATCGTCCAGGGAAACCACATCGTTAGGTCTGCGGCGGCACGGGGCATGACAAAGCCATAGCTTTGATAGTAGACTCTCGGATCGTCGGGATTGGCACGGTTGAAAGCGGCGGCATTTTTTGTCAGGAACAGCTGTATGGCTCGATAGGTATCCGGTTGACGGTCGCCCAACAGACGAAACCATAGGTCTGCAACCTTGCAGCCAAAGCGCAGCAGCCCATCCGGCAGCCATGCCAACCGGTCAAGCGTCTTTGAGCCATGGTGCGGTGTCGCAAGCGTAGTCAGTGAAGCGATGCGGTCGCCATAGCCCATGGTAGAGATCAGGTAGCGCATTTCCAGTCCGCCTTTGGAATGCGCCAGTACATTGACTTTCGGCGCATGCGTCTTAGCAAGAATCTCATCGATGCGTTTTGCAAGCTGTCGGGCATTGGTTTCGATGCTGCCGTTGCTGTCCTGTTCGCCAAAATAGACCGCAGCTCCATGACGGCGCAGCACCTTTGGAATCCGTCCCCAATAGCAGATATGTTTGCGGTCACGAAATCCCATTCCATGTACGAGTACGATTGGGTATTTGGTATCGGCACGCATGGGTTCACCTCATTTCTTCGTTTTTCCATATTATACAACAGGTTTTTCCATTTTGCAAGCCCTGCGCAAAAAAGCACCCCGATGGACTCGAGGTGCTTTGGTTTATGATGGGGCATTGCGCCAAAAGCAGAGCCGTTCCCACCATTTTGGCTTTGGCTCGGGTTCGGCATAGGGAATCGCATCGGCGGCATAGAGCGGCAATCGTGCAACTTCTCGGTTGTTGCAGCGATAGACCAGTTCGCCGACTGCATCGCCTTTTGCGATTGGTGCCAGCAAAAAAGTCGGTAGCAGAATATGCTCGGTGAGTTCGGGCGGTTTGCCGTTCCAAGCCTGCACGGTGAGCGGCTCTTTGGCATAGACGGGCAGCACTGTTTCCGTGCCGCCTTCGACCGGAACGGTCAAATCCTGCGGCAGCGACACGGTATACGCATCGGCAAGGGAAAAGCCGTAGTCATAGAGGGCGAGATGGTCATTCCAATCATTGCGGTCAAACAGGGTCACGCAGATGAGGGTGATGCCGTTTCGGGTGCAGGCACTGACCAGACAGCGGCCTGCCGCATCGGTAAAGCCGGTCTTGACGCCGATGATGGAATCGTTCATTGAGAGCAGCTTGTTGCTGTTATAGAGCGTGCGGGGATAAGGTGGATTGCCGAAGCAGGTTTGCATGGATTCCTCGGCGCAAATGGCAGCAAAATCGGGATTTTGCAAGGCGGTACGGGCGAGCAGTGCCATGTCATATGCCGATGCGCCATGCCCATCTGCATCGAGTCCCGATGGCGATGCAAAGTGTGTGCGAGTCATGCCGATTTCGGCAGCACGGGCATTCATTTGTTCGAGGAATGCGGGAAGGCTGCCGGCTACCGCCACTGCGGCGGCATTGGCGGCATCATTGCCCGAGGGCAGCAGCATACCGATGCAAAGTGCACGCTTGGTGACGATATCGCCTTCCTGCAAGCCCATGGACGAGCCTTCCACATGAATGGCATCGCTGTCTACTTGAAAGGGGTCGTCAAGGTTACCGCTTTCGAGGGTGAGCAAGGTGGTCATGATTTTGGTGGTGCTTGCCATGGGACGCTTTTCGGATTCGTTCAGACCATAGATTTGCTGTCCGGTCTGCGCATCGATCAGAACGGCAGCCTTTGCGGAGATGGCAGGCTTGGCGATGGGTTCGGCATAGCTTTGCAACGGTATGCCGTAGGGCAACAGCAGTACCATGCCGACAAGGAGTGCGGCTTGCCGCAAACAAAACAAATGACGCATATATGCCTCCGATGTCGGATTGTTCTTGGTGTACTGTATGTATCGGCAGAGCAAAACAGAACCGAACGGATGGGAAACCGTTCGATTCTTGTGATTATTCGAGCATCCTATGCCGGAAATTGGCATGAGAAGTAAAGCCGAATTCTTCAAAGAATGGGGTGCTTTCTTCCGATGCGGAGGCATAGATTTCACCGCAGCCCATGCGTTTGGCAATCTGCATGAGTTTTTTCATGATTGCAGCAGCCAAACCCATGCGGCGGTAGTCCGGTATGGTGTAGAGGGAGAAAATCAGGGCAATTTTGCCGGTGGGATTCTCGTAATAGGGGGCTTGCTGTACATAACTCAAACCGCCGGTTGCGAGAATATGGTCTTGGTCGGCGGCCACGAGAATGCTTTGTGCGCCGGTTGTAATCATCTCGTGAAAATAGGTGTAGAGCGCATCATTGATGCTGGTGATCGGCGCATCGCCGATTTCAGCGAGCTGACGCAGCCGAAGCTGAACCAATTCTTCCACATCAGATGCAGTTGCAGCACGAATATACCATTCCATAAGAGCCTCCCTTTGATGGTCCAAATATGACGGTAACATGTTGGAATCGAGATTGGGCAGTGCAATCCGAAACGCCGTTGGCAGTGCAGCTTCCGTTTCCAGTTCTTGCAAAGTGACCCAACGATAGCAATCGGGCATGTTGTCGCAGAGCAGGTGAACGCAGGTCATATGCCATTCTACATGGGTAAAAATATGCGTACGCTGTGCCTGCCAGATGAATGCACTCGGCTGACAGCCCCATTCTTCCGCCTGATGGATGGAGGATTGGGGATCGAGCTTGCCATTGGCATGGGGTAATTCCCAAAGACCAGCGAGCAAGCCCTTGTCGGGACGCTTTTGTATGGCAATCCGATTACCGCATTGGAGCGTAAAGACCGTGTGATATTCAATGCGGCGGCTTTTTTTCTCCTTGCGCACGGGCAGAAGACTGATGGCATTTTGGGCTTTTGCCTTGCAGAGATCGGCGCAGGGACATTCAGCACAATGCGGGGTACCGTTCGGAATGCAGACAACTGCACCCAATTCCATCAAAGCCTGTGTCATGCTACCGCACTTGCCTTGCGGCAGGGTTTCGTAGACCTTCCGCAGCCCTTCTTGCACCCGCCGCTTGACGGCTTGGTCGTCGATACAACCGTCATCGAGATAAATACGGCTGAGCACTCGCAGCACATTGCCGTCAACAGCCGGTTCGGGTAAATCAAAGCAAATCGATGCGATCGCACCGGCTGTATATGCGCCGACTCCGGGCAGCTTGCGGAGGGATTCATAATCCGAAGGGAACACCCCGTGATTCTGAATCATGATATGGCGGGCGGCACGCAGGAGATTTTTGGCACGAGTATAGTAACCCAAGCCCTCCCAAAGCTTCATCAGGGTATCCTCATCGCAATGTGCCAGTGCCCGTATGGTTGGCAGTGCCTTGAGAAAACGCAGGTAGTAGAGTTTGACAGCTTCAACACGGGTTTGCTGGAGCATGATTTCGGAGAGCCAGACATGATACGGCTCATTGTCCTTGCGCCAGGGTAAATCTCGTGCATGGGTGGCAAACCAAGGCAGCAGACGTTCGGGCAGGAGTTCATAGGCGGGTGATTGCTTTTTCGACATGGCGTTCCCTTTCCGGAATCGAGGCGGTAGGACGATAATTGTGATGGATACCGGATGTCAGATATGATAGAGCAACTCGGTGTAGGACGGAATCGGCCAGCGGTCGGAGGGCAGCAACAGTTCCAGTGCGTCGGCAGGTGCTCGCATCCGCTCCATTGCCGGAATGATTTCCCTGCGATAGCACCAAGCGGCATCGATCAGATCTTTCTGGATATTCGCCCAGGCAATCAAATCCCGCAGATCCTGCATCGCATCGTGAAGACAGGCGGCGAGGTCATTGATATTCTTTGAGAGTGATTCTTCTACGCTTGCATCAAGGGAAACCGAACGCTTGACGGCAATGGATTCTGCAAGATCCTTCGAGTAATCGAGGACGGCAGGAAGAATCTTTTTCCGTGCCATATCGAGCATGGTTTTGGCTTCGATTTGGACGGTTTTGTTATACTGATCGAGCAGGATTTCCTTTCGGGAAACGATTTCTGCACGGGTCAGGATATTGTATTTCTCAAAGATCTCCACAAATTCCGGTCGATCGTACTGCACGAGCGCATCGACGGTCGAAACATAATTGGGCAGGTTGCGATGCTTGCACTCGTCAAACCACTCATCGCCGTAGCCGTTGCCGTTGAAGATGATATCCTTATGCTCTCGAATGGTGCGGCGAAGCAGGTCTTTGAGGGCGGACTGGAAGTCCTCAGCCTGTTCGAGTTCGGTTGCAAATTCGTCCATTTCCCATGCGAAAATCGTGTTCATGATGAAGTTCGTGCAGGAAATCGAATCGGCAGCACCGAGCATTCGGAACTCAAACTTATTGCCGGTGAATGCCATCGGGGAGGTACGGTTGCGGTCGGTGGTATCCTTGCGGAATTTCGGGATAGCGTCCACGCCGACATCGAATTTGATACGGCCGGTATCATCGAGCGGAACATCTTGCTCAATGGCATCGAGGACTCGTTGTAAGTCATCGCCGATGAATACGGAAATGACCGTCGGCGGTGCTTCATTGCCGCCCAAACGGCAGTCATTGCCTGCTGACGCCGTTGCCAGGCGAAGCAGCGGCGCAAATTCGTGTACGCCCTTGAGGAATGCACAGAGCATCAGCAGAAACTGCATATTGTCCTGCGGTGTATCGCCCGGATCGAGCAGGTTTTGACCGTCATCGGTGCTGATGGACCAATTGTTATGCTTGCCCGAACCGCTGATACCGGCGAAGGGCTTTTCGTGTAGCAGGCAGACCAGCCCATGCTTGCGGGCGATTTTCTTCATCAGCTCCATGGTTAGCTGGTTGTGGTCGGCAGCGATATTGGAGGTGGTAAAAACCGGAGCCAGCTCATGCTGTGCCGGTGCGACCTCGTTGTGCTTGGTTTTGGCATAGATACCGAGCTTCCAAAGCTCTTCATCGAGTTCCCGCATGAAGTCGGAAACACGCTGTGTGAGGTTGCCGAAATAGTGGTCTGCCATCTCTTCACCCTTGGGCGGCTTTGCACCAAAGAGCGTGCGACCGGTCAGAATCAGATCCTCACGGGCATCGAAGGTCTGCTTGTCGATGAGGAAGTACTCCTGCTCCGGGCCGACTGTCGTGGTGACACGCTGTGCAGTTGTGTTGCCGAACAGGCGCAGGACACGCAGAGTCTGCTGACTGACGACCTCCATCGAACGCAGGAGAGGCGTTTTCTTATCGAGCACCTCGCCTCGATAGGAGCAGAAAGCGGTCGGGATGCAGAGCGTATGATCTTTGATGAAGGCATCAGAGGTGGCATCCCAGACGGTATAGCCTCTTGCTTCGAAGGTGGCGCGCAGACCGCCGGACGGGAACGAGGAGGCATCGGGTTCGCCCTTGATCAGCTCCTTGCCGGAGAATTCGAGAATGACACCGCCGGTACCGGTCGGCGTGAGAAAAGCGTCATGCTTTTCAGCGGTTATGCCGGTCATCGGCTGGAACCAGTGTGTGAAGTGGGTGCAGCCTTTCGCAACAGCCCAGTCCTTCATTGCCGCAGCGACAACATCTGCAGCTTCTTTGGGCAGCGGTGTACCCTTGCGTTTGGTACACATAACCGCCTGATAGACGCTGTTTGGCAGACAGCTGCGCATGACAGCATCGTTGAATACCAGGCAGCCGAAGTATGCATCCGGCGTTTGGTGGGTATTCATAGGTAACATCTCCAATCTATATCATATTACTTTCGACAGGGGAGGCCTGCCGATATGACCATAAACAAACAACCATCTTGCGCGGAGCATATGGCACACGGTTGCCGTGCATGGAAATCTATTCTACCATTATATCAGATTTCGCTTGAAAAATCAAGTATAATACAGATAAAAACAAAATCGCCCATATGCGTTGCATACAGACGATTTTGCGAGAGGCGCGAACCAGATTTGAACTGGTGATCACGGTGTTGCAGACCATTGCTTTACCACTTGGCTATCGCGCCAAAAGAAAAAAGCGGATTACGAGGCTCGAACTCGCTACCTCCACCTTGGCAAGGTGGCGCTCTACCAGATGAGCTAAATCCGCATATTTTGGAACGACCTGGATGGGACTCGAACCCACGACCTCCGCCGTGACAGGGCGGCGTTCTAACCAACTGAACTACCAGGCCATATGGGGACTACAGGGCTCGAACCTGTGACCCTCTGCTTGTAAGGCAGATGCTCTCCCAGCTGAGCTAAACCCCCGTGTTCCGCACCGTGTGAATCACAGTGCTTTACTATTATACACGATGCGGCAGCGTTTGTCAAGGGCTTTTTGAAAATTCCCATATATTTTTTTCGTATAACAATAAATGCCGGCAATTAGGTTTTCCGCAGGGCACGAACCTCATCGGGCGTGAAGTGATAGACCGCATTGCAGAAATGACAGCAGACCTCGATATCGGGCATTTCGTCTGCCATTTCGGTGAGGGTTTTGTCATCAAGGGCGGCAAGCATACGGGTTGTGCGTTCTCTGGAGCAGTCGCAGCGATAGGCAGGTGTGGATTCATCAAGCAGGTTCGGTTCGAGTCCGTTCAGCAAGCGTTCGGCGATATCCTCGGCATGCAGTCCCTGTTCGAGCAAGGCGGTCACGCTGGTGATGCCTGCAAGATTGCGTTCAAGCCGGGAAATGGTTTCCTCTGCGGCGAAGGGAAGCAGCTGAATGAGATAGCCGCCTGCTTGCGCAACGGTCAGATCGGGGTTGACCAAAACGCCCAGACCGCAGGCAGATGGAATCTGCTCGCTGATGGCGAAATACTGCGTGATATCCTCGGCAATTTCGCCGGATATTAACGGTGTTTGTCCGGCATAGGTTTCTTTGAGTCCCAAATCCTTGATGACATAGAGTGTGCCGTCCGTGCCGACCGCACCGGCAACATCGAGCTTGCCCTGTGCATTGAGCGGAATTTCCACAATCGGGTTCTCCACATAGCTCTTGACATTGCCGTGATAGTCGGCAACTGCGACCAAAACGCCGGCAGGCCCGCCGCCGTCCAGACGAACGGTTACGGTATCGTCGGGATTCTTGAGGTCATAGCCGAGCAGCGATGCCGCCATGCTCAGACGGCCGAGTGCGGCAGTGCAAACGGCAGAGGGGTGGTGGATGCGCTCCATTGCGGCGCAAAGTGCCGTACCCTCCAAGACCGAACAGACAACAGAGCCGTCAGCGGACAAATAGCGTTTTAAGATACCGTTCATAGTGGGAACTCCTTACAGTTTTTTGGCGATGTAGCAAAGTCGCTGTGTTTGCGGCTGTGGTGGGGCAAAGGTATCACCGTCACAGCATTCGAGCAGCGTAAAGCCGGTTTCCTGTAACAGCCGGCGAATGGTTGCGTCATCATAGAACCGTTCAACGAATTGCTCGGAGGAGCGGTAATACTGCGATGGGGATTGCGCAGACTGCTCGAAGAAATCCAGTCGAATGGTGACGGGATAGTGGGGTGCAGTATCCGCAAGCTGATTCTGCCAGACACAGAAGCAGTCGGGTAATTCATAGACAAAGCATTGATCGGCGAGGATTTCCCGATGCTTATATTGCGTATTGACATCGAACAGAAACAGCGCATTGGGGTTGGAGAACAGGCTGACCCGTGAAAACACCTGCCGCACATCCTCGAATGAATGCAGGTGGTTGATGCTGTCGAGGGCGCAGACCGTCACGCTGATCGTGCCGAACAGGTCGAGCCTTCGCATATCCTGCTGCAGGTATTGGATGGGCAGACCACTGTCATATTTCTTGTCGAGCGCTTCATTGAGCATATCGGCGGAGCTGTCAACACCGATGACATCATAGCCCAGACGGGCCAACGCTGCGGACAGGCTGCCGGTACCGCATGCCAAATCAAGCAAAATGCGATCGGGCATGGGTTCTTGCTGCCATTGCAGGATGCGCCCATGCAGAGCTGCGGCACGATCGGCATAGCAGACATTCTGCGTGAGCGCATCATAGTACTGTGCAAATGTGTTGTATCCTGCCATGGATTACTGCGAGCCTTTTTTCTTGAATGCCAGACGCTCGAAGACGATGGCATAGCCACCTGCGGTTGCCATACGGAGCGAACGATTGACACGGCTGATGGTAGCGGTGCTGGTGGAGGTTTTCTCCATGATTTCCGCATAGGGGTGTTTTTCCGTGAGCAACTTTGCGATTTGATAGCGTTGCGAAATGGCAATTCGCTCCTGCGGTGTACAGAGATCCTGTAGGAACAGTGCGACCTCTTCTTTCGTTTTCAGGCAGAGAATGGCTTCGTAGAGATCCGACATATAGTCTTCGTTGATGGTTTTGAATTCGGACATAAAGAACGCCTCCAATCAAAATAACTCAAAATAGCGATCGTGCTTGACAGCAGGTATGAGTATCGGTGCTTCCTCTAACATTTTAGCACATTATCATGTAAAAGTAAAGGGCTTTTCCGAAAAAAACTTCGTTGATTCGGAATCATGTGTGGAAATGGATGAACGTCTGCACCTATCATACCACAAAAAATGCTGTCTGTCAACTGCATGCTGCATACAAACACAAAGGCAGCCGGGTTGTGCCGACTGCCGTTGTGCCATATTGAAAAGGGGATAACAAGCAAAATAGAAGCTGTTCTTACAGGGTATCCGAGATGTTTGCGAGGAACTGCAGGATCATAGAGCAATCGGTTGCAGTAATCTGCTGATCGCCGGAACAGTCGGCATTGGCTCTGCCTTCCGAGCTCACGACGGCAGCGGAATCTTCCGATACAAAGCGAGAAAGCAGTACGCAGTCTGCGATATTGACAGTGCCGTTGCAATCGATATCACCGACCAGAGTAGCGGCGACATCACCGGTTGTTGTTGTAGTAGTAGTTGTTGTTGTCGTGGAAGTGGTCGTTGTGGTTGTAGGCTGTGTGACGACACTGCCGCTGCTGCCGCTGTCCTCATCCATGCAGCCACCGATGCTCTCGAAGTTGGACTTCAGGTTAGCGGTGCTCTCCTGGAGGACGTAGTTGCCGCTCGGGATATAGGAGAGGGACGAATTGCGCTCGAAATCGCCATAGAGATTGCTGTTGGAAACGGTCTCGCTGCGGCTGGAGACGAACACGCCGTCCTGATCGCCGGAGCAGTTGTTGATGGTATCGTTGTAGCTCTTGACCACACCTTCGGATTTAAGGGTCATCGGATCCTTGGAATTCTCAAAGAGATTGTACTCGGAGAAGATGAATGCGGTCGCTCTGGGATTCATGCAGTAGCTGGTCTGACCCTCGAAGATGTTGTTGTACATATGGATATTGGCATGACGGGCGAGCGGACCTCTGGATTCGCAGCTCTTCCAGTAGTTGTGGTGGAAGGTGATGTGGTATTGGAGCGAGGTATCGGAAGAACCAACCAGATTGGTCTTGTGGTAGCCCTCATAGTAGCAATAGCTGTTGGTGAAATACAGACCACGCTTAAAGTCGCAGGCACCATCGCCGCCGTCCTTATCGGACTCAGCAGGATTGGAGATGGACGGTGCATAGAATTCGCAGTTGTGAATCCAGCAATGCTCGACCGGTGCGGTCAGAGCATCGTCACTCTGCACGCCTTCCATACCGATGCAGTCCTCGGGAACATTGCGGAATGCGATGTTGCGAACCTCGAAGCTTTCGCCGAGGTTGGTATTGGCGGATTCGGCGATAAAATGAATGCCCCAGCCGTTGATGGTAGCGTCCGTGCCGACACCCTCGATGGTCACGTCCTTACCGGACTGCATTCTTGCCATGTAGCCGTTATCGCCGACCGACCCACCGTAGTCCACGGAGTCATAAGCTGTAAGACCATCGGGAGCGGTGACATTGCCGATGATACGAATAACCAGTGGTGTGCCGTCCTTTGCGATTTTCTCGATGATATCGCTGTTGGAATTGGGCTTACCACCCTTAGAAGTCTGACCCGAGCCGTTATCCTGACCGCCGGAGTTGAGGATATTGCCGATACCGGTTACGGTTGTGCCGTCCTTGGAAGTGACGGTAACGGAGTTCTTGTTGCTGTCGGTGACATAGAGGACAACGGCATTGCTCTTGAGTGTACCGTCATTGTTATATGCACCAACGCCGGCGTTGTAGTTGAAGTGTGCATAGCCGGAGCGATCCTGTGCGCCGACCGTGATATTACTGATAGAAACCGTACCGCCGGTGGTTTCGATGTTCAGGGTGTAGATACCGGGCTTGAGTCCGAGTACGTCAACCCGAACGCCGCCGCTGACATCCCGTACCAGATATTCGAGATCTTGACCGGTGAGCGAACCGCTGCTGGCACCGGTATAGGAAACACCGGTGATGTCGGAATCGCTGACGCCGGTGAGTACTGCATACATCATCTCATTCCAGCCACCTGCACTGGAAACGGAGATATTGCCGGGTGTGACAACTTCATGGGAAGGCACGGTGCCGGTGGTTGTTGTGGTGGAGATCGTGCCGGAATCGGTCGTGATCGGAGCCGTTGTCTCAACGGGCGAGCCATCACCGCCGGATACTGCGATATAGAACAGGTTGGAACTGCCGGAACCCTTTGCGATGCTGTGGCTGCCGGAGTCAATGGAAATGGTGGTTACGCCGGAAGCATCAATCGAATACTTTGTGCCATCTACATAGATGGTATCGCCGTCCTTGATGACGAGTGTCAGTGTGCAAGCACTACCGGTCGAGAACGTGATGGATGTTGCGGTCTCCATCTTCAGGCACTGGGTCAAGGTTTCGCCGTTATAGGTCATCGTGCCCTTGCTGGTAGACAGGTTGCCGGAGATATCGAAATATTCACTGGTCGTTCCCTGTATAGTGAAATTCATGGTTGCCGATGTGGTAATCGGGGTTGCTGCGATGGTTGCAGCGAGTGCCGAGCCGGTATCGACCGAGAGCTTCGGCATTGCGGATTCCGGCAAAAGGCTGCCGCTTGCCAGCAGCATTGCCGTTGCGGTGCATACACTGATGCGCTTTCGCATTTGAGCAGAAAACATGGTGAAAATCCTCCCTTTCAACAAATACAATTTCCCTCTTCATAAAAGCAATCTATGTGAAAAACGGGGGGACTGTGTCAAACGATGGCTTTGGGGGAACGCATCGTTTGACAACCAGTCCAGTGAATCCGGTTTCCATATATAGGATACTGCATTTTCGTCCGACTTTCAATGACATATGGTATGGGAATGCTGACATTTTATCCGTGGGAGAATACAAAAATGCAGGACAATGCTGACACATTGTCCTGCAAAGATGCCATATTATTCACTGAGTAGCAATCCGAGCAGTTGAAATTCATTGGCGGTGTTGCCGTCCTTGCAGCGAAGCTCAACGGTATGCTCTGCGGCGGTATCGGCGGTAAAGACTTCCGTTGCTTCTGCGTAATTGCCCCAGCCATCGGGAAGATTGCCGTCAAGCGTTTCGGTCAATTCGCCGTCCACATAGACCTCGTATTCACCGCTCTTTCCGTCGATCGTGCGTTGATAAAGCACGCCGATGTTACGGGCATTGACCGCAAAGGTGATGGTTGCACCGGCCTCAGTGGCTTGCCAGTTGCCGGGGAAATATTGGTTCAACTCTGCCGGTTCAAATCCGGTATTGGCGGTTGGTGTGAGGGTTGCGCTGCCGGCGATGACGGCATTCTGATAGCGGTCTGCGGTAACCGGCTCTGCGGTGAATGCCAAGTCGGAGGTATCGATGGTATCGAGCTTTGCATAGACCGAATTATAATAGTTCCAGAGCAGTTCACCGACAATGCCGTGACCATTGGAATTGGGGTGAATATTGTCGGCTTCGATATCCTGCCATGTGAATGTACCCTTTTCGATTTCCGGCATGACTGCTTCCCGGAAGCTGATCATCGGCAGGTCGTAGGCTTCACCGATTTGCTTATGGGTTTCGAGCAAGGTCGTACCGTTTTCCTGCACCATGAACATCAAAATGACGGCAGGGTTGTTATCCGCCTGCAAAATCTGCCGCACCAGGCTGTCATAGGTATCGAGGTTCAGCGTGGCGTCGGTATCATTGACGGAGAATTCTACAATTACCACATCGGGTTTTTGTGCGAGCAAATCCTCTGCGGCACGGTGTACACCGATATAGCTGCCCGTTGCGCCGATGCCGGCATTGACAAAGTTCAGTTTCGGATTTTCCGGAAACGCCTTCGCCCACCAGCTCATGCTGTAGAAGGCATAGTTGCTGTTGGAATTGGAAGCACCCGTACCCTGTGTAATCGAGCCGCCAATGCAGCCGATGGTGACGGTTTCCTTGTTCTGCGCCTTTTTCATGACATTGGCAAGGCGTGCGGGATTGCCTGCATTGAGCACGGCACGTTGGCACATTTCCGGCGTCGTGTAGCCCAGATTGAGTGCCGGCAGGTTGAGGGATGGATCTGCCATTTCCCAGTTGCTGCCGTTGGTGGTAGTGGTTTCGGCGGCAGCGGAGGATTCGTCAGCAACGGAGGTCTGATCCGCTTGACTGGAGGATTGCTCTGCGGTCTGCGAGGATGAATCCCCACCGCAGGCGGTTGCACCGAGCATCATTGCTGCAGCGCAGAATACAGAGAGAATACGAGAAATCAGTTTCATTGTTTAGCCTCTTTTCGCTTGAATTTCATGGAAATATCGAATGCCTTGACACTGTGCGTCAGCGCACCAATCGAGATGATGTCCACACCGGTTTCGGCTACGGCACGAATGGTGTCATGTGTAATGCCCCCCGATGCTTCGAGCAGGGCTTTGCCGTCGGTGATGGCAACCGCCTGCCGCATGGTATCGCAGTCCATATTGTCCAGCATGATGATATCGGCTTTGGCATCGAGGGCTTCCTGCAATTCCTCGAGAGAACGCACCTCAACCTCAATGCGCACCATATGCCCAATCTGCTTGCGCAATTGCGTAATTGCCGGGAGAATGCCGCCGCAGGCATCGATGTGATTGTCCTTGAGCATTGCGCCGTCGGATAGGTTGAAGCGATGGTTTCTGCCGCCGCCGCAGCGAACCGCATATTTCTGCATCGCACGAATGCCGACCATGGTTTTTCGGGTATCGGCGATGGAGGCACGAGTGCCCTCCACAAGTTTTACGCATTTGGCGGTTTCGGTGGCAATGCCGGAGAGATGCTGCAAAAGGTTCAGAGCCGTTCGTTCGCCTTTCAGCAGGGTGCGGGTATTGCCGTGCATGGTGGCAAGGATATCGCCGTAATGCACGGTATCGCCGTCCTTGGCAAGCACCGTAAAGGTTACCCCTTCGCCAACCAGTTCAAACACACATGCGGCAATTTCCATGCCGCAGAGGACACCGTCATCCTTTGCCATCAGATAGGCTTCGGATACATCATCGGGGGAGAGCAGGAAATCGGTGGTCACATCCATGTCGTTGATATCCTCGGTGAGGGCACGGCGAATGACCTCGTCCACATAACAGGGCAGCAGCTGCATCATAGTTGTTCCTCCAAAATTAAATATGCACAAGTCGCTTGCGATTTGGCTTCGATGTAGTCGAGATTCATGAGCCAATCTTCACAGGCAATCAGCTGAATCAATTCGGTAACACGCTCATATGCCTCATGGATATGCTCGGTATTGGGAATGACGAAATAGTTTTCCTGCAAGAGCTTTCGCAATTCGGTGCGAATACCGTGGGGAATCGGCTCAGTTGCGGTAATTGGCGGGAACTGTCCCTCGATGAATTTCGGGGAGAGATCCTCGGCAATTTTTGCGATTTCTTCAGCCGCTCTGCGAGAAAAGACCAATGCTTCGAGCAAGCTGTTGCTGGCGAGGCGGTTGCTGCCGTGTACACCGGTATGGGCACATTCGCCGCAGGCATAGAGCCGGTCGATACGGGTTTGCGCATTGGCATTGACATGGATGCCGCCCATCAGATAATGTTGGCACGGATAAATCGGCACAGGCTCTTTCGTCAAGTCATAGCCCTGTTTGAGCAATTTGGTGTAGATGTTCGGGAAACGATTGCGCACTTCTTCGGGGTCTTTGTGCGTGATATCGAGCCAGAAATCCTTTGAGCCGGTCCGTTGGCTTTCCCGAATGATCGCATGAGATACCACATCACGAGGGGCGAGTTCCAGACGGTCGTCATAGCGGTGCATGAATCGTTCCATATGGCAGTTGCGCAGGTATGCACCCTCACCACGCACCGCCTCGGAGATGAGGAAGCATTCTCGGCTGTGCTTATTGTTGAACGCAGTCGGGTGAAACTGAATCAGGCTGAGATTCTTAATGCGTGCGCCCAATTCATATGCCAGACGGATGCCGTCACCGGTTGCAATAGCGGAGTTGGTGGTGTGTTCGTACACACGACCGATACCGCCGGTGGCAAGAATCAGGAAATGGCAGTTGACCACCGAACATTCAACGCCCTGCATCAATTCGCAGGAGAAGCCGGTTTCGGTTTTCATGGCACGGCTGACCACAGTATGTTCCGAGAGCGTGACATTCGGCAGCAGCTGCACCTGTGCGAGCAGTCCGCGGAGAATCTCTGCACCCGTGGAGTCACGGTGGTGGAAGATACGCCGTCTGCAATGGCCGCCTTCGAGGGTACGGTCATAGTCGCCGGTTTCGTCTTTGTCGAATTCCACACCGTAGGCGACCAGCTGTTCAATATCCCGTGCCGCCTCGGTGACGAGAATGTGCAGAGTTTTCGGGTTATTGGTGAATGCACCGGCAATACGAGTGTCATTGGCGTGCAGCTCGGTGTTGTCGTTCGGGGAATTCCAAACACCGGCGATACCTCCCTGTGCGAGTGCCGAATTGCAAAGGGTTGCTTCCTGCTTCGAGAGCAGCAGCACACGCAAGGTCGGTGGCAGATGCAGAGCCGCATAGCAGCCTGCCGCACCGGCACCGACAATGACGACATCATAATTGGATTCCAATGTTGCCATACCATAGCCTCCCAATATTCCAAATCTGAATCGCAAAAGCGGATTACTCTATATTATAGCACAACTTTGTCGATTTGTCACGC
Organism: uncultured Clostridia bacterium; assembly: GCA_944388075.1. Taxonomy (GTDB): domain Bacteria; phylum Bacillota; class Clostridia; order Oscillospirales; family Ruminococcaceae; genus Firm-04. Next base: position 123,923 of record CALXHI010000018.1, on the reverse strand, counting down.
TTTTTTGACAAGATTTTCGGATTGTTCACAGGTTATCGCAAAAAAGTCTGCCCTATCGCATGGATACGGCAGACTTGTTGCCATCAAAGTCCGAGGAAATATTCATGCAGTCGCAAATCGGTATCCAGTTCCGGATGAAATGCCAATGCTAGCTGTTTGCCCTCTTTGGCTGCTACGATTTTCCCATCGATCTCGGCGATCGGTTCGGCTGAGGATACGCTTGCGATATGGGGCGCACGAATGAATGTCATCGGGATAGTGCCGATGCCTCTGCATTCGGCGGTGGTATGGAAACTGCCGAGCTGTCGACCATAGGCATTGCGATTTGCGGTCATGCCCATCGTACCCAAATGTACGGTGCTGTCATCGGCAATTCGCTCTGCCAGCAGAATGAGTCCGGCACAAGTCCCCATCACCGGCATGCCGTCCTCGATCAATGCCCGAAGCGGTGTCATTAGGTCGAGTTCGTGCAGCAGCTTACCCATGACGGTGCTTTCCCCGCCGGGCAGAATCAGCCGATCAAAGGACTGCTCGATATCTCGCCACTGCCGGATTTCCAATGCTTCCACACCGCATTCTGCCAGCTTTTTCTCATGTTCGAGAAATGCACCCTGCAACGCCAGTACGCTGACCTTCATCATTTGCCTCTTTCTGCCATCAGCAGGCTGATTTCGTCCTCGTTGATGCCAACCATCGCTTCTCCAAGATCTTCGGATAGCTCGGCAAGCATTTTCGGATCGGTATAGTTGGTCACCGCCTTGACGATTGCGGCAGCACGCTTTTCCGGATTGCCGGACTTGAAAATACCCGAACCGACAAATACGCCCTCTGCGCCCAGCTGCATCATCCATGCTGCATCGGCAGGCGTTGCCACACCGCCGGCAGCAAAGTTGACCACCGGCATTCTGCCATGCTCATGGACATACAGCACCAGCTCATACGGTACTTGCAATTCCTTTGCTTCATGGAAAAGTGCGTCCTCGTCCATTGAAACAATCTTTTGGATTTCACTGTTCATCTTGCGCATATGACGTACCGCCTGCACGATATCGCCCGTGCCGGGTTCGCCCTTTGTGCGAATCATCGATGCGCCCTCGTTGATGCGACGCAGAGCCTCACCCAAATCCTTTGCACCGCAGACAAACGGTACGTCAAACTTGCGCTTGTTGATGTGCTGCATATCATCGGCAGGGGACAGCACTTCGCTCTCATCGATGTAGTCGATTTCAATGGCTTGCAGAATTTGTGCTTCGACGAAATGACCGATGCGGCATTTTGCCATAACCGGAATCGAAACCGCATTCTGAATGCCCTTGATCATCTTCGGATCACTCATGCGGGATACACCGCCTGCGGCACGGATATCGGCAGGAATCCGCTCCAAGGCCATGACGGCGCAGGCACCTGCCGCCTCTGCGATTTTCGCCTGTTCGGGCGTGGTCACGTCCATGATAACACCGCCCTTGAGCATCTGGGCAAGCTCTTTGTTCAGCTGATAACGATTGTGTTCCATCTGTATGCACTCCTTGCATTTTCATGAGATTTGTGCTATAATGATACCACGAAACTGACATGGTTTCCATAGCCAATTTCATATTTTTTTATAAGGTCGGTTATATCTATGTTGACATTGGATTTGGATACAAACAGCAAAACGCCGCTTTATTTACAGCTCTATCAGCATATCAAAGCGGAAATCCTATCCGGCCATCTCAAGCCGGGTGAGAAATTACCGTCTAAACGAGCATTATCCGCACATCTGAAGCTCAGCGTCATGACTGTTGAAACGGCATATGCACAGCTGGTTGCGGAGGGGTATCTGATTGCCAAGCCCGGCAGCGGATACTATGTAGCCGATGTGCGGATGGATTGGGAGCCGATTCCCCAAACAGATGCGATTTCCATGCAGGCACAGCCCGAACCGCCGATACGGTATGACTTCAAAACAAATAGTGTGGATACGGCAGATTTTCCGTTTTCGGTCTGGGCGAAGCTGTCGAGAGAGGTGCTGAGCGAGGGCAGCCGGGAACTGCTGAATGCCTGCCATCCGCAGGGGGTGCTGTTTCTGCGGCAGAAGATTGCGGACTATCTCAAGGCGTTTCGGGGTATGCAGGTATCGCCGGAGCAGATTGTGGTCGGGGCAGGGTCAGAGTACCTGACCGGATTGATTATCCAGCTGCTTGGACGGGACAATGCCTACGGTGTTGAGAATCCCGGTTACAGCAAAATCTATGAGATTTTCTGTGCCAATACCGCAAGAGTGTTCCCGATTCCGATGGATGTGCAAGGGGCGAATGTGGACGCCATCACGGGCTTTGGGCTGCGCGTGCTGCATGTGACGCCATCGCATCATTTTCCGCTTGGGATTGTGATGCCGATTGCCCGTCGCATGGAACTGCTGCAATGGGCGAGTGCAAAGCCGGAACGCTATATCATCGAGGATGACTATGACAGCGAGTTTCGCTATGCCGGCAGACCGATTCCGGCACTGCAAAGTCTGGATCGCAACGAAACGGTCATCTATATCAACACGTTCACAAAATCGCTCGCACCGTCCATGCGTATCAGCTATCTGGTGCTGCCGCCGCATTTGTGCAAGCGATTTACCGCAAAGCTTGGGTTCTATTCCTGCACCGTGCCGGTGTTCGAGCAGCTGACGCTTGCGAAATTCATGGACAATGCTCACTTTGAAACGCATATTGCGCGCATGAAACGCATCTATAAGCAGCGACAGCAGGTGATGTGTGAGACAATACGAGCCGGAAAGCTGAGAAATATTGTGACGATATCGGGCTGTGATGCGGGGATGCACCTGCTGCTGACCGTACACAACGGCATGAAACAGAATGCGCTGCTGACAACGGCACGGCAATGCGGAGTACAGGTATATGGGCTGTCAAGCTATTATTCCTTTCCGGTTTCGGATATGCCGGACTGTACGGTGGTGGCGGGATTTTCCGGTTTGGACGAAACACAAATCCGATCCGGCATCGAAGCCTTGGAACAAGCATGGCTGTGACATCCGCACAATGGCATGGCTTTTTTGCTTGCAATTTTTTGAAAACTATGGTATACTATAAAAATAATGCTCTGTTGGCGATTAGGCTGAAGGAAAAGGAGAGAATTACGCAATATGGCGAAAAAAACGCCGGAATATGGCAATGACAGCATTACGATGCTGAAAGGTCCGGATAAGGTACGAAAGCGTCCTGCGGTCATTTTCGGTTCGGACGGACGAGAGGGCTGTGCGCATTCGTTCTTTGAGATCATCTCAAACTCGATTGACGAGGCCAGAGCCGGATACGGTAAAAAAATCATCATCACACGGTTTCTTGATCAGTCGGTATCGGTGGAGGACTTCGGCAGAGGCTGTCCGGTGGACTGGAACCCGACCGAGGAACGCTATAACTGGGAGCTTGTATACTGTGAGCTGTATGCAGGCGGTAAATACGATGCAGAGGCAGATACCTATGCCTATTCGCTGGGTCTGAACGGTCTGGGACTGTGTGCAACGCAGTGTGCATCGGAATATATGGACGTAACGATTGTCCGTGACGGCTATCAGTACAGCCTGCATTTCGAGAAGGGCGAGAATGTCGGTGGTCTGCAAAAAGAGCCGACCACTCACAAGCAGACCGGTACGAAAACGCATTGGAAGCCCGATTTGGAGGTCTTTACCGATATTGACATTTCCGATGAATGGTTTCGGGATGTGCTGAAGCGGCAAGCGGTGGTCAACCCGAATTTGCTGTTTGTCTACCGCAATGAAACTACCCCCGGACGCTTTGAAACCACCGAATTTTTCTATGAGAACGGCATCACCGATTACCTCAATGAGCTGACCGGCGGCAAAACGCTGACACCGGTGCAGTATTGGCAGGCAGACCGCAAGGGACGTGACCGTGCCGATTTGCCGGAATACAAGGTCAAGCTGTCGATTGCATTCGCATTTTCCAATGTGGTACAGCGCATCGAATACTATCACAACTCCAGTTTTCTGGAGCATGGCGGTACGCCTGATGATGCGGTTAAACGTGCGTTTACAGCATCCATTGACGCATTTCTGAAGGCGAATAACCGCTATAAGGGCAATGAGAGCAAAATCACCTTTGCCGATGTGCAGGACTGCTTGGTGTTGGTATCGTCCTCGTTTTCGACGGTGGCATCGTATGAGAACCAGACCAAAAAGGCAATCACCAATCACTTTATCTATGAGGCGATGCTCGAATTTTTGAAGCATCAGCTTGAGGTGTATTTCACCGAAAATCCCGATGATGCTGCCAGAATTGCCGATCAGGTGCTGATCAACAAGCGCAGTCGAGAGGATGCGGAGCGGATTCGCCAAAATACCAAGAAAAAGCTGACCGGCAATTTGGATTTGTCCAATATGGTGCCAAAATTCGTGGACTGCCGTTCAAAGGATGTTTCTCGGCGAGAGCTGTATATCGTGGAGGGCGACTCTGCGCTCGGCTCAGTTAAGATGGCGAGAGATGCGGAGTTTCAGGCGGTCATTCCGGTGCGTGGCAAGATTCTCAACTGCCTGAAGGCAGATTATGCCCGTATCTTTAAAAGTGAAATTATAACCGATTTGGTGCGGGTATTGGGCTGTGGTGTAGAGGTACAGGCAAAGAAGTCCGGTAAAGCGGCTAAAGATTTTGCCTCGTTCCAGCTGGAGAATTTGCGCTGGAATAAGATTGTTATCTGTACGGATGCCGATGAGGACGGTTTCCATATTCGCACATTGATTCTGACGATGCTTTATCGACTCGTGCCGACCTTGATTCAGGAGGGCTATGTCTATATTGCGGAATCGCCGCTGTTTGAGATCACCACCAAAGACCGCACCTATTTTGCCTATGATGAAAAGGAGCGGGTCAAGATTTTACAGATGATCGAGGATCAGAAGTATACGCTGCAACGCTCGAAGGGTTTGGGTGAAAACGAGGCGGATATGATGGCATTGACCACCATGAACCCCGAAACACGCCGTATTATTCAGGTATTGCCGGAGGATGCGGCAGCCACGGCACAGATGTTTGATATGTTGTTGGGCGATGATTTGCAGGCGAGAAAAGACTACATCGCCGAATACGGCGGCGACTATCTCGATATGGCGGATATTTCGTAACGGAAGGGAGCAAATATGGCAAGACAACGAAAAAAAACTGACACGCCCCAAAATGCCAATCCGAACAATGCGTATATCGAAGGTGCCGGCTTGGTGGTGGAGCAGCGCATTACCGATACGCTGCGTAAGAACTTCATGCCCTATGCGATGAGTGCGATCGTATCGAGAGCATTGCCGGAGATTGACGGCTTTAAGCCCTCCCACCGCAAGCTGCTGTATACGATGTATCAAATGGGTTTGCTGAACGGTGCTCGCACGAAATCGGCGAATGTTGTTGGTCAGACCATGCGCCTGAATCCGCATGGCGATGCTGCCATCTATGAAACGATGGTGCGTATGGCAAGAGGCAATGAATCGCTGCTGCACCCATATGTTGACAGTAAGGGCAATTTCGGCAAGGTTTACAGCAAGAATATGGCATATGCCGCACCTCGATACACAGAGGTGAAGCTCGAAGCGATTGCTGCGGAGCTGTTTCGGGATATCGATAAGGAAACGGTTGATTTTGTACCAAACTACGACAATACCACAAAAGAGCCAACACTGCTGCCGGCAACATTCCCGTCTGTATTGGTGAATGCAAATGTCGGCATTGCGGTATCGATGGCGAGCAATGTCTGCCCGTTCAATCTGGCAGAGGTCTGCGAAACGACCATCGCCTATATCAAAAATCCGAATCACGATCTGCTGTCCACCTTGAAAGGTCCGGATTTCCCGACCGGCGGATTCTTGCTTTATGATGAAGCGGCATTGCAGCAGATTTACGATACCGGTCGAGGCAGCATCAAGCTGCGTGCCAAGTGGCATTATGACAAGGCTGCCAACTGTATTGAGGTGACGCAGATTCCGTATTCTACCACGGTGGAAGCGATTATGGACAAAATCACGGAGCTTGTGAAATCCTCAAAAATCCGTGAGATTTCGTATATGCGTGACGAAACCGATATCAACGGCTTGAAGTTGGCGATTGACTTGAAGCGAGGTGTCGATCCGGACAAGCTGATGGTCAAGCTGTTCCGCATGACGCCCTTGCAGGATACGGTTTCCTGCAACTTTAATATTTTGATAGCCGGCACGCCCTGTGTTCTGGGTATTCGAGAGCTGCTCGAGGAATGGGTGGCGTTTCGCACGGAATGTATCCGCCGTCGTGTGTACTACGATCTGCACAAGAAGATGGATAAGCTGCATCTGCTCGAAGGCTTAGAGCAGATTCTGCTTGATATCGACAAGGCGATTCGCATTGTACGGGAAACCGAGGAGGAATCCGAGGTTGTGTCGAACCTGATGGTTGGCTTTGGCATTGATGCGGTGCAGGCGGAATATGTTGCCGAAATTAAGTTGCGCCACCTGAATCGGGAGTACATTCTCAATCGAACCAAGGAAATCGAACAGCTGCGACTGGATATTGCGGATATGGAGGCCATTCTGAAGGATGTCAAGCGCATTCGTGCAATTATGATTGACGAGCTGAAAGCGGTTGCCAAGAAATACGGCCAGCCCCGCAAGACGCTGTTCTACGATAAAACTGATGAGGTGGAAACCGCTGAACAGGACGATGTTCCGGATTATCCGGTGCATCTGTTCTTGTCGGCAGAGGGGTATTTCAAGAAGATTACGCCCCAGAGCCTGCGTATGAGCGGCGAGCAGAAGTATAAGGAGGGGGACACGCTTAGTCAGACAATGACCGCCACCAATCACACGGAGCTGCTGTTCTTTACCGATCGGCAGCAGGTCTATAAGGCAAGAGCATCCGTCTTTGATGATACAAAAGCCAGTGTATTGGGCGACTATGTGCCGGTCAAGCTTGGCTTTGACGAGAGTGAAAAGGTAGGGTATTTGGTTGCTGTGCCGGAAAGCTATGAAGGCTTCATGCTGTTCTGCTATGAAAACGGCAAGCTTGCGAAAGTGCCGCTGCAAGCCTATGCAACGAAAACCAACCGCAAAAAGCTTGCCAATGCCTATTCGGGCAAATCGCCGCTCGTGTGTATGCTGTACTGTACGGAGGATTGCCATGTGATGCTGCGGTCGAGCCAGAGCCGTATGCTGATTTTCAACACGGCGATGATTTTGCCGAAAACCACCCGCGACAGCATCGGCGTACAGGTGATGACGCTGCGTGGTAAGGCGGTTCTGGCAGATGCCGCCATTGTCACGGACGAGCAGCTTGCGACCTATGCCAAATATGTGGCGAAGAACATTCCGGTGACCGGCGGTATGGCAAAGGATATGGAAGTCATCGGACAGATGACATTGTAACGACAATGGATTTGACGTGGAAATGGGGGGATTTTCATGCAAATACAGGAACTTGGGTATCGGATCTTACAGACGGAATCCGTGGTTTTGCCGAATGGCATGGACGGCAAGCTGCTGCTGCTCATGCACGCACCGATTCGGCTGCGGATTGCGGAAACGGATGGGCTTGCACAAACAGGAGATTTGATCCTATGTAGTGCGAAAATGCCGATTCAGTTTGAGCCGGCAGAGCTGGATATGTGCTATGACTGGATGCTGTTTGGACTGGGGTCGGATGCGACATTTTACCAATCACTGCAAATTCCGGAGAATGTGCTGCTGCGGTTTGCGGATGCCTCCTTTTTGCATGTGCTGATGGGGCAGATTTGTGCAGAGTTCTATGCCGGCCACCCCAAACGCAGTGATATGCTCGACTGCTTGCTGAAGGCTTTGCTGATTCGTGTGGCAGAAACGGCAGGACCGGTCAATGCCGCACATCAGCAGCGCAGCAGTGATCCGCACTATCAGGATCTGGTGCAGCTGCGTGAAAAAATCTATGCCAATCCGCAGGAAAAATGGACGGTGGAAATGCTCTGCTCGGAGGTCAATATGAGCCGCAGCTATTTTCAGTTGGTGTATCGAGAGACCTTCGGCATGACCTGCATTGCGGATGTCATTAACTGCAAGATGAATCGTGCGAGAGAACTGTTGACTGCTACGAGTTATACGATTTCTCATATCGCACAGCTCTGCGGTTACGACAATGAGGAGCATTTCATGCGGCAATTCAAAAAGAATAACGGCGTCACGCCAACGGTGTACAGACGGGAGCATCGGGTGTGACGGCTTGACGAAAAACCACAAATGGAAATCGGAAATATTGCTTGCAATTTGTATGGTATTATGGTATACTATATGGGAATAGGCGGAGGTGCGTATGCGGATTATGGGAATTGATCCCGGATATGCCACGATCGGATTTGGTGTAGTGGATTATCAAGGGGCAAAGTGGACGCCGGTACAGCATGGTGTTTTGCTCACACCGGCGGAAATGTCGTTTCCCGAACGCCTGATGCAGATTTATGAAGATATGCAGTATGTGCTGGAGCAATATCAGCCACAGGCGGTGTCCATTGAAAAGCTGTTCTTCAATACCAACAAAACCACCGGTATCATGGTTGCCGAGGCAAGAGGGGTGATTTTGCTTGCCTGTGTCCAAAAGCAGGTGTCGGTCTATGAATATACGCCGTTGCAGGTGAAGTCTGCGGTTGTCGGCTATGGCAAGGCGGAGAAAAAGCAAGTCATGGATATGACAAGGCGGATTCTGCATCTGTCGGAGATCCCAAAACCCGATGATGCTGCCGATGCCTTGGCGCTTGCGATCTGCCATGGCCATTCCGCACGTCTTTTCTGAGGCGTACAAAGGAGATTTGCATGATAGATAGTATTCAAGGAACGGTGCAGTTCCGAGAGAGCAGTCAGGTTGTGATTGCCTGTGGCGGCATTGGGTATGCCTGTCAGGTCAGTCTGCGAACGGCTGCTGCCGTGGGTGCGACGGGTGCGGAATGCACGCTGTATACCCGCTTGCTGGTACGGGAAAATGAGCTGTCATTGTACGGGTTTTTGTCCCGTGGGGAACGCAGCTGCTTTGACCAGTTGATCGGCATCAGCAGTGTTGGCCCGAAGGCGGCACTGGCTATTTTGTCGGAAATGACACCGGATGCATTTGCATTGGCGGTTGCCGCAGGGGATGCGAAGGCGTTGACCCGATGCAAGGGCATTGGTACGAAAATTGCACAGCGTATTGTGCTGGAACTGAAGGATAAGCTTGCGAAGGATGCGAAGCTCGAGGGGACAGTCAGTGTGCCGATTTTGGCAGGCAATTCCAATATCGAGGAAGCCATGTCCGCCTTGATGGTACTGGGCTATGGGCAGAGCGAAGCAGCAGGGGTGCTGCAACAGTTTGACCCGAACGTACCGTCTTCGGAGCTGATACGGCTTTCCCTGATGCGATTGGGAAAGCAAATGCTTGGATAACAGCTGTCGCTTAACACAAAAAGAGGAATACAAGATCGGATTGTTCGCAATCCAATGAGGGAGGAATCTATTATGAATCTGGACGAATTGCTCAAAGAAGCGATTACCAAACCGGAGAAACGATCGCTTTTCTTGCAAATGCTGATTAAAAGCGATGTGTATGTCATTTGCAAAAAGCCGGTCAAGCAGGATCAGGTCAACGGCGGTATCTCGATGGAGTTGGTTACAACGCAAAATCCCGACGGTGATATCTTTATCCCGTTCTTCACAAGCTATCGGGCACTGCAGCAGTTTGCAAAGCGGTATGTCAATTGCTATCGCTTGAACTGTCTGCGTCTGTTTGATTTGATTCAATCCGCAAATGCGGTGCTGAATCCTAATTCGTACGGCAAGGAATTCTCCTCGCAGGAAATCAAGAGCATTCTGATGGTTGCACGAAATCTCAATATCCCTGCCATCTCGATGAAGGAAGAAGAAATCATCGAGTATCGCAGACCTCGAAAGGATTTGGAGCATTTGACCCGTCCGCTCGTGCGCTATCTGGCACGGCAGGCGAATGTCGATGCCTGCTATGCGGTGGAGATGATTCGTGGCTGCGAACGACCGCAGACGCTGTTTGTTTTTGATATGATGGGCAATACGAGGAAGCTGTTCTTCCCGTTGTCGAAGTACATGCAGAGCTATTCAAAATCCGGCGACAGCCTTGTATTTATCAGCCTGGAGGAAGCCGTTGCCAAAAAGGCGATCGAGGGCATTGAACCGTTTTATGTGCGGAAAAAGCGTTACTTTGAACGCTGATACAAAAAAGCAGGAGGCGGCATGATTCAGACGAGTGATTTTTCCTTTTCGCCGGAGGAAACAGAACGCATTGCGACGCCGGAACAGATACCGCAGGACGGTGATATGGATGTGTCCCTGCGTCCGAAAAGCCTGACGGACTATATCGGTCAGGATCAGGTCAAGCAGAATCTCGCCGTCTACATTGAAGCGGCACGCCGCAGAGGCGAACCGCTCGATCATGTACTGCTCTATGGGCCGCCGGGGCTTGGGAAAACCACGCTTTCGGGTATCATCGCCTATGAGATGGGCGTGAATTTGCGTGTGACCTCCGGCCCTGCGATTGAGAAGCCCGGCGATTTGGCAGCATTGCTGACCAATCTGGGCAGCGGAGATGTGTTGTTTGTCGATGAGATTCACCGGCTGTCGAGAGCAGTGGAGGAGATCCTCTATCCGGCGCTTGAGGATCGGGTGTTGGATATTGTGATCGGCAAAGGTCCGGCTGCACGGAGTATTCGTGTGGATTTGCAGCCGTTCACTTTGGTTGGAGCGACCACAAGAGCCGGTCAGCTGACACCGCCGCTGAGAGATCGGTTCGGCATCGTGCAACGATTGGAGCTGTATACGCCCGAACAGCTTTGCGATATCATTCGCCGCAGTGCGATGATTTTGGATATTCCCTGTGAAATTGACGGTGCGATGGAATTGGCGAAGCGTTCTCGCGGTACACCTCGTATCGCAAACCGTTTGCTTAAACGAGTACGGGATTTTGCGGATGTCATGGGCAACGGCATCATCGATGCACAGATGACAAAGCTTGCGCTCGAACGGCTTGAGATTGACGAATTGGGTTTGGACAAGCTCGACAAACGCATGCTTGATATGATGATTCGAGGGTATCATGGCGGTCCTGTCGGTCTGGAAACGCTGGCATCGGCGATTGGTGAGGAGTCTGTGACACTCGAGGATGTCTGTGAGCCGTATCTCATGCAGCTTGGCATGATTGCTCGAACACCGAGAGGTCGTTGTGCGACACAGTTGGCATATGAACATATGGGCTATCCGATCGAGACGCAGACGATGTCGCGGCAGTATTCGTTGCAGGATATGCTCAAATCGGACGATGAGAGTGCAGACACATGATCACGAGATCCGACCGAAATTATCAACACAATTGCAGGATACCGCTTCCGGCAGAACCCGTCAATGGGCAATCGCCGGGAGCGGTATCGGGTATGAAATTCGGGTGTTCGACGGCTGTGAGGTGCTTGCGGTCTACCATGCTCTTTGGTTGTACCGGATTACCGTACCGCTTTGTGATGTCTTGCGCTGCATGGAACGCTTTGGCATGCTGCCGGGATTTTGGGGTGTATTTCCGTTTGCATGGGAGCATTGCCTGCGGCAACAAATGCAGATCGAGCAGGCATTGGTACAGGGACAGATTGTCCTGTACGGATATCGGAAAAAAGTCGGTTTGCGTCAGCGATTCACACCGCTTGTATGCGGGAGGTATCGGGACAGCTGGCGGTTTACAATGCAGATAACAACTGCGATCGGGTCTATCGGATTCCGACTGCAGAATATTTCCGGCAGAAGCCAAAATGCGTGGCGGCATATGCCGTGAAACGATAAGTGAGAGGAGGCGGAATGATGGCGAAATATCTCAAACCTGAAGGCTTGCGGGGCATTGCTATGACCGAATTGCGCTGTGAGATGCTGATGAATTTGGGCTATGCTGTGGCGCAGATGATCGGGAAAAGCTGCAATCGTCCGCCGGTGATTTATCTCTCGAAGGATACACGGCGTTCGGGAGATGCACTCGAGGCGGCACTCTGTGCAGGCATCTGTGCCGGCGGTGGCATTGCACACTGCTTGGGTGTGATACCGTCAGCGGCGATGAATCTGCTGCTGTCTACGGAGCATGGCGATGCCGGTTTTGCCATTACGGCAGAGCAGATGAGTTATGAATGGAACGGTGTCCGGTTTTTCTCGAAAACCGGACTGCCGATGAGTGTCGAGCAGCTCGATCGCATAGAGTCGATGATGCCGAGAGGCGGCGAAACCATTCACAGCCGTTCCCATCGGGAATGCGGCTATATTGCACGAGATGTCAATGCCGGAGAACGGTATCGCAAATTGGTTTGTGATCGGCTTGCAGATGCGGGGATGCTTGCGTCGCCGCCTCGGCTTCGCATTGCAATCGACTGCGCCAACGGTGCGGTCAGTGCGTTGGCAGAGCCGCTGCTTTCGGCTCTGGGTGCAACAGTCGTACTGATGAATCATCATCCCGATGGTATCAATATCAACGATGACTGCGGCGTACAATCGATGGAGCCGTTGATGGATTTGGTGCAGTCGGAATGCTGTGATGCCGGCTTTGCACTGGACGGCGACGGCGGTCGCTGTATGGCGGTGGATGCGGACGGCGAAATCGTAGACGGTGACCGAATTTTGGCGATCCTCTGTCAAGATGCGCTCGATGCCAATACGCTCAGCAATCATGGCGTCGCTGTCACTGAAAAAACCAATCTTGGATTTCTGCGGTTCGCACAGCAGCAGAATATTGCCGTACACATGACGCAGGCAGGACCTCGTTTTGTCCTCGACAAGATGCACACGATGGCACTGTCGCTGGGCGGCGACCGTAGCGGATATCTTTATTTTACGCCATTTCCGGCAGCGGATGGTTTGGTGACCATCGCAAAGATTCTCGGTGTGATGCAGCGAACGGAGAAACCGCTCAGCGAGTTGGCGAAGGTGATGGAGCATGACCCGCAGGTTTCGGTATCCTTACGAATTTTACCGCATTGGCGGGAAATCTGGAAGAATGCACCGTCGATTGTGCATTTCATCGCTGAACGGGCTGCGGAACTCGGTACAGAGGGTCGCATTCTTGTGCGAGAGCATAAAAAGGAAGCTGCCATTCAAATTTTGCTGGAGGGCAGGGACTTCAAACAGATTAATACCTATGCCTTTGCGATTGCCGATCATATTCAAAAGTATATGAACGATACGGAAGCGGCACGATAGGCTTCAGAGGGGATGCGTAATCTTGAGAATTGCAGAGCATTGGGCGGACTATCGCCTCATTGAAACATCCGGCGGAGAACGCCTTGAGCGTTGGGGCGATGTCGTGCTGATTCGTCCCGACCCACAGGTCATTTGGCAAACACCGAAAACCTCACCGCTTTGGAAAACCGCTGACGGGCACTATCACCGTTCCAAAAGCGGCGGCGGCAGCTGGAGCTATCAAAAGCAGCCGCCGGAGAGCTGGATCATTCGCTATGGCGATTTGCGCTTTCGGGTACGGCCGACCGGCTTTAAGCATACCGGACTATTCCCGGAGCAGGCGGTCAACTGGGACTGGATGACGGAGAAGATTCGCAATGCCGAACGCCCGATTCGGGTGTTGAACCTGTTTGCCTATACCGGCGGTGCGACACTTGCTTGTGCAGCAGCCGGTGCAGAGGTTTGCCATGTAGATGCGGCAAAGGGCATGGTGCAGTGGGCGAGAGAGAATGCGGCAGCCTCGAATTTGAGTGATCGTCCGATTCGCTGGATTGTGGACGATTGCGAGAAATTCATTCGCCGTGAGGCAAGACGAGGTAAGACCTATGATGCCATTATCATGGATCCGCCGAGCTATGGCAGAGGGCCGGGCGGCGAAATCTGGAAGCTCGAACAGAACCTGTACCCGCTTGTAGAGGTCTGTATGGCGGTACTCTCCGAGCAGCCGCTCTTTTTCCTGCTCAACAGCTATACAACCGGTCTGTCACCATCGGTGATGGGCTATTTGCTCCATCAGCTGCTTGTACCCAAATTCGGCGGCAGCCTGATGGCAGATGAAATCGGTTTGCCGGTTTCTCTTGCCAATTACGCACTGCCTTGCGGTGCGACAGCGATTTGGCAGGCAGATTGAGATTGTGTTCCGAAAGGAGATCGCATGGATTCACTGATTTCCGTACAGGATGTACGGTTTTCCTATACCACAGATGATGGCGGCGAGCAGGAGGTGCTGCAGGGCATTTCGCTCGAAATCTGCAGAGGTGAGATGATTGCGGTGCTTGGGCATAACGGCTCGGGGAAATCGACACTCGCCAAGCTGCTCAATGCGGTTCTGCTGCCGAATGCCGGACAAGTAGTGGTGGACGGCATTCCCACAACGGACGATGACCGTCTGCTCGCATTGCGGCAAAAGGTGGGCATGGTGTTTCAGAATCCCGACAACCAGATCATTGCAACGATTGTAGAGGAAGATGTGGCGTTCGGTTTGGAAAATATGGGCGTTGACCCTGTTGAGATGCGGGAACGTGTGGATGAGGCACTCAAGGCGGTCAAGATGTATGCGTATCGCCGGCATGCGCCGCATCAGCTCTCCGGTGGACAGAAGCAGCGGATTGCGATTGCCGGTATCATTGCGATGCGGCCGGACTGCATTGTACTCGACGAGCCAACCGCCATGCTCGACCCACAGGGCCGCAAGGAGGTTATGAAAACCATCAAGCGGCTCAATCGGGATTATGGCATTACCATTGTGTTGATCACGCATGAGATGGAGGAAGCGGCACAATGTGAGCGTGTGGTGGTCATCGACCACGGTACGATCAAGCTGGACGATACACCGGCGCATGTTTTTTCTCATGTACAGGAGATGAAAGCCTTGGGATTGGATGTGCCGCAGGTTACAGAACTGGCAGATATGCTGCGGCAGGCGGGGTATGACTTGCCGTGTGATTTGATTACCGAAGATGCTTGTGTCGATGCGATCGAACGCTTGCTACGAGGAGGAACTGCCAATGCCGATTCTTGAAACCAAAGATTTGACCTATACCTACAGCATTGGTTCGCCTTTCGAGAAAACAGCGGTTGACCACATGAATCTGCAAATCGAGGAGGGGGAATTTGTCGGTATCATCGGGCATACCGGTTCAGGCAAATCCACGCTGATGCAGATGATGAACGGCTTGCTGAAGCCCACAAGCGGTCAGGTACTGCTCGACGGGCAGGATATTTGGGATAAGAAAGCCGATCGCCGACAGGTACGGTTTCGGGTGGGACTGGTATTCCAGTACCCCGAATATCAGCTGTTTGAGCAGACGGTGTATGAAGATATCGCATTCGGTCCGAAGAATATGGGACTGGATGAAAAAGAAATCGATCGGCGTGTACGGGAAACTGCGGAAGCCGTCGGACTGCGGGAGGAATTGTTGCAACAAGCACCCTATGCGCTTTCGGGTGGACAGAAGCGGCGTGTGGCGATTGCCGGTGTGATGGCGATGGAACCGAATGTGCTGATTCTCGATGAGCCGACTGCCGGTCTTGACCCGAAGGGCAGAGTGAAGATTCTCACACAGCTGCAACAATATCACAAGCGTACCGGCTGCACGATTCTGCTGGTTTCACACAGCATGGAGGATGTGGCGCGCTATGCGTCCAAGCTGTTGGTGCTATGTCAGGCCAAGGCGGTTTGCTACGATACACCGGCGAATGTGTTTGCACAGTCGCAGCAGCTTGAGGAGATGGGGCTGGACCTGCCGCAGATTACGAGAGTCTTTCACAAGCTCCGGGAACGAGGCATTGCCTTTCCCGAGGAGGTCTATACCGTCAAATTCGGTGCAGAGCTGCTGAAAGCCCGTCTGGAAGGGAGGGATTCGGCATGCTGAGCGATATCACATTGGGACAATATTTCCCAATCGAGAGTGTCGTGCATCGCATGGATGCCCGATTCAAAATCATCATCACAATGCTGTTTCTTGTGATGCTGTTCTGGGGACAGCGTTGGACAACCTTGTTGGTCGGCTTGTTTTTTACGGTACTGGCAACGCTCTGCTCCAAGATTCCGTTCAAGATGATTTGGAAAAGCATTAAGCCGTTACTGCCGATTCTGCTGTTCACAACGATTCTGAACCTGCTGATGATTGACGGCGGCGATGTGTACTGGCAGTGGAAATTCCTCAAGATCACCGAGGAGGGCGTGATCACATCTGCCTTTATGGTTTCACGCATTTGCCTGCTGATTGCCGGCACATCCTTGCTGACCTATACCACTTCTCCGATTGTGTTGACCGATGCCATTGAAGCCCTGCTGTCACCGCTGAAAAAGCTGAAAATGCCGGTGCATGAGCTTGCCATGATGATGACCATTGCACTGCGATTCATCCCGACCTTGATTGAGGAAACCAATAAGATTATTGCTGCCCAAAAGGCGAGAGGCGCAGATTTGGAGAGCGGCAGTCTGAAGCAGCGCATTAAGGCGTTGGTGCCGATTCTGATTCCGCTGTTTGTATCGGCATTTCGCCGAGCCACGGATTTGGCACTTGCCATGGAATGCCGCTGCTATCACGGCGGAGAGGGCAGAACCCGTTTGCGCCAATTGCAAAGCGGTATGAGAGATTATATTGCGTTGGCGATTACGCTGCTGCTATTTGCGGTTGTGATTGCTGCCAATGCGCTGCTGTAAGAGAGGAGCATACGCAATATGCGAACGCTCAAGATGACCATCGCCTATCGCGGCACCCGTTATCACGGCTTTCAGCGACAGCCCAATGCGATGACGATTCAGGGAGAACTGGAAAAGCAGCTGTCCCGTGTGTTGAACGGACCGGTAACGGTTTACGGCTGTTCCCGGACGGATACGGGGGTGCATGCCAATCAGTTTTGCCTGCATTTGCATACGGAACGGCAGATTCGCTGCAAAAATCTCGTGCGAGCGATGAATGGCTATCTGCCGGATGATATATCGGTGCTTGGTTGCGAGGATGCACCGGAGGGCTTTCATGCTCGTTTTGATTGCAAGGGCAAGGAATATCTCTACCGCATTCATAACCATGAGAGCAAGAATCCCTTTGCGACAGATTTGGCATATCACTACCGCCGACCGATGGATATCGAGAAAATGCGGCATGCGGCACAGGCGGTGGTCGGAACGCATGATTTTCGCAGCTTTTGTGCGCAGGCAACCGATCAATCCAATACCGTCCGTACGATTTATGCCGCAGCCGTCGAGCAAAACGGCGATGATGTCCGGGTGCTGATCAGCGGAGACGGATTCCTGTATAATATGGTACGCATCTTTGTTGGCACGCTGCTCGATATCAGCGAAGGCGTATTCCCGGCAGATGCGATGCGGGAGATTTTGGCTGCCAGAAACCGATTGGCAGCCGGCAGAACGGCGATGGCGCATGGTCTGTATTTGAATCGGGTCTTTTACTAGTGTAGGACGAATCCTATGACAGAAAGGAGTACCATGGCGAATCATTCACAAAATGAAGTCGCTCCGGATTTATATGCGGAACGGAGAAAACAAAAGCGGCGGCAAACCCTCAAGCGGTTGTTTGTATTCCTGCTGCTGTCGGTATTGGCACTGACGGCATATGCCAAACGAGATGCTTGGCTGTCTGTGCTGCGAGACCTTGGCATGGAACGAGAAACTGTACGCCGCAATGAGGGCGTGCTGTCAGATGGCAATTTCCCGCTGTCGATTTTTGGCAATAAGGAATATCAAACGGGCAAAATGGACGATTTGCTGGTGCTGCTCTGCGATTCCGAATGCTATTTCTATACGGTGGACGGCACGAAACTTGCGACACGTCAGCATACCTACGGCAATGCGATGCTGGAAACGGCAGGGAACTATGCATTGGTGTATGAAACAGGTGGAACAGGCTTCCGATTGGAAACTGAGAAGCAAACTGTATATGAACAAACTTGCTCAGACTCCATTTTATTCGGTAGGCTTTCCGAAGACGGCTATGCCGCATTGGTCACCACATCGGAGACATCGGCTTGTAAGCTGTTGGTGTACAATGCGGAGGGCAAACAGATTTATGCACGCAGCTGCGTGGAAAAACTCGTGGATATCGGCTGGAATCGAGATGGTTCCGGATGCTATGCGGTCAGCCTGCGGGCGCATTCCGGTACGCTACAATCGGTGGTGCATGCCTATGATTTCTCGAAAACAGAAGATATTTGGAGCAGTGAACCTCTTGACATGCTCTGCATTTCGGTATATAATACAGAGAGTGGGCATGTGTGGGTCATGGGTGATACCGGCTGCTGCTATCTCGACAAGGGCGGTGCAGTATTGCGAACCTATACCTATCCGTCCGATCCGATTTGCATGAGCACGGCAAAGGATACTGCTGCGGTTTTGCTATATCATGAGGAAAAGCGAACCGGTACGGTAATGCTGTTGTCCGGTGCAGAGAACGAACCGGTATGGGTTGACTATGATCAAGAGGTCAAATGGCTCGAGGTCAATCCGGACGGCATGAGTGTCAATGTCCAGACCAATGCTGCCATCGATCAGCTGCGGCTTGACGGCAGCATCGTTTCGACAACGGCTGTTTCGGACAGCTACCATGCGTTTTTCCGCATCGATGAATATCTGTTTTTGATGCGCTATGACCGCATTGACAGAGTGAAATTTACAGAATAACGGGAAAAGGGAAAAAGAAAAAGAGGATACAGTGCCAATAGCACGGAAAATAATGTTAGTATGGGTGTCGTCTGTATGGGGCAGAATTGGCACAGCCCATTGGGAGGAACAAGTATGGGGACGCAATTTTGGTGGATATTCGATGCGCTGGTGATTATTGTAGCAGCAGCCTTTATCTACTCCAATGCCAAGCGAGGAATGACCAAGGTGTTGGTGATGAGCCTCGGCTATCTGGTCGTATCGGTTGTGGCATCATTTTTGTCGGCAGCCATCGCACCGACACTCTATGAGGTCATGGCAAAAGAAAGTGTCATCACTTCGATTCAGGATGTCAATCGATTGACGGACTTTTCTCGTATCTTCAGCGATGCCATTAACATGAAACAATACGGGACTAACATGAATAAAGCAGAAGTGCATTTCGTACTGGAGAATTCCATCGATCAGAATTTTGACATGATGCTTTATCATAAAATCAATGAGAAATGTGAATATGAGGTTGACACCTTTGAAGCATTTCACGAAAATCTGGAGGAAGCATTCCTCATCGAGTATGGCGCAAAGCTGGAGGAATATCTTCCGGTTTATGTTCGCCGCTCGTTCGAGGCTGCTTATGCGGAGGATCCGGATTTGATGTACCGCATGATTCGGATGTTCTATCAGGAATCCCATACCGCTACGGAAATAGCCGAGTACATCGAGGAGCAATTTGCACGAGAGCCTTCGGAGGAGGTCTACCGCATTTTTGTCTTTCTTGCAATTTTCTCGCTGATTATGGTTTTCGTGGCATTTATTGCTTCTATGCTGGAATATAGACTGGTTTTCAATGTCACACGGGTAAAGGATCATGTACTGGGTGGCTTGCTTGGTATCATCGAGGCTTGTGTGATGCTGGTGCTGCTGACACAGGTCATTCAGCTGATTGTCATGTTGGGTGGCGGCTCACTGCTCTGCTTTAACGAAGAAACCATCGAGGCCAGCTACTTATTCAGGCCTCTGTATACAAGTTTGAACCGGCTGCTGTAACGGCGTGAAAAGGGAGAACCCGATCTAAGAGAACCGAAAGCGGTCGAATCCCATAGGAAAGGAGTCATGCTCAGCTTTTTAGCTTAGAGCAGGAAATGAATATGGTATTGTGCAGCAAATGTAAGAAACGACCTGCCATCGTCTTTCTGACAACGATGAACGGGACAGAAAAACGCAATGAGGGATATTGCCTTGCATGTGCTAAGGCACTCAATATTCCGCAGGTGGCAGAATATATGGAGCATATGGGCATCACGGATGAGGATGTCGAGGCAATGAGCGATCAGATGATGGATTTGATGCGGGATGAGTCTTTTGAACCGGGTGGTGCCGGCACATTGCCGAACTTCATCCAAAATCTGTTTGCCGCCGACCAAAGTAAATCGGAACCGGCAGCGGAAGCAGGAGAAGCTGCCGGATCGGGTGAACCACAGGAGTCGTCGAGGCGTCCGGAACGGCATCGGGAGCATTCCAAAAGAGAAAAGAAAAAGGAATCCAAATATCTGAGCAGCTATTGCACCGACTTGACACAGAAGGCGCAGGACGGTACACTCGATCGAATTATCGGCAGAGAGCGGGAAATTACCCGTGCGGTTCAGATTCTCTCTCGCCGTCAAAAAAATAACCCTTGTCTGATTGGTGAACCGGGTGTCGGTAAAACCGCAATTGCCGAGGGAATTGCCCTCCATATCGTGGAGGGAAAAGTACCCTATCATTTGCGTCATAAGCGTGTGATGTTGCTGGATATGACAGCATTGGTTGCCGGAACGCAGTTCCGTGGTCAGTTTGAAAGCCGTGTCAAGGGTCTGATCGAGGAAATTAAAGAAGAGGGCAATATCATCCTCTTCATTGATGAGATTCATATTCTGGTCGGTGCAGGCGATGCGGAAGGCTCGATGAGTGCCGCCAATATTTTGAAGCCCGCACTGTCTCGTGGTGAGGTGCAGGTCATTGGTGCGACGACCTTTGCCGAATATCGTAAGTATATAGAGAAGGACGGCGCACTCGAACGCCGTTTCCAGCCTATCACAGTCAATGAGCCGACCGTGGACGAGGCTGTGCAAATTCTCCACGGTATCGCACGCTATTATGAGCAATTCCATGGCGTGTCCATTACGCCGGAGATGCTGCGGCTTTGTGTTGTACTCTCGGAACGCTATATCACCGACCGCTTTCTGCCGGATAAGGCGATCGATTTGCTGGATGAGTGCCTTGCCTATGTCGGTATTCAGCATCCGGAGCTGAACGAAAAAGAAAGCCTTTCCAAGGAGATTGCTGCAAAGCAGGCGGAAATTGATGAAATCGAGAATGCAACCAATCCCAATTATGAGCTGCTGGCTGAGAAAAAGGGCGACCTGATTCGGATGAATGCGCATATGGAGGCGTTGAACGCAAATCCTGTTGAAGTGACGGTCACACCATCGGATTTGGCACATGTCATCGAGGTTTGGACGGGTATCCCTGCAAACAAAATCGAGGAAACCGAATATGCTAAGCTCAAAATGCTCGAGGAAACGCTCAAAGCCCGTATCATCGGTCAGGATGAAGCGATTCATGCACTGGTCAATGCCATCAAACGGACGAGAGTACAGCTGACCAAGCGGCGCAGACCGGCATCGTTCATCTTTGTCGGTCCGACGGGTGTTGGTAAAACCGAGCTGGTCAAGGTGCTGTCGAGCGAGCTGTTTGACTCGACCGAGCCGTTGATACGTCTGGATATGACCGAATACATGGAGAAACACACGGTATCTCGTTTGGTGGGTTCGCCGCCCGGTTATGTTGGGTATGATGAGGCAGGACAGTTGACCGAAAAGGTGCGCCGCAGACCCTATTCCGTCATTCTCTTTGACGAAATCGAGAAGGCACATCCGGATGTGATGAATCTGCTGCTCCAGATCCTCGACGAAGGTCATATCGACGACGCACAGGGTCGTAACATCAATTTCGAGAACACCATCATTATCATGACCTCGAATGCCGGCAGCACCGATCGCTCGACCGGTGTGGGCTTTAATAAGACGATGGAGGAAATTTCGAAGGAGCGTGCCATGAAGGCATTGACGGAGTTCCTGCGACCGGAATTCATTGGCCGTCTGGATGATATCATCGTGTTCCGTCCGCTGAGCGTGGAAAGCTATGCCGAGATTACGAAGCTGATGTTGAAAGAAACCGCTGATGCGTTGTCAGAGCAGTCCATTTTGCTCACATGGGATACCGCAGTTCTCGAATGGGTGGCACAGAAGGCGCATGGGCAGAAATACGGTGCCAGAGATATTCGCCGTGTGCTGCGTGATGAGGTTGAGGATAAGATTGCCGGAATCATTGTGGATTCGGCACAGCGTCCGACCGCTTTGGCAGTTGATGTTGTGGAGAATGCCATTCAGGTGAATGCAGAATTTGCTGCGGCATCGACTGTAGAACCGGAATGCAAATCGGAATCCGAGCCGATGGATGCGGATGGTGTGTTTGAACTGCCGGATTTGCCGGAAATTCCCGATGCACCGTTTTAATTGCAATTTTTGATTTGGAGGCCGCTATGTACGGAGTCAAAAACTTTTTCGACAATGATGATATCAAGATGATTGATCAGCAGGGACCGTTTACGATTATCGAGTATCTGCGAGATTTGAGTGTTACCCCGATGTCGGCACAGACGGCTTATTTTGCATCTCAAATGAATGTACGCCGCCGTCAGGTAATCTGCGACCTCAAAAAAGCGAATATCACCACGCAAGCCGGTGCGATGCAGTGGATGCTCGGCAATGTCAATGCAACGACCGGTGTGAAGGGTGTAGGAGATTTCTTTGGCAAGGCTGTGCGAGGCAAAGTGACCGGCGAGTCTGCCATCAAGCCGGAGTACACCGGCGATGGCGTGCTGGTGCTCGAACCGACTTATCGTCACTTGCAGCTGCTCAATACGGCGGATTGGAATGGTTCGGTTGTGCTGGATGACGGTCTGTTTTTGGCATGCGATTCGGCATTGCAGCATAAGGCGGTTATGCGCAGCAATCTTTCGTCGGCGGTGGCAGGCGGTGAGGGGCTTTTCAATCTGAGCTTGAACGGTATGGGTGTATTCTGCATCGAATCGTCCTGCCCGAAGGAGGAATTGGTTGAGATTACGCTGCAAAATGATGTGCTGAAAATTGATGGCAACTACGCCATTGCATGGAGCGGTTCGCTGGACTTCACAGTGGAGCGTTCGGGCAAGAGCCTGCTGGGCTCGGCAGCATCGGGCGAAGGTTTGGTCAATGTTTATCGTGGCACGGGCAAGGTCTTGATGATGCCGGTCGGCTAATCTCATCAAAAAGAAAAGGCTGTACGTTCTCGGACGTACAGCCTTTTTGGTTACGATATGGTTTTGCCCTTGTTCTTGGACTTTTTGACGGGTGTTTCCGTACCGCCACGGTCGGTAAAGATACGTTCCTCCTCGGGGATGATTTCATCCTCCTCGGGATTTGGCTCACCGGTTTCCTCGTAATAGGGACGGATGACATATTTCTGGATGACCGGATAATTGACGAACATCACGAGATATCCGATGAAGGCTGCCGGAAAAAATGCCAGCAGGAACATCAAGTATCCGCTGATGAGCATCAGTCCGACTGCAATAGCAAGCATCAGTACTGTGCCGCCAAGCGTGATAAAGCAGGCTTTCGGCGATAGAAACGCAAGCATGAACGCATTCTTAAATACGCTCTTTTTCGAGAGCTTGGTTGCCACTTGCAATGGGAGAATGTAGAAATTCATGAACAGTACAATCAACCCAACGGCAATATTCAATCCGAATGCGACATAGAAAAGCTTGCTGTCGGATTGTTCCGCAAGCATCGGGTAAATATGGAAGCCGGAGTAAACCGATGCGGCGATGAGCGTGTCAATCAACACTGTGAGGAAAGAAACCCCAAAGTTTTTGGAAAAGCCCTCCTTAAATTCATCATAGACAGCACAGGGTTTGTCCAGTACGATCAAACGCAGGGCCTTCGTGCAGCCCGCTATGATAGGTCCCTCAAGCAACAATTGCAACACCAGTAACGCAATGGTAAACGGAATTGTCAGCTTGTTGCTCGTTTCCATGAATACGATCAACGAGAACAGAAGCGGTGCGTGATAGCAGGTATAGATGAGATTGAGGGTCAGAATCTTGCCCAGATTGCGCCAGAGCAGCTCCCAGAATCGGAAGAATGGTGCTTTCTTGGGGGCGTTGGGGTTGATGCCGGGGCCGGCGTTTTCATAGCCACCGAAAAATCCCAATGAGAACGCATCTCCTTTCGGTATGAATGCGACATGTTGTCGCATGCCGCTAAGGTATATGCAGTTTGAAGTACACGAAGGCGAACATAAGGCTGTGTAGAACCGATGCAGCAAGCAGCATCACAAGCCATGCCAAAAACTTGATACCATAGGTACGGGTCATATCTTTGATGTCTACATGGGGTTTCCCGGAAAAAAGATAGCCTGCTGTTTGACCGGAAAGCCGTAGTGCATCTCTTGCCGCCAACACGAGAATCCATGATGTACTGAACGCTAGCGGCAAAATGCACAGCCCGACAATCGGCAAGCCATGTGCCAAGCCATATTGCAGGAAACATTGTGCGATTGCTGCACCGATTGCCACCCCACGCAGCAAGAGCATAAGCAGGGGAATCGGTTGTCCGATGGCGGAGAATCCGCTTGCCAAACAGCAAATCCAGAGCAGCAGCAATGGTTTTGCCACACGGCAGCACAATGTCCAGAGCGTTTGCGGCTCGGTCGAGACGGCAAGTCCCTGATATCCGTATGTGGGGACGGTATCACAGGCAAGCCATGCCGTACCGAGTGCGACCCCAAGCAGGATACAGAGAAAAAGGCGTCGGATTACGAGCGTTCCTGTGGGAATGGAAGAGGTCGCAGTCCGACGGTACGAAACAGTATGAAATAACAAGTGCTTGATTGATTTCATAAGCATCCCTCCGCTGTTATCCTATGGACAAGCGGGCGGGAATATGCTCAAAATCAGGATTTCTTTTCTTCGCCTGCCAGGGTGTAGGCACGATGTGTGCAGGCATCGCAGCACTGCATTGTAATGCCGTTTAAGTCGCCTTGATAGAGCGTATCAAGACCGGCAAGCGTTGTGCCGCCCGGCGACGATACCATTTTGATCAGCTCGTCTACCGTATGACCGGAATCGGTCAGCATCTTGGCAGAGCCAATCATGCTCTGTGCAAAGAGACGCAATGCCACATCGGCATCAATGCCCTCGGAAGCTGCATAATCGAGGAAACCTTTGGCAAAGAGATAGAGAAACGCCGGGCTGCTGCCGTTGATGGCAATAATCTCTTTCATCTTCGATTCGGGAATTTCCTCTGCGATGCCACAGGTACGGAACAGTGCGAGTGCAAATGCAAATGCGTCATCGGATACGCCATCACATTTTGCAAGCGCAGATGCACCCTGCCCGAGCATCAGCGGCGTATTGGGCATGACGAGGATAATCTTTGCATCGGGGACGGTATGGGAACGAATGAAATCCGCACCAATACCGGCACCAATCGAAATCAGTACCTGATCGGGACGAATCGTCAGCGCATCGAGAACATCCGCAAGCACCTGCGGCTTGACCGCAAGAATCAGGTAATCCGAGGCGTCTACGAGCTGCTGTGCTGTTTCACAGATGGAAACGGATTTGTATGCCAAAGCGGCAAGCCGTTCGGCATTGGTATCAAATGCGAAGATAGCGGAAATTGTTTTGTCGGCGCAAAGGGGGGAGTTGGCGATGCCGTTGAGCATCGCAGTACCCATGTTGCCGACGCCAAGGAATCCAATGGTCATAACAGGTACTCCTTTGGATGAAAATATCGGTCATGCGAGCCGCTGCTGCTTTCCGAATACGATGTGATAGGCTTTCAGCACTGCAATCAAGACCACGGAAATCAGGAGGATATCCACCGGCAGCAGAACAACATTTTTGATCACACGAGCGGTAACCGCAGCGGTGTATGCCTCGTCCGGAATGAAACCGTAGTAGAGGTTGGCGGCGGTATTACAAAGCAAATTGATGATCACTACGTCCAACACACGGGCGATGCTCAGGCGAATTGCCATGGAAATATCGTAACGCTTGCCCTGTGCGAGCGGCAACTTGTGGTAGGCGATCATGCCGTAGATCAGACCCTGACCGACACCAAACAGCGTGTACAGCGGCAGAAAACCGCCGTCCGGCTTTGCAAGAAAGCCTACGATATCACAGATACCGCCGGCAAAGGCACTGACCACGGGACCATACAGCATACCGATGGCTGCGGTTGCGAGGTAGGCGAAATTGATCTTGGCAAAGCCGATTATGATGGTATGCGCTTCAATGATCATGGACAGTGCGATCAAGAGCCCGGTGACCAGCACACAGCGCAAATCCCGCAGTTCCAATGCAGAACTGCGGAAGGACGAGAGAAAACGTTTCATAGACATACTCCTTTGTGGTTGCGGCGATGCAGCAAAGGGCATCGCCTGAATTTGGATGGCGAGCCAATGCACAAAGGAGCAGCACTCACTTCATGCGTCAGCGGGATGCGGAAACCCTACCGCAAGCCCAAAGGCTTTTCGTCCGTCCGACAACTCCCCGTTCGGGCGGCACTTGACGCAGGATTTCCTACTCTGATGCGTCCACAGTCGATGACTGCGGTACGAAGCATCCGGGCTTAAATGCTGATGATGTCAGTCAGATTGTAGATGGCATCATCAAACGGCTTCTTCATTTTCAAAGCCTCTTGGATATCGTAGTCCACGAGCTGTGTACCACGCACACCGATGGCACGGTTGCCGATGCCCTTTTCGAGCAGCTCGACAGCGTAGTTACCCATCTGGCTTGCCAGCACACGGTCACGGACGGTCGGAGAACCGCCACGCTGCACGTGCCCCAAAATGGTTGCACGAGCCTCAATGCCGGACTTCTCCTGAATATATTTTGCAATTTGCTCGGAGCCACCGATGCCCTCAGCAACGATGATGATGAAGTTTTGCTTGCCGACCTTACGGGTACGGAGCATCTTCTCGATGATGACATCGATATCATAGGGCTTCTCTGGGCAGATGACAGCGGTTGCACCGCAGGCAACAGCAGTGTTGACGGCGATGTAGCCGGCGTTACGGCCCATAACCTCAACAACAGAGCAGCGGTCATGGCTGTGCGAAGTGTCACGCAGCTTGTCAACCAGCTCCATAACGGTGTTCATAGCGGTATCGTAGCCGATGGTGAAATCGGTGCTTGCGATATCGTTGTCGATGGTACCCGGCAGACCGATACAGGGAATGCCGCGAACCGACAGGTCACCTGCACCACGATAAGAGCCGTCGCCACCGATGACAGCCAAGCCTTCGATGCCCAACTCCTTGCAGGTCTTAACAGCCTTCTGTAACCCTTCTTCGGTTTTGAATTCGGGACAGCGTGCGGTAAAGAGCAGAGTGCCGCCACGCTGGACGATCGAGGAGACTGAACGGAGATTCATGTCAAAGACATCGCCGTTGATGAGGCCGTTGTAGCCACGGCGAATGCCGACGACGTCCATACCTCTCGAGATGGCACTGCGGCATACGGCACGGATAGCAGCGTTCATACCCGGGGCATCGCCGCCGCTCGTCAATACACCAATTTTCTTCATAGAAAGTATCCTCCTTGATTTCTGCGCAATGGCAGCATATCCTTGATATTTCGATCAGATGTGTGCGAACCTCACACATCCCTATCTTATATTTTACTACATTTCTGGATTTTGTCAAGGGAAAAACAACCGCTTTCTCGACAGAATTTTCGTGCAAATGGTCAAACTCCTGCCGTTAGAGGCAGGAGCGAGCATCAGAATTCGGATTTTTGTGTTGCTTTTGCTGTTCATACTTTCGTTTTGTGGCAAGTCCGCCACGGATATGCCGTTCCTGCTTATTGCGCTCGATGATTTCCTTGACCTGCAAATAGAGTGCCGGCTGCAGCTCGGGTAGCTTTGTGGAAATATCCTTGTGGACGGTGGACTTGGAAATGCCGAACACCTTGGCGGCTGCACGAACGGTCGCCTCGTGCTCGAGGATGTATTCGCCGAGACGGATGGCACGCTCCTCGAGGTCACGGGAGCAGTCGTGGGGCGTGTGGCTGTGCTTGTGATGGCTATGGACTGGTTTTCGCAATATGGTTCACTCCTTGGTGCACGGTACGGTGTATGGAATGTACCGGCTTATTGCACCATATGCGAAACCATGGGAAAACATACGCCTTCACGGCATTTGCCACATGAGAAATGGCTATGGCTCGATGCGCAGTCGAATTTCTCCGGTGGAACGCCACTGTTCGCTGCCGTCTGCATAGCGCACGAGTAACCGCAGATCATCATCCATCTCCAGTGCAATTGCAGGGCGGTCTATGCCAAGCTCGGAAACGATGATCGGACGGTTGAGGACACAGAGCCGTTCCCGATATGCCGGCAGATAGGCTTTTTGCAAACAGCCGGCATAGCCGTCAGTCAGCGCACGCAGCAAGGCACTTGCGGTTCGGATGAGAGCAGTATCCGGGTCGGTATCCGCCGGAAAGCACACACCTGCGATGGATTGCAGCTCCGGCGGAAAGCCTTCGGGCGGCGGCAGAAGATTGATACCGATGCCCAGTACCACATAGTCAAGGGCGGCAGCTTTGGAAGAATAGGCGGCTTCAGCGAGAATGCCGCAGATCTTTTTCCCATGCAGAAACAGGTCGTTGACCCACTTTATTTGTACATACTCACCCAATATCGACTCGATGGCTTCCGCTGCTGCAACTGCCGCCATCGGTGTGAGCAATGCCGCCTGTTCTGCCGGAAAATCAGGGCGATAGAGTACGCTCAAGTACAGTCCGGTTTGTGCAGGGGAATGAAAACAGCGTCCTTGTCTGCCCTTTCCGGCGGTTTGCGAACGGGCAAGGATTGCCGTTCCCTGCGGCGCACCGGCATCGGCGTGCCTGCGCAGCAATGTGTTGGTGGAAGTACAGCAGTCGCAGACGGTCAGCGTGTATGCATCGGTCGGTCGAAGTGCATCGAGAATTGCTGTTTGTATGGCATTGAAATCCATTTAACATTCCTCCGTTTCACAATCTTATCTTATAGTATACTCCGAATTTTCAAAAATGGCAAGCAGGAATCTTCTGCGGAAAGGCTTTACAAATCATCGAAAATGTGATACAATAGGACTATCACGGTTACAAGGAGGCGTTTGTATGCTGCAAATTGGCACACTGACGCAGGAACAGCATTCCTTCCGAACCGCCATCGAAGCATTGCTGGGTATGCCTATCAATCCGGACGCATTGCAGGCACAGGGCGGCACAATACAAATCGCTACGGAGGAGGATGCACTGATTGGTGCGTTTCTGTTAAGCGGAGAGCGGCTCGGCGAACAGGCACAGTATGCGGTGGTATCGGCATTGGCGATTGCGCCGGCATATCGCCGTCACGGCATGGGTCGGATGCTTGCGGCATTGGCAGCGAATCTCGCCATGCAGCAGGGTGCCGGCTTTCTTTATGCGGAAGTGGCACAGGAAGCGGGTGTGCAAGTCTTTGCTGCTCGCATTGGGGCAACGGAAACAGCGGCATTGCGGCCCTGTCCTGCCGGAGCAATCCCGATGTGCTTGGATTTAACGCAAATAGAAGGGTTGCGGCATGGATGCCGATAAGCGTAAAACCGACAGCCTGATTGCTGCCGCAAAGCATGCCACGGCAATGGGGTCGCTACTGGTGATGACAGGCAGTGTGGCGTTTTTCATGATTGGGTCGCTTGTGAGCAGCATACGAGCAAACGATCGCATTGATGCCGTACCGTTTGGGAAACAAATGGTACGGGTATATGACCGCGCAAAGCTGGCACTGGGCGGTGACCGTATCGGAGATGTGTATGTGGTGGGCGATCGGATGCTGCGTTATCATGCGAATTATGATATGGAAGCGGTTGCGGCATCGGCGGCACAGATCAATGCGTATGCTGCACAGGTCGATGTGCCGGTGTACTGGATGGCTGTTCCGACAGCGGCAGGCATCTATGCCGACACGCTGCCGACCGGCGCACCACAGGCAGATGAGCTGCAAATGCTGCGGGATATGGAGGGATTGCTTGATGCAAAGGTCTCTAAAATCGATTGCGTGCAGCGATTGTATGCGTCAAGAGATGCGGAAATTTACTACCGTACCGATACCCGTTGGAAAACCTATGGTGCATATCTCGCCTATCGCACGGCGATTCGCCGACTGGGCTTTCCTCATGTGGGCTTTGACCGCTTTCGGGTGTATCATGTTTCGGACAGTTATTACGGCAATCTGGTGCAGGAAACAGGATATTTTGGACTTGAGCCGGATTTACTGGATCTGTATGATTATGATGCCGGTCAAATTGAGATACAGGTAACAGCATGGGACGAAACCGGTGCAACCACGCTCGATTCTTGCTATTCCCTTGATGCATGCGAACAGCCGGAACAGGCAGATGCTGTATTTGCGGCAGTGCGCTATCCGGTTTTGCAGATTGAAACGAGTGTACACAGCAACAGCCATTTGCTGTTGATTACGGATGAGTTTGGCGGAAATTTTGTGCCGTTTTTTTCGCTGCATTATCGAAAGGCCACGGTGGTGAATTTGGCACAGGCAGACCGCATCGATTTGCAGCCTTACCTCACAGCAGATGCACAGCAAATCTTGATTGTATGCAGTGCGGATACGATTGCCGACGGCGTGACGCTGCACGCCTTGAACGGCAGTAGCCGGGACTGATTGCATCATAAATATATAGAATGGAAAGGATTTTCAAAATCATGGCAAAGAAAAAGAACAAGAACAATACGAAATCCGGCAATCCCAATCGTGCGGCACAAATTGCCGAACAGCAGGCGCGCAAGGCTGAGGAACGCCGTCAGCAGAAAAAGGTAAAGCGGAAGCGTGTGCTGAAGGCTGCATCCATTGCAACAGCTGCTGTCGTGGTGGTCGGCGCAGTCGGCTTTACGGTGTATCAGCTGCTCGACAACAGCGGCTATTTCCTGCACAAACGCATTGCAGTAGAAACGGAGCATATCAAGCTGACGAATGCGATGCTTACCTATTACTATCAAGACTGTGTGGATAGCTTCATGGAGTACAATACCTCAGCAGAAACGCAGCTCGGCTATCAGCCCGATCGTTCCCACAAGGACCAGACGTACGGCGATATGACATGGTACGAGTTCTTTCTCGAAAGTACGATGAAGCTGGTCACACCCATTCTGCAAATGTGTGAGTCGGCATATGCGGCAGGTTATACGCTTTCAGAGGAGGAGCTCGAGCAGATTCATCAGGAGGCAGCAGCAGAGGACTTGAGTCAATATCCCGATGGTATGTGCACAGAGGATATCGAGGAGGCAATGAAGCTGCGTGCGTTGGCATCGTCGTATCGGCAGCATTATGTTGACGGCATTGAAATCACAGACGAGGATATTCAGAAACAGTACGATGACAATACAACAGACTATCTCTCTTGGGAGATGAACTGTTTCAGCTTTGCGTGGGTGGACAGTACGCCGAAAGATACGGAACTGACGAAGGATGAAGCTGAGGTGTTTGCCAATGATCTGGCGAAATGTGAAGACCCGGCCTCTTTCCGGGAATATGTGGGCGAATTCCTGCGCACCATGCGGAAAAAAAGCGAAGAGGATGTCACCCGTATCCTGAACTCCATGGTGCTTAAGAATTACGGCAGCAGCTATATTGATGAGGTGGAGCAGTGGGTGATGCAGTCTGAAGCGGAAGTCGGAGACACTCTGGTAGTAGACAGCAGTGACCTGAAGTATTTTCAGGTTTATCAGCTGCTGTCCGAGCCGACTCGAAATGACTCGGATACCGTCAATCTGCGCACGATCGTCCTTTCCTATGATAGCTATGACGGTAAGGAATATGCCGTGCAGATGATGGAGAGCCTGCAAAGGCAGTTTGAGCAGGGCGGCGGCACGGTAGAGGTATTTGGCGATCTGGCATATCAGTATTCCGAGGATTCTTCAACCTATCAAAGCAAGGGCGAACTTGCGGGCTATCCGGAAAGCAGTACGCTCTATGGCGAAGAAGTGTCCGAGTGGGCATTTTCGGACGAGCGCAAGCCGGGCGATACGATCATCTCTGAATTGGAAGATTCGGTTGTGTTCATGTATTACGAGTCTCCGAATGATCTGTGCAGCTGGCAGCTTGAGGTCTACAACGATCTGTATGAGGGCTATATGAATGAATTGGAAACAGACAACGCCTCACATCAAGTGACTGAACATGAGAAAAATATGCAGAAATTGGACTTTTGAGCGGCCTGCAGTCGGAACGTCAAAAAACGACAGCAATTGGGCGAGTTCTTTGTGAATTTGCAAGAAAAATGAAAAAGGTATTGCAAGAATCCACAAAGTACGCTATAATGATAATAGGGTCACTTCACTGCCGTACCCCCGTTTGGTGCGGCAGTTTTGCGGCGCATAGAAAGAGAAAATCCGACTCTGAGCACAAGATTGCATGGAGCGGATCGCAAATTCATTTCGTATAAGAACAAAAGAATACGGGGTACATTTGCCTTGATTGGCAGAACCCCAAACAATACGGGAGCGCAGCATGGTTTTTTCAAGCCTGATTTTTCTGTATCTATTTCTTCCCGTATGCCTCTTGTGCTACGGGCTTTCGCCGTCTATTACGGCTAAAAATGTTGTTTTGATCATCTTCTCCCTCGTGTTTTATGCGTGGGGAGAGCCGGTTTATATTTTGCTGCTGCTAGGCAGTGTGTTGGTCAATTATCTGTTCGGGCTTGCCATCGAGCATAACAAAGACAAGCCAAAGCAGAGCGGCGCATGGCTGGGTGTCAGTCTGGTGTTCAATATCGGGCTGCTGGGTGTATTCAAATACAGTGCTTTTATCGTAGAAAATCTCAATCTCATTCCCCATGTAGACCTGCCCGTGCCTGACCTGCGATTGCCCATCGGCATCAGCTTTTATACCTTCCAGATTCTGTCCTACCTCATTGATCTGCAATGGGGCAAGGTTGCCTGCCAAAAGAATCCGCTGTACTTTTTGCTGTACATCTCGATGTTTCCGCAGCTGGTTGCCGGTCCGATTGTGCGCTATTCGATTGTGGAGCAGGAAATCCGCAATCGCTCCGTCACGCTGACCGAATTCAGTCAGGGTATGACTCGTTTTATTCTCGGTCTGGCGAAAAAAGTCATTTTGGCAAACCATCTGTCCGTGATTGTCGAAACCTTCTTGGAAGCCGATGTCAGTCAGCTGACGATTGTTGGTGCATGGTATGCGCTGATTGTGTATGCCTTGCAGGTCTATTTTGACTTTTCCGGCTATTCGGATATGGCCATCGGCATGGGATTGATGTTCGGCTTTCACTTCGATGAAAACTTCTGCCATCCGTTCCTCTGCAAGGATATCTCGGAATTCTGGCAGCGTTGGCATATCTCCCTCGGTACATTCTTCCGTGATTACTTGCTCTATGTTCCGATTTTCGGAAAACGGCGCAAATACGGCGGATTGTTCCTTGTCTGGTTCTGTACGGGATTGTGGCATGGGGCAAGCTGGAACTTTATCATCTGGGGCTTGTACTTTGGATTTTTTGTCTTTTTGGAGCAGTGCATCGGCAAGAAGCAGATGAAAAAGATTCCGCTTGTCATTCGGCATTTGTACAGCAAGCTCGTTGTCATCATCGGATTTGGTATCTTCTATTTCGAGGATATGGGACGGCTGTTGCAGTGCCTGCGCAGTATGATCGGTCTGAACGGCAATGCCGTGTTCGATCAGGTCACAAGGCTTTCGATGCTCAATAACCTGTGGTTGCTGGTGGCAGCACTCGTCTGCTGTTTCCCGCTCTATGACTGGTTACAGAAGCTCCGCAATCGTTCAACATCCATGTCTTACTCCATCGGCATTTTGCAGAATGTCTGCAATGTGGCACTTTTACTGGTCAGCAGTGTGCTGCTGGTCGATGCGACCAACAATCCGTTTTTGTATTTCCGATTCTGATGAAAGGGGGAACGATTGGTTATGTTGACATCCAGCATGCTTGGCAATGACTCCAATGAGATCGATGTCGCACTGCCGGAGGAACAAGCCGAAGCGCAGAAACTGCGGGAAACAGCCGCTGTTCAGCGAAAGAAGCGTCGCAGACGCATCTCTAAGGTCGAGCCGGAAAAGGAGCGCATCCCCTATCATACCGAACCTGCACCGCCGCCTTCACCGGCTGACCCCAAACCGAATACGGATTCGCCATCTGCATTGGCGGCAGAGGCATATCAGTGGATTCGGCAGCGTTCGGCAGAGATGCTCGAACAGACGGATACCGCTGTGCAGCCCAAACCGGAAGAATTCGTAAACCCGGTTGAAATGATTACCGAGCCGGAGCCAATTGCTATACCAACGGCCGTGGAGCGGCATGACCCACTCGAACGGGTGCAGGCTGCGGAACAGGCACAGCAGCAACGAAAACGGCAGGAGGAACAGCGCAAGCTGCATATGATAGAAGCGGCAGAGCAATACCGTGCCGAAACCGCAGCGGCAAAGCCGATCGTGAAGCGGCAGCTGCGGCGAGCGGAGCGTGTATGGCAGAAAACCGCAAAAGCCGTACAAGCCGAACAACAGCAGCCGAAGATTGACCGCAGACTTGCGATTGTCAACAGTGTTTGCTGCTTAGCGTTGGTATTCGGCATTGCGGCAGCGGCATTGATGCTCGAACGCCCGACCGTATCGGAGATTGAGAATCGCAATTTAGCAGCCATGCCGGAATTTTCGGTATCTAATTACCTTGCAGGCAAGTATACCGCCGGCATCTCCGAGTGGTATGATGATACCGTGCCGCATCGGGAGACGTTCAAGCATTGGACGGCAAAGCTGCGGCAGATGATGGGTTGGCATAAGACCGGAGCGACCATTCACGGTGATGTTCCCATCGTACAGGAAACCACAACCACTGCTGTTACAACCATTGACCCGGCATTGTCCGTCACCACAACAGCTGCAACCGGTACCACGACAACTACCACAACCGTACCCGAAGACGATGGCGGCGAGCTGAGCAATTCCATACTCATTCACAATAAGCGGGGCATCATGCTCTATGGCGGCAATGAGACGATTGGCGAGGGCTATGCCATGTCCGTCAACCAATTCAAGGCGGCATTGGGGGAGCAGGTACAGGTGTATTCGATGGTTGTACCGACACCCTGCTCGTTCTATACACCGGAGAAATTTCAGTACTTGGTGACGAGTGAAGAGAAAGCAATTGGCTATATCGCCTCTCGTCTGGATGGCGTCAAGCATGTGGATGCTTACGGCGCACTCGAACAGCATGCCGATGAGCCGATTTTCATGCGCACCGACCACCATTGGTCGGCACTTGGTGCATTCTATGCGGCGGAAACGTTCTCTGAGGTTGCAAGAGTGCCGTTTGCCCGAATGTCGAGCTACACGAAGGTGGAGAAAGAAGGCTATGTCGGAACGCTGTATGGCTATTCCGGCGACATTACCTTGAAGGAAAATCCCGAAACCTTCTTCTACTATGTGCCAAGTGCGCAATATACCACAACCTACTACAACCGGAGCATGGGCGGCAAGCATCAGCGCAGTCTGCTGCTGGATTTGACCAATATCAAGCCCGCCAGCTGGTATCTGGTCTACATGGGCAGCGATGATTTGGTCTGCCATGTGCAAACCGAGGTCAAGAACAGTCGTAAGCTCGCCATCTTCAAGGACAGCTACGGCAATGCACTTGTGCCTTGGCTGACCTCCTCGTTCGAGGAAATCTATGTCATTGATGTGCGGTATTTTGAGCCGAATGCGATTACCTTCTTGCAGGAACGAGGCGTAACCGATGTGCTGTTTGCGATGAATTCGTTCAGTGCCAGCGGTGCAAATGCAAGAAAAATCGATACCATTCGGACGCAATAAACAGGAGGAATTCTCATGACCAGAGCAGAGGCATTGGAACAATTGACACCCGTGTTTCGGGAAGTGTTTGACGATGACAGCATCACGCTGTTTCCGGAAATGACAGCCGCCGATATCGAGGAATGGGACAGCGTTGAGCATTTCAATCTCATTTCCGCTGTCGAAAAGCGATTCGGCATGCGCTTCCAGATGCGTGAGGTGTCCGGCATGAAAAATGTGGGCGAGATGGCGGATATCGTTGCCGAGCGAGCCAAATAATCAAACATATTGGGATATGGGCGGTTCTGTTTCCTGCTTGTGCCGCATAGGCTGAAGTGGGAGGGATGCCCGATGTACATAGTGATACGGATGGTGCTGCTGATCGGGATGCCCATATCGTTGGTGGGCATGCTCGGCATGGCGGCATTGTGTACGGTTATCGATGTGCCGACCACTTTGTATGCGTATCTTGCAGCGTTGCCACTGTTGGGTGGATGCTTGGTATCGGCAAGAATGTCCGGCAGACGCTTGCGGCATGGTGGCTTCCAATGCGGCATGCAGACGGCATTGCTGCTGACCGGTATTTGGTGGCTGATGGTACTGTT
Source organism: uncultured Clostridia bacterium (assembly GCA_944388075.1). GTDB lineage: Bacteria > Bacillota > Clostridia > Oscillospirales > Ruminococcaceae > Firm-04. The sequence goes on along the minus strand of CALXHI010000018.1, from coordinate 87,776 downwards.
GGTACGGGGACATGCAGGCATGCCGTGGGTGCTGCTTGCGATGCTGCCGGTCGGCATGGGAGGTGGTGTATCGGGCGTACAGCAAACACCAATCCCCATACGCCGTCGTTCGCACCTGTTAATTGGTACAAGCCGAAGACTGAGTACAATGCCGGAATTGTACAGAAAGCCTAAAAAACAGAAAAATGGAAAAAGCACTTGCAACGAGCAAGAAAATATGCTATACTAAAAGAAATAGAGACAGTATGGTCGGATTTTGTCGTTCGGCTTGCTGCCAAGAAACGGAGGATGATACCCATGAAGCATATCCAAACCATCAACAAGGCACAATTGGCAGTCTCTGCTGCAAAGGGCGGCTGTGGTCAGTGTCAGGCATCTTGTCAGTCTGCTTGCAAGACCTCTTGCACCGTTGCCAACCAGAAGTGCGAGCACGAGAAGAAGGACTGAGCAAATCGCTTTTGTCAATACGATCAGAGCAAAGGGACACGGCGTTGTCCCTTTTGCTTTTGTAGAAAGGAAAAAAGCCCATGATTCATACCTATCAAATGAATGGCTATAACATCGTGATGGATGTGAACAGCGGCGGTGTCCATGTGGTGGACACGCTGACCTATGACTTGCTGCAATACATCGCCGAGCCGGTGCCGGAGACCTGTCCGCCGGAAGCATTGGCGGCACTGTCGGAGCGGTATGCCGAGGCGGATATCCTCGAATGCTACGGCGAGATTCTCGAACTGGTGCATGCGAAGGTGCTGTTCTCGGAGGATACCTTTGCCAAATATGCGGATTTTGCCGTACCGTCGCCGATTAAGGCGCTGTGTCTGCATGTATCTCATGACTGCAATTTGCGTTGCGCCTATTGCTTTGCCTCGACCGGTGAATATGGCGGTGGTCGCAAGCTGATGACTGCCGAAACCGGCAAGAAAGCGATTGATTTTCTCGTTGTCAATTCGGGCGACCGTGTGAATCTGGAGGTTGACTTCTTTGGCGGCGAACCGCTGATGAACTGGGATGCCTGCAAGGAGATTGTCGCCTATGCACGCAGCATCGAGAAATCTGTCAACAAGAAGTTTCGGTTTACGATGACCACCAACGGGATGCTGCTTGATGACGAGAAGATTGACTACCTCAACAAGGAAATGAGCAACATCGTGCTGTCGGTCGATGGCAGACCGGAGGTGCATGATAACATGCGTCCCTGCCCGAATGGTTCGGGTTCGTATGACCGCATCATGCCGGCATTCCGCAAGCTGGCGGCATTGCGTGGTGACAAGGATTACTATGTCCGTGGTACGTTCACTAAGCACAATCTCGATTTCTCCGAGGATGTATTCCACCTTTATCGGGAGGGCTTTGACCAGATCTCGATGGAACCGGTGGTCGCCCCTGCCGATCAGCCCTATGCGCTGACCGAAGAGGACTTGCCTGCGGTCTTTGCTGAATATGAGAAGCTGGCAGATCGTATTCTTGAGAACGAGAAAAACGGCGGCTGGTTCAACTTCTTCCACTTCATGATCGATCTCGATCATGGTCCGTGCGCTATCAAACGTCTGCGTGGCTGCGGCTGCGGCAACGAGTATGTTGCCATTACGCCGGACGGCGATATCTACCCCTGCCACCAGTTTGTCGGGCAGGAGAATTACCGCATGGGCAATGTCTTTGACGGTACATTCAATCAGGAGCTGAAAGCGAAATTTGCAAAGGCACATGTCGGAACAAAGCCTGCTTGCCGGAACTGCTGGGCGAAGTTCTATTGCAGCGGCGGTTGCAATGCCAACAACTATTTCTATGCCGGCGACATTCTCAATGCCTATGACCTTTCCTGCCAGATGCAGAAAAAGCGTTTGGAATGTGCCATCATGATGCAGGTTGCCCGTTACGAGCGTAAGCAGTCGGCAGAATAATTCTGCACGAATACCCGAATGGATTCTGTGGCGTTCATTCGGGTTTTGTTTTGCCCGATTGCCTTGCAGCGCACTCAAATTATGATGATATTGCCATTGCCTGCAAAAATCCACAAATTTTATATGTGAAATTGGTGTACAACATGCCGAAAACGAAACTTGTTTTTTCAGAAAAAGCAAAAGCGTTTTGAGCATTTCGCTGATTTTTTGCTGTCACAATGCACAAAACGACAGTCGAGAACACAATAGAACAGCCGAAAATGTAGAAAGTATGGACGAGGTATTGACAAAGTGTCAAGAATATGGTATGATATTGCCAGAGACAGGTGCATGGGAAGAAAAACAGAATGCCTCGTAGATTGAGAAATGAGAATGCAAAGGCTGTATGGACATCACCGCAGAAACACTCGACAGGTATCTTTGCAAGGTCGCTTCGGTGACTACAATACGGTACTGCTTCCGAACAACGATTGGGAAGGGGTAATCTTTATGCGTAACAACGAGAAGCGAAAAGTCAATGTTGCGGCCATCGTATGGGGTGGTGTCGCACTGGTCATCATGGTAATGATGTGGGTGACCATGTTCTAACCTTATTTCGATAGCAAGTCCTCTTTTGATATGTGTGTGACAAAACCGGTACAGCAATGTGCCGGTTTTGTCATTCCGGAAAAATGCGGTTTCCCTACGCAGCATTCGCTCCACGCAAGGTCGGAACACCGCCGTGCCGCAACCGTTACCTCTGCACCCAAGGCTTGCAGTCTGGGCTGTAAGGCTCGGCTTAAGCGGCCTGCACCGAGAATCAGACAGGGGAGGCGATGGAGTGTGACGGGCAGCTCCTGCATGGCGATTTGCAGTGTGCCTTCGGCAGTCGGTACAGCATTGCGAATGGCAAAGGTTTCCCGTTTGGCATAGTCGAACACACGCAAACCGGCTGATTCCAACAGCTGTTGCTCGGCTGTTGTGATACGGCCGCCGAATACCGGTGCGCCGGGTTTCACTGCTTTGAGCAGCGTTGGCAGCGAGATGGCTTTGTCGGCATAGGGTGCATGTAAAAACACACCATCCTGTGTGATGGGCATCGGCAGCAGCAGGGCGTCAAAGGCGGCAGCTTCGTCTGCAAAGGGTGACAATCCCTCGGGCAATGTCCCGAACCGCTCAAACCCGATGACGGATACATGGTATACCGCCGACAGCCGCTTGGCAGCCGTCATCTGCCGCAGATCACCGCCGGCTGTCAGTAGGCGTAATGGCTTGGAAGATGGGGGTTTTCCCATAACGATTCCCTCCTTCTGGAATCCGAAATCCAATACCGCATTGTCTGCGGCATTGTCTGCTGCTATGGTATGCGATTTATGGCGAAATTGTGCGGATGAAATGCTTGCCCAATGCGGTTGACAAAAGCGGCGATTTCCGTTATAATCAAAGGGGCCTATGCGAAAAGCATCTTATGGAATGTGCAAAGGAGGGAAGCAAATGCTGGAGGTTGTATTGCTCGGCTGTGGCGGCACCAGACCATTGCCGGGACGCTGGCTGACGAGCTGCTATATTCGTCATGAGGGTGCAGCGGTGCTGATTGACTGCGGAGAAGGGACACAGGTTGCCTTACGGGAGGCAGGTGTATCTGCACAAAAAATCGATTTGCTCTGTCTGACGCATTACCATGCCGATCATGTGAGCGGTTTGCCCGGCTTGCTGTTGACCATGGGCTTGGATGGCAGAACCGAACCCTTGACGATTGTCGGACCGGCAGGACTGCGGAGAGTGGTAGAGGGCTTGCGTGTGATTGCACCGGATTTGCCGTTCCCGATTTTCCAGCGGGAATTGTTGCAGCCGGAGGAGCAGATTTCGGCTGCCGGACTCGAAATCGATGCCTTTGCGGTTTTTCATGGCATTCCGTGTTATGGCTATCGGTTACAGCGGAAACGAGCCGGCAAATTCGATGCGGCAAAGGCGAAAGCGAATGCCGTACCGATGTCGGTTTGGAGTACGCTGCAAAAACAGGAGCGTGTTTCCCATGACGGCGTGTGCTATCATCAATCCATGGTATTGGGTGCGCCACGTAAGGGGTTATCGGTGACCTATTGCACCGATACCCGCCCGACGGCATCGCTTGCCGCTTATGCACAGGATGTAGATTTGCTGATTTGCGAGGGTATGTACGGAGAAGATGACAAATGCGAAAAAGCAATCGAAAATGGGCATATGTTATTCAGTGAAGCGGCAAAGTTGGCAGCGAAAGCACATGCCAAACAGTTATGGCTGACACATTACAGTCCGGCATTGCCCGATCCGGAGGCATTTCTGCCTGTTGCACAGGCATGGTTTTCGGATGCGGTCTGCGGCAAGGACGGGATGCGCACGATTTTGCGGTTTGAGGAGGAGGATTCATGAATCTACCATGTATCACACCGCCTGTTTTCGTGCAGACGGCATTGCAAATGCTCCATGCTGCAGGCTATGAGGCCTATGTAGTCGGCGGTTGTGTGCGAGATGCGCTGCTTGGGGCAGAGCCGCATGATTGGGATGTGACGACCAATGCAAAGCCCGATGCGGTGGTGCAGCTGTTTTCGGCATATCATGTGATTGAAACGGGCTTGCAGCATGGCACTGTAACCGTTGTCATCGAGCATTGTCCGATTGAGATTACGACCTATCGCATTGACGGGGTCTATGCCGACTACCGCAGACCGGAAACGGTTTCGTTTACGCAGTCGCTCGATGCCGATTTGGCAAGACGGGATTTTACGGTCAATGCGATGGCATATCAGCCGGAAACCGGCGTTGTCGATTTGTATGGCGGCAGGGCGGATTTGGCGGCACGGCGCATTGCCTGTGTGGGCTGTGCGACCGATCGATTCGAGGAGGACGGCTTGCGGATTCTGCGAGCCTTGCGGTTCGCATCGGTCTTGGATTTTACGATTGCGCCGGAGACCGCTGCGGCGATTCATACACAGAAAACGCTGCTGCTGCATATATCCGCAGAGCGCATTTGGGTCGAGTTGACAAAGCTGCTTTGCGGACAGGCAGCCGAGCGCATTTTGCAGGACTATGCCGATGTGTTGTTCACGATTCTGCCTGAGTTAGAGCCAATGTACGGCTTTGACCAGTGCAATCCCCACCATTGCTATGATGTGTATACGCATACCTTGAAGGTTGTCATGGGTGTGCCGGCAGAGCCGTTGCTGCGATGGGCGGCATTGCTGCATGATGCGGGGAAACCTGCCTGCTTTACGATAGACGAGCGAGGCGGTCATTTCTACGGACACGCTGTACAAAGCGTAGCGATTGCGAAAATCGTATTGAAACGGTTGAAAAGTGACCGCAAAACCTATGATAGCGTGTTGGCACTGGTCGAGTGCCACGATACGGTCTGGAGCAGCAGCGATCGACAGCTGAAACGTCTGGTTGGCAAAATCGGGCTTGCACAAGCTCGCAATTTGATTTTGCTCCATCGTGCCGATGTCGGTGCACAGGCAGAGATACACCGTGCCGAACGGGTAGCACATGCCAATCAAATGCTTGCATGGCTGGATGAATGGGAGCGGCAGGATGCTTGCATGTCACTCAAAAAGCTGGCAGTCGGCGGCAAGGATTTGATGGCCATCGGCATTCCGCAGGGAAAGCAAATCGGCATTTGTTTGCAAATGCTGCTTGAACAGGTAATTGATGAGCAGCTGTGCAATGAACGGGACGAGCTGCTTGCAGCGGCAAAGGAATGGAAGGAGAACGCAGGATGAGTCGGATTCTGGTTTTGGCTTGTATATTCTGTTTTGGAAATGTAGGCGGCTGGGTGCTGGAACTGTTTTACCGCCGCTTTTTCTCGAATGTCAATGGCAAAAAGCAGTGGATCAACCCCGGTTTTTTGAATGGACCATGGCTGCCGATTTACGGCTTTGGACTGTGTATGCTCTATCTGATGGCAGGCATACCGCTGCCGATGATTGAAGCGGAGTGGCTGCGGCGGTTGATTTTGTTTGCCTGCATGGCCATTGGCATGACATTGATTGAACTGGTTGCCGGTATTTTTTCATTGGATGTACTGCATGTCAAGCTCTGGGATTATTCGGACCAGCGGTTTCACTACCGTGGTATCATCTGCCCGAAGTTCTCGTTTTACTGGAGTCTGTTGGGCGCAGCGTATTATTTCGGGGTGCATCCCTTTATTCTGGATGCTCTGCAATGGATATCGGAAAATCTTGCGTTTACATTCTTTTTCGGTATGTTTTACGGCGTGCTGGCGGTGGATGTCTGCTATTCTGTCCGATTGGTTTCCAAGCTGCGTGCCTATGCCATTGATCATGCACTTGCCATTCGCTACGAGGAGTTGAAAGCGTCCATTCAGGCATTTGAACAGCGGCAGCGTCATAAGGTGTATTTCTTCTTTGCATTTCATTCGAGCAGTCCGCTGTCGGAGAACATTCGGCGTTACTGGGAGGAACGCACCAGCGATGAGCGATTTCGCAATTTGAGGCGGTTCAAGAAAAAACATAAAGATGAGGAAAACGAAGCATGAAGCAATATCTGGAAATCGGAAAAATTGTCAATGTCCATGGTCTGCGTGGCGTTGTGAAGGTACAGCCATGGTGTGACAGCGCAGAGGACCTCTGTGCGTTTGAAACGCTCTATCTGGGCAAGGAACACAAACCTGTGACAGTCAAAGATGCTACAGTGCAAAAGTATATGGTGCTGATGAAACTCGAAGGTGTGGACACCGTCGAGCAGGCAGAGAAACTGCGTAATCGCATTCTCTATATGAATCGGGACGATGTGGAATTGGAAGAGGGTACATATTTCATTCAAGATTTGATCGGGCTTGCGGTGCTGGATGCAGATACCGGCAAGGAATACGGCAAGATTTCAGATGTCCTGCAAACGGGTGCAAATGATGTATACGAGATTACGACGCCGGAGGGCAAGCAGCTGCTCGTGCCGGTGATTCCGGATGTGGTACTTGCAGTAGATTTGGATACGGAGCGTGTGACGATTCGGCCGCTGAAAGGACTGTTTGACGATGCGCATTGAGATAGCGACGCTGTTTCCGGAGATGTGTGAGGCGGTGCTCTCGACCAGCATTATCGGTCGGGCGAGGGCAAAGGGGGCAATTGAGGTAAATTGCCATCAGATTCGGGACTACACAACCGACCGCCATCGCCGTGTGGACGATACGCCCTTTGGCGGCGGCATGGGCATGGTCATGCAGGCACAGCCGATTTACGATTGCTGGAAGGCGGTCTGTGCACCCTATGCCGAGCCGCCGCATACGATATATCTGTCACCGAAGGGAAAGACCATGACGCAGGAGAAGGTACGGGAATTGGCACGGAAGCCGGCATTGTTTCTGCTCTGTGGGCATTATGAAGGCGTCGATCAGCGGGTGCTCGACCGCATTGTTGATGAGGAGATCTCGATAGGCGACTATGTCTTGACGGGCGGAGAACTACCTGCGTTGGTACTGACCGATGCGGTGGCAAGGATGTGCGAAAATGTATTGCCGTCTGTGGAGTGCTACGAGGAGGAGAGCCATTACAACGGTTTGCTGGAATACCCGCAATACACGCGTCCGGAGAATTGGGAGGGCGAAGCTGTGCCGGCGGTGCTGCTTTCGGGACATCATCAAAAGATCCGAGAATGGCGGCAGGCACAGAGTCAGGCACTCACGCAAGAATTGAGACCGGATTTATGGGCAAAGTGGCTAAAATGCACAAACGAAGATGCGGATTTGTAGTTTCGTACAAAAAAGAGTGTTGAAAGTTATGAACTTCACCCATGGTTTTCAACACAAAAATTCGTGAATATGCCCAAACGAAGCAGAAATATTTTCCATCGAATGTTGCATAGGGTAGAAATTTTCCGAGAATTGCGGGATTTGTGGATAAATCACATTGACGAACGGAAGAATAATCTGTATAATAATAGCGTAAGTTCCGTAGGAATCACCGGATAGGTATCCCTGCTTGGGGAGGCGGCTTGCAGGCTTAGCCTGCAGTCTGATGGGATGACGGTCGGGGGGTTGTGGCATCACGCCGAAACGGAGCTGTTTCCATTCTAGTTTGTGGTCCATGAAATCATAAAGGAGAGAAAGTCTATGTGTATCAAAGATGTCTTGGTTCAAAATCAGGTAGGTCTGCACGCACGTCCGGCCACTTTCTTCATTCAGAAGGCAAACGAGTTCCGTTCTGCGATCTGGATCGAGAAAGAAGAGCGTCGTGTCAATGCGAAGAGCTTGCTGGGTATCCTTTCCTTGGGCATTGTCGGCGGCACCGAGATCCGCATCATCGCCGATGGTACCGATGAGGAGCAAGCAGTGGCATCCCTGGTTGAACTGGTTGACAGTGGCTTCAGCGATGAGAGTCGCTAATCGGCTGTACTGCGTATGATGAAGATGAGGGCGTTTCCGACGAAACGCCCTTGTTCTCTATCTATGGCTGAATGGCTGCTTGTGCGGTGGTCTGCGCATACATATGCTCGGCGAATATGCCGTAGCCACGGGTGGGGTCTTTGACGAATACATGCGTGACTGCGCCGATGAGCTTGCCGTCTTGAAGGATGGGGCTGCCGCTCATACCCTGTACAATGCCGCCTGTTTGCGACAGCAAGTCCGGATCGGTGACATGCACAACTAGATTGCGCATACCGCTGTCATTGGGGCGTATGGTTTCGATTTCAACGGTAAAGCGTTGGGGTGTATTGCCGGAGAGGGTCGTATAGAGCTCGGCTTCCCCCTCGTGAATATCCTGCCGGAATCCGAGTTCGACGGTCTGTTTTTGTGCCGGGATATCGGTCATCGTGCCATACACGCCGCTTCCTGCGTTGGACAGCAGCGTACCGATGGCATGGGAGGTGTCGAATGTGCCTCGCAGCGCACCGGGATTGCCGGGTGTGCCGATGCGGATATCCGAAACCTGTGCGCCGATGACATCACCGGATGCCAACGGGATTTGCTGTCCGGTATCAATATCGCAGACCGGATGCCCCAGACCGGCAAAATAGGACAGACCGTTTTCTGCCGGCGTGTAGTAAGTGATTGTGCCGATGCCGGCGGTAGAATCTCGTACCCACATACCGGTCTGCCAGCAGCGTTGGACAACGGAATAGGCAGGCGTGACCGAAATGGTACAGACTGCGCCATCTCGCATCAGGGTAATTTGAACGGGCTGTCCGTCGGCGGCAGACACGGCGGCGTGCACATCGTCATTGCTGTGGACGGTTTGACCGTTGACGGTTTGAATGACATCGCCAACCTCAATGCCGGCGGATTCTGCCGGACAGCAGATACCTGCCGTACCGACAACTTCATCGAGGGAAACCACCATGACACCCGCCATCAGCATACGAATGCCGAAGGGTTCACCGCCCGGATAGACCTCGGTTCGTTCGACCGTTGTGACAGAAATTGTCTTGAGCGGAATGATGCCGAACAGCCGCACGGTTGCCTCTTGGCGTTCCGGTGTGGTATCGGGATTGCGCCGCAGGCTGACCGGGAGTGCCGTCGCAAGCTCGAGTGGCTCCTCGGCAACCGCATAGTAGTGGTCGGGCAGCTCTGCGACCTGATACCCGATGGCAGTACCGCTGCCGAACACAAGCCCCAATATCAGGGCAATGCTTTGCAGCAGCCGTTTTGATTTTTGGAATTTGATTTGCATATGCGTTCTCCTTTTGCGGCAAAGCTGCCGCACCCTTATCGTGTCCGCAGCGATGCTTGGTTACACGGAGTAATCGGTAACAGGAAATCTCCCGAAAATCGGAAAACGGCATTGTCAAGCCGAAAAACGGTGTCGGATACACGGTATTGACAGAATGTACCGCAAATACTGAGCCGATTCTTGGCACAGCATAACATCACATAGCCCAAATCGGCTGCATGGAAATTTTTGTATTTGTAAATGAGGTAGCGTATGAAAATACAATCGCCCAAATCATCCGAATCGACAGGCGTTCAGAAAGGACTGCGCATCATTGGCAACATATTGCTGTATTTGGCATTGCTGTGGTTTGGTATGCAGACGGTGCTGATTGCCTATGGCTGGATTGTTCACGCAAACAGCTATGGTGCAGTCTTTGCGACATATGGATGGCTGTTGGTTGCCGCTATGGTTGGTATGACCGCAGCGACTGTCTGTTATACCTGTAAAAAAGATTTGGCGGCGGTGATTGCCGGGAGCGTATCGGGACTTTTGCTTTTGATTGTGGGAACGATGGCGATTGGAGCAGCCAAGCGTGCCGGTTGGTCGGGACAGACGGAAGCAACCTTTGGCAAAATGGCATACCGTGTGTGGCGAGATGGATTATTTGGAAATCTTTGGACATTTTTACTGCTGATGGGACTGTCTCTCACACGCTATTGTTCTTATGATGCCCGAACGGCACGGGCGAAGCGGCGTCGGGAACAGGAAACTGCGCCTGCTCCGTCGATTCTCGGCGATGATGAACCACCTGCCACTTGATAGAATTTGGCAATATCGCATAGTATAGACGGGATATTTGTCGCTGATTGCTGTATATTTGCATGAAAATGAGCCATTCGTCCGAATACTTGTGTCTTCGACCCGTGTCGCCAATGGCTGACAACATTCGCTCTTGCAAATCCTCGTAATTCATGGTAAAATGAGGATGCAAAGGCGATACCGCATGAAAACGCCACAGTGTTTCGCAGGATGTCGCCAAACGAGTATGGAGGTAGAATCATGCAAAAACAAGTCAAGGTTCTGATCGGGGACGATTCGGCAGAGTACGGCATATCCTGTGCCAGTGTGCTGCGGTCACAAGGGATGTACGCCTACACAAGGCCCAAAAACGGCAATACCGTTCTGGAATCCATTCGTTCGGATACGCCGGATGTGGTTGTCGTCGATGCGGTACTGCCGCATATGGATGCGATTGAGCTGATGAAACAGGCAGGAGCCGGCGGTGGAAAGCGTCCGGCTTTTATCGTGACCTCATCCTATGACAACAGCTTTATCGAGCAGCAGGTGATGCAGAATGGTGCAGCATATTTCATGCTCAAGCCCTTTGACCTGAATGTGCTTGGCGAACGCATTTCCCTGCTGACGGAAAAGCAGCCGCTCGGTGCCTTGACGGATCATATGCGCCAAGACCTGACCGTGACTATCACGGATATCATTCATCAGCTTGGCGTACCAGCGCATATCAAAGGATATCACTATCTGCGCTATGCGATCATCAGTGCGTATCATGATCCGGAGCTGCTCGAGAGCGTCACAAAACAGCTCTATCCGAAGGTGGCAGGGCAGTTTGATACTACGCCTTCACGGGTCGAACGAGCGATTCGGCATGCGATCGAGATTGCATGGGACCGTGGCAATCTCGACACGCTTAACGCATTTTTCGGCTACACGGTCAACACTTGCAAAGGCAAACCCACCAATTCCGAGTTTATCGCATTGGTGACGGATAAGCTCCGGCTGCAAAATCGGCAATCGCTCCCATCGTGAACGCCGATGCCGCCGGAATATCGAAAAGGAGGGAATCATATGGCATTGCAACCCATCAATCCGGCGGACTGGAAGGGAAATCCGTTTTCCGCCATCGGCAAGGACTGGTTTCTGCTCACGGCGGGTACAAAGGAAACCGGCTACAACTTCATGACTGCTTCTTGGGGGCAGATGGGCATTCTCTGGAACAAGCCCTCGGTGACCTGTTATGTACGCCATTCCCGTCACACCTTCGGGTTCATCGAACAAAACGAGCTGTTCACGCTGTCGTTCTTTGATGAGAGTCAGCGCAAGGCACTATCGTTCTGTGGTTCGCATTCCGGCAGAGATTGTGACAAGGAAGCGGAAACCGGTCTGCATACTGTGACACTGGACGGTGCTGTCACCTTTGCAGAGGCAAAGCTGGTCTTTGTCTGCCGCAAGCGGTACGCTGCCGATATGGATGTGGCAGACCTGCCCGAGGATGTGGCATCGTCGTTCTATGCGACCGATGCGCCCCATCGACTCTACATCGGCGAGATCATTGCCTGCTATGTCAACGAGTAAGCAAAGAAGCACCGTGCCATGGGGCATGGTGCTTTTGACTGGGAGGAGAGCCTATGGATTATATGAAGGAAGCCTTGGCAGAGGCTTATGCCGGCATTCGGGTCGGTGACGGCGGACCATTTGGTGCAGTGATTGTACGAAATGGTGAAATCATCGGCAGAGGGCATAACCGTGTACTTGCCGATCATGATCCGACCATGCACGGTGAAGTCGCCGCAATACGGGATGCGTGTCGACACGTTGGCAGCCATGATTTGCAAGGGTGTGTGCTGTATACAACAGCATATCCTTGTCCGATGTGTATGGCGGCGGCGATGTGGGCAAATCTCACGGAGATTGTTTACGGCTGCACGGCGGAAGATACGGCAGAGATCGGTTTTCGGGATGCTGCATTCTATGCAGCTCTACAAACCGGTGAAAGTCCAATTTCGTTGACGGAATCCCATCGAGCGGATTGTCAGGCTCTGTTTGCCGAGTATCGTGCATTGTATGCCGAACGCTATTAACGCAATATGCCCCATACCTGCGAAAAAACAGGTATGGGGCATATTGTATATGGAATCAGCGGTTTTCGATCGGGATATAGGTTTCCCAATCGTGGACAGCACGGTATGCCGGACGGATAATCTTGTTGCCGCAGAGCAATTCTTCGATGCGGTGCGCCGACCAGCCGGCGATACGGGCAATGGCGAAAATCGGCGTAAACAATTCATTGGGCAGACCGAGCATACGATAGACCAAGCCGGAGTAGAAATCGACATTGGCGCATACACCCTTGTAGATGCGGCGTTCCCCGGCAATGACCTGTGGGGCGAGCCGTTCGACCATCGCATAGAGGGCATATTCGGCATGACATTGCTTTTCATCGGCAAGCTGTTCGACAAAGCCACGGAAAATCGTCGCACGGGGGTCGCTCTGCGAATAGACGGCATGTCCCATACCGTAAATCAAGCCGGTACGGTCAAACGCTTCCTTGTGGAGCAGCTTGCGGAGATAGTCGGCGACCTCCTCCTCATCGGTCCAGTCATGCACCCGTTCCTTCATATCATCAAACATCTGCACAACCTTGATATTTGCACCGCCGTGCTTCGGACCTTTGAGCGAACCGAGTGCTGATGCCATGGTTGAGTAGGTATCCGTGCCGGAGGATGTCACAACATGGACGGTAAAGCTGGAGTTATTGCCGCCGCCATGCTCGGCATGGAGTACCATGGCAAGGTCGAGAATGCGAGCTTCGAGCTGGGTATACTTTCGATCGGGACGGAGCATACAGAGCAGATCTTCAGCCGGAGAGAGTTTCGGATCGGGCTGATGGAGGAAGAGACTCTTCTCGTTGTTGTAATAGCTGTGTGCCTGATAGCCGTAGACGGCGATAGACGGGAACTGTGCAATCAGCTGAATGCACTGACGCAATACATTGGGAATTGAAGTATCGTTGGGATTCGGGTCATAGGAGTAGAGCGTGAGAACGCTGCGTGCGAGGGTATTCATCATGTCATCGCTGGGCGATTTCATGATGACATCCCGGGTAAACGAGGGCGGCAGAGTACGGCAGTTGCGGAGCAGGGCAGAGAATTGGTCGAGTTCGGACTGCTTTGGCAGCTGACCGAACAGGAGCAGATAAACGGTTTCCTCATAGCCGAACCGCTTGTCCCGAATGAAACCATTGACCAAATCCTCGATGTGGTAGCCGCGGAAGAGCAGTTGACCGTCACCGAATTTGGTTTCGCCATTGACTTCCGAGCCGGGAATAATCTGGCTGATATTGGTCAATCCGGCGCAGACGCCTGTGCCGTTGATATCACGGAGACCGCGTTTGACATCATATTTCGCATAGAGTGCCGGATCGATGTTGTAGTTCGCTTTGCAGAGGTCGGCGAGTTGTTCGATTTTGGTTTGCATTGCATACTTATTGAGTTCACCCATCTTGTGATACTCCTTTCCGAAAGATTTTGTTTGCTACAAAAAGGCGGCAAACACCGGTCGGGTGTTTGCCGCAACCATTTTGTGCTTTGGGGATATGCCAAACGCATCAGAAATGCGTTAGATATATATAGTATACCACAAAATGGATAAAAAGTCAATAGGCTTTGATAAAGTTTCACAAGAATTTCAGGATTGCACTTTCATGTTTGTATTAACGCTGCGTGATGTCAAACTGCTTACCGAGCTTCTTGAGAATGGTTGCTACGAACTGGTCGACTTCCGCATCGGTAAAGGCATGGTCCGTTGGGACGAAAGTCAGGGAGAATGCCAGCGACTGCTTGCCGGCTTCGATCTGCTCACCGGTATAGACATCAAAGAGCGATACCTTGCGCAAGGACTTGCAGGCGGCGAGCATGGCATGCTCAAGATCGCCGCAGAGTACGTCTTTCTGTACGAGCAAGGCAATATCACGCTGCACAATCGGGAACTTCGGCAGAGGCTCAAAGCGGAGCGTCAGCGTCAGGGCAGGGTAGAGCTTATCGAGGTCGAGTTCAGCGAGGAATGCCTGATGCTCGGGAATTTGGGCATCGCAGAGGTCATGGGCGAGCATGCCGAGCCAGCCGATCACCTGACCGTTCAGCGATACCTCCGCACACATACCCGGATGCAGGAACGGATAGACTGTTGTGTCCACGGGCTTGCGATAGGTAAAGGTCAGACGGAAGGTATCGGCAATCGCCTCGAGGACAGCCTTGCCGTCAAAGAAACGCATTGTATTGCCGAACAAACCGATGCAGAGCCGTTCCTGTTCTTTGGGCTGTTTCTTGATGGGCAGGGTATCGGAATGGAAGGTTTTGGCAATCTCAAACAGACGGCCGGTATGATTGCCGCTGCGGACATTGCGAATAACGGCATTGAGCATTGAGGGTGCCAGCGTGGTGCGCATCAGCGAGAGATCCTCGGTAATCGGGTTGAGAATGCGAATGGCGTGACGCTCGGGGGCAGTCTCCGAATAGCGGAACAGGTCGAGGTCCTTGGGCGAGAAGAATGAGTAATGTACCGCTTCATAGCAGCCCTGCATACAAAGCGTCTGCTTGAGCTTGAGCATGGTGCGCTGCCGGAGATTGCGGCCGCCGCTTGTCACACTTGCCTTGGCAAGGAAGGTCGGCTGAATATGCGAATAGCCGTACATACGAATCAATTCCTCAGCGATATCCGGCGCATTTTCGATGTCCTCACGATAGGGCGGAATCTGTACGGTCAGGCTGTCGCCATCGAGCATCGGCGCAAAATGCAATCCGGTGAGGATGCGGAGAATATCGGCATCGGGAATCTGAATGCCCAGCAGTGCAAGCATCTCGGAAACAGATACCGTCAGCGGACGGGCAGCAATTTCCGGCTTCACAGCAACGCAATAACCGGCAGGGGTTACTACACCGCAGCCAAGTTCTTCGATCAGGTGGAGTGCGCGCTTCATGCCCTGCTCGGTGGCATACTCGTCTACGCCCTTCTCAAAGCGGGCACTGGAATCGGAGTGCTGCCCCAAGGCACGAGCCGTGCGGCGGACGTTGTCACGGGCAAATTTTGCCGCCTCAAACAGCACTGAAGTGGTATCGTCCTTGATTTCGGAATTGAGACCGCCCATGATACCGGCAAGGGCAACGGGCTTCTTGCCGTCGCAGATGACCAGATGATTGGGATTCAGCTTGAACTCTTTTTCATCAAGGGTGACAATTGGCTCGTCCTGCTTTGCACGGCGCACGATGATTTTGGCGTCCTCGAGGTCACGCAGGTCAAAGGCGTGCATCGGCTGACCGAATTCCTTCAGCACATAGTTGGTGATATCGACAATATTGGAAATCGAGCGAATACCAACCAATGCCAGACGGCGGCGCATCCAGGCAGGTGACTGTGCGATCTTGACATTCCGCACATAGTGTGCCTGATAGCGAGGACAGAGATCGGGGGCTTCGACCGTGACGGAAATCACGGGCAGGTTGGACGATACCGGTGTATAGTTGGTAGCAGGCATCTTAAGCGGCTGATCGAGCGTTGCTGCCACCTCTCTTGCGATACCGAGAATGGACTGACAGTCCGGACGATTTGCAGTAATGCTGATGTCATACATCCAATCATCGAGTCCGACAATCGGCTTGACATCAGCACCGGGTTCGGCATCCTCTGGCAGTACGAGCAGACCGCAGTAATCCGCACCCGGATAGAGATCCTCGTTCAGACCAATTTCAACGCCGGAACAGAGCATACCGTGGGATTCATAGCCCTTGAGCTTACCCTTCTTGATTTTCATAACACCCTCGATGGTGACATGGTCTTTGGCGGTGGCATAGACGGTTGCGCCGATCAAAGCTGCCGGATACTTGCCGCCGACCTTGACATTGTCCGCACCGCAGCAGATTTGAAACGTGCCATGTGTGCCGCAATTCACCTGACAGACATGCAGATGGGTATCAGGGATGGGGTCACATCGGACGATCTCGCCGACCACAACGCCGGAGATGGCTTCACCCAATTCAGTGAGGGTTTCGACCTCAAAGCCGCAGTCGAACAGTTTTGTTTGGAGTTCTTGCGGCGTAATGGTAATATCAACGTATTCTTTTAGCCAACTGAGTGGTACGATCATGGTATTCGTTATCCTTTCACATTCACAGATTCAGATTTGATTCAGCCACGGAACTGTTCGAGTACACGGACATCCGATTCAAACAGCATTTTGATATTGGGGATGCCGTATTTCAGCATAGCGATTCGCTCGATGCCCATACCGAAGGCAAAACCGGTGTAAACATCGGGATCCAGGCCGCAGTTTTCGAGGACATGGCGGTTGACCATGCCGGCACCGAGCACCTCGATCCAGCCGGTATCCTTGCAGAGACGGCAGCCCTTACCGCCGCAGGCAAAGCAGCTGACATCGACCTCAACGGAGGGCTCTGTGAACGGGAAGTAGGACGGACGCAGACGGGTTTTGACCTGTTCGCCAAAGATATTCTGTGCGAACACATCGAGCATACCCTGCAAATCGCAGAGGGTGATGCCACGGTCAACGACGAGACCCTCCATCTGGGAGAACATCGGGGAGTGGGTTGCGTCATCATCGGAGCGGAACACCTTGCCGGGTGACAGAATCTTGATCGGCGGCTGTGTGGACTCCATGACACGAATCTGACCGGCAGAGGTTTGGGTGCGGAGCAGCCATTCGTCGGAGAGATAGAAGGTATGCTGCATATCTCTTGCCGGGTGGTCTTTCGGGGTATTGAGGGCGGTGAAGTTGTAGTAATCGTTTTCGATTTCCGGACCCTCAAAGACAGTAAAGCCCATGCCGGCGAAGATATCGATCAATTCGTTGGCAACGAGCGTCATCGGGTGGAGCGCACCGCAGGTATGACGGCTTGCGGGCATGGTGACGTCGATTTGCTCGGCAGCATTCTTTTGTGCCAGCTCCTGCGCCTTAAGGCGAGCGTCCTGTGCGGTAAAAAAGTCCAAAGCCCAGGTTTTCAGCTCGTTGACAATTTTGCCGAATGCCGGACGTTCTTCGGGCGTCAAATCCCGCATATTCTTCATCAAGGCGGAGATTTTACCGGTTTTGTTATCGAGGTACTGCTTGCGGAGCAGATACATCTCTTTGGAGTCGGTAATGGATTGTGCGGCGGCTTCAATTTCCGCACGCATGGCTTGCATTTGTTCGTCCATTGGTTTGATTCCTTTCTTTGGCTTTAGGGCAACACCGCACAAAGACCGCCTGACGGCTTTACACGTCATCTGCTTGCGCTTTTTCCGCCATATTTCACAAAAATGCTCGGGAATACACAAAGTATTCCCTGCGCTTTTTGTTTCATCTGACGAAAAAATCGATTGCGCATCTGACGCACAATCTTTGTGCGGTGTCGCCTTAGATATGCAATAACAATTATAGTATACCGCAAATGAACGAGAATGTCAAGTATTGCCGGCAAAATTGAAGCGGTTTACGGCAGCCCCTTCTTGATAGGGACAGGTGCATGAAACCGTTGTATGTTTCCCTGCAAGCAGCAGAAAACTGTTTTGGGGAAAGAGTGTGTGCCAATGCCATGGGTTTCCACGGTTTTTCAGCGTTGAGGCTGTGGAAAACTTTGTGCCTGTTCCTATCCTATGCGGACAATGCGCAGCCGGATGACAACCATCTGTCAAACAACTGACAACCAATCAAATTGCAGAAATCTCTGCAGAGTGCTGCTTGCAATTTGTAACATAGCGTGATATAATGAAACTGTACACAGCCATGCCGCATCGCATGAGCAACAAGGAGGATATCACTATGACACGCTATGCACCTTCGCATACCGCATTCCAATATATGGGACGTATTGACTTTGGCAATCCCGATGCGCCGATTCTGTACTGGGCAGGCTCGATGATTCATTTCGCTGTTACCGGCACGAAATTGACGGTGTTTCTGGAAAATCATCGCTGCTATAACGGAATGCAATTTGGATGTTGGATTGACGGCAAGGAGCATGTCATTGCCTTGACAGAAGAATCGGGTACACAGGGCTATGTGCTGCCTTTGGACGGAGACGACGAGCATATGGTTACGCTGTACAAGCGTCAGGATAATCCGCATTATATCACATTCCATGGAATTGAGACGAATGGGGAACTGACAGCATTGCCGCCCTTGCCGGCACGCCGCATGGAATGCTTTGGCGACAGCGTGTCGGCAGGCTCTGTGGTCGAAGCAGTTGACCATGTCGGACAGTTGGATCCGGAGGTTTACACCTCGGAATATGACAATGCCTGGCACAGCTATGCCATGCAGACCGCTCGCTTGCTCGGTGCGCAGATGCACCTGACCGCACAGGGCGGTATTGCGCTGCTCGACCATACGGGTTATTTCGACAACGGCAAGTACGGCATGGTGTCGGTATATGACAAGCTCTGCTATCTGTCCTATGCGCCGGAAATGACGCCTTGGGATTTCTCTCGTTATACGCCCCATGTGGTACTCTTTGCGATTGGGCAGAATGACCAGCGCATCGGCGACGAGGATAACTGCATTCATACGCCTGAGCAGCGGGCACATTGGCTCGAACGGTATTGTGCGCTGATTGGAGATCTGATGGAGCGGTATCCGAAGGCAACCTTTGTATTGCTGTTGACGGTGCTCATGCACGGGGAATATTGGGAGGAATTGCTCGATGCGGCATGTGCCAGACTGGGCAGTCCTCGTGTGGTACGGTTCCGATTCCGCCGTTCGGGCAAGGCAACGCCCGGTCATCCGAGAATCCCGGAGCAGTGCGAGATGGCGTGTGAGCTGACCGAATTTCTGCAATCCTACGGCGATTTGATCTGGGCAGATTGATACTGTTTTGCGATGCCGCCGCAAACCCATTGTGCCGGAATGCACATCACAAACCAAATCAGCGAAAAGGGCAGACATACCTGCCCCAAAATATTCCATTGCAAATTGGAATAATCCCAGACACCCCAGCCGAGAATCAGGTTGACCCATACACCGACTGTAAATTCCATGGCGGTGATGAACGCCGTACCGAGCAATGCCAATGTCCAACGGGACGCACGAAGCGTTGCTTTCATGCGATACAGGACAAGCAGCACCAGACCGCCGGTCAATGCCATGGTCCAGTGGGTATAGCCCCGAAAGAGAATCTCTACAAGGGCATAGAGGAAAAATCCGAATAGAAAAGCAATGCCGTAAGGACCGAGCTGTTTCATGCCGATACTCCTTTTTGATTATGGTGTTGCTGATAGTATACATCGAAATGCAATGATTATCCATCGGGAAAGGATGTGGAATCATGAGAGAAAGTGGTATTTTGCTGCCGGTTTCGGCATTGCCATCCCGTCACGGCATTGGGAAACTGGGGTGTGCAGCCTATGATTTTGTCGATTTTCTGGCGGCAGCCGGCTGTCGGTATTGGCAGGTACTGCCGTTGTCGCCGACCGGCTATGGGGATTCGCCGTATCAGTCCTGCTCGGTCTATGCAGGCAATCCGTATCTGATCGATTTTGACCTGCTTGCAAAAGAAGGCTGGCTCTGCGCTGCAGACTATGACGGCATTGTCTGGGAGAGCGACTGCCATACCATTGATTATGCTTTGCTTTATGAACGAGTCATGCCGGTACTGCGGCTTGCGTTTGCAAAATTCAATGCCAAGAAACCGCCGTCCTATCGGAGCTTTTGTCGGCAGAATCAAGCATGGCTTGCAGACTATGCGCTGTTCATGGCATTGAAAACGGCGCATGACGGCAAGCCTTGGAATGCTTGGGAGTCGGAATTGGCTGCCTATCAAAAAAAGACCATAGCAGCTGCCAAAGAACAGTATGCGGAGGATATTGCGTTCTATAGCTTTGTGCAGTACTGTTTCTTTACGCAGTGGTATGCGCTCAAGCGGTATGCCAATGAGAGGGGCGTGCGGATTATCGGTGATATCCCGATTTATGCCGCCTATGACAGTGCAGAGGTCTGGACGAAGCCGAAGCTGTTTCAGCTCGATGCGGAAAAGCATCCGACCGTTGTGGCAGGCTGTCCGCCGGACGCATTTGCCCAAACCGGTCAGCTTTGGGGCAATCCGATTTGGGATTGGGATGCCATGAAGCAGAACGGCTATGCTTGGTGGCTTGATCGTCTGGCGTTCACATTGGAATTGTATGATGTGGTGCGAATCGACCATTTCCGTGGCTTTGAGCGATACTATGCGATTCCCTATGGTCATCCGACTGCCGAGCATGGGAAATGGCGCAAAGGTCCGGACTATGCCCTCTGGAGAGCGGCGAAGGAGCGCTTTGGTGAGATGGCAGTCATTGCGGAGGATTTGGGCAATATCACACCGGCAGTCGAACGCTTGCTGAAACGAACGGGTTTCCCGGGCATGAAGGTTTTGCAGTTTGGCTTTGACAGCGATGCGGAGAATCCGTATCTGCCGCATCAGTTCCAAACCACGAACTGTGTTTGCTATACCGGTACGCACGATAACCCGACCTTACGTGGATGGGTGCAGGGCAATGCCGCCGAAACGAATGCCTATGCGATGGCATATCTCGGCGTGAAAAAGCCAAAGCAATTGCCAAAGGCGATGGTTCGGGCGGCATGGGCGAGTATTGCAAAGATTGCGATCGCGCCGATTCAGGATTTTCTGGATGCACAGCCGGAGGATCGCATCAACACGCCCTCGACCTTGGGCGGTAACTGGATTTACCGTACACAGGCAGCCGACTATACCGAAAAGCTCAAGAAAAAGATTCACCGGCTGAATACGGTATACGGCAGATTGCATACCGAAGGCTGAGATACTATTATAATAACACACTATCATGAAAAAGGAGCAAAATGCTATGAGAGCAGCAGCAATTTTTAGTCACCATATGGTGCTGCAGCGGGAGAAGCCGATTGTCGTTTGGGGTGACGGCAAAGAGGGCGAGCAGGTTACGGTCATCCTTGCCGGACAGAGTGCAGCGGGTGCGGTTACGAACGGTCGCTGGCAGGTGACATTGCCGCCGATGCCTGCCGCCGAAGGCTTGACTTTGACCGTTGCCGGCGAGAGCGAAACGCTGACTTTTACCGATGTTGCCATTGGTGAGGTCTGGCTCTGCGGCGGACAGAGCAATATGGAATATGAGGCACAGAACGATCAGCATGCCGCCGATTTGCTGGCACGGCTGACGCCGGATTGCGGTGTGCGGTATTATTATACCCCGAAGCAGCGTATCATCGATGAGAACTTTGATGCCGTGGAGCGCAATTCCGGTTGGTCGGCGGCATCGCCGGAGCAGTCGAAGGCATGGTCTGCGGTGGGTGCATATTTTGCCTTGGAGATGCAGAAGCAGCTCGGTGTGACCATTGGCTTAGTTGGTGCAAACTGGGGTGGTACATCCGCAACGGCATGGGTTTCTCGGGAAACACTGGATGCACATCCGGAACTGAAACCCTATACCGATGAATACGACAAGGCGATGGAGGGCAAAACCCGTGAGGAGCATATTCGGGAATTTGACGAATATTGCGCCTATCAGGATGCGTGGTATCGCAACTATGGCGAGCTGATGAAGGAGCGTCCGGAGCTGAGCTGGGATGAGGCACAGGAGATCATTGGCAAATCCCGCTATCCCGGTCCGATGGGCCCGAAAAACGAATGCCGTATCTGCGGCGCATACGAAACCGTGCTGCAGCGAGTATGCCCGTATACCTTGCGAGGATTCCTCTACTATCAGGGCGAATCCGATGACCATCGTCCGCAGACCTATGACATTTTGCTCGAAGCCTTGATTGCCTGCTGGCGCAAGGATTGGGGCGATGCGGAATTGCCGTTTTTGCTGGTACAGCTGCCGATGTTCCGCTATCTCAACGATATCGACCACAAGCATTGGTGTCTGATTCGAGAGGCGCAGGACAAGGTTGTGCGGAAGCTGCGCAATACCGGCATTGCCGTGCTGACCGACTGCGGCGAATTGGACAATATCCACCCGACCGACAAAGCACCGGTGGGATATCGGTTGGCATTGCAGGCATTGTCGGAGGTTTACGGCAAGCTGCCGCAGGCACAAACCTGTGCACCGATGTACCGGATGCACATGGCGTCAGGGAATACGATGACGATTTGGTTTGCCAATGCCGAGGAGGGCTTTGCTCTGAAAGGCGAACCGGTCGGCTTTGAACTGGCAGGTGCTGATGGCAAATATCATCCTGCAAAGGCGGTGTTCTGCAAAGATACCGTGACCCTGACCGCTGCGGAGGTCGCAGAACCCCAATTCGCCCGCTATGCCTGGACCAATTACATGGTTGCAACGGTCTTTGGCAGAAATGGTCTGCCGCTGGCATCGTTCCGCACAGATAAAAATGCGTAATATACACAAAAATATGCCGAATCCTGCGTCCTCGTTGTGAAATACGGAAAATATTCTCGAACCCTTGACATTTGACGGAAAATGAACTATAATAATTTAGTGTGCAGTCAACTGTACATAATATTATTCAGAGAAGGAGGAACCATATGCCAACCTTTAACCAGCTCGTTCGTAAGGGAAGAAGCGTTTTGCCGGAGAAGTCCACAGCACCTGCTTTGCAGAAGGGCTACAACGCACAGAAGAAGTCGCAGATCGACCTTAGCTCTCCGCAGAAGCGTGGTGTTTGCACCGCTGTCAAGACCGCTACGCCGAAAAAGCCGAACTCCGCAATGCGTAAGATTGCCAGAGTCCGTCTGACCAACGGCTACGAGGTCACCGCTTACATTCCCGGTATCGGACACAACCTGCAGGAGCACTCTGTTGTGCTGATCCGTGGCGGCCGTGTCAAGGACCTTCCCGGTGTGCGTTATCACATCATCCGCGGCACCTTGGATGCACAGGGCGTGAACGGTCGTTTGCAGGCTCGCTCGAAGTACGGCGCAAAGCGTCCGAAGGCAGGTAAGAAGTAATTCTACCCGCACATCCAAAGGGAATTACCCCACAAGGCTCTTGTGGATATGATATATTTGCTGTTGTATGCGGCACTGTATCTCGTCTGCATGGCCGAACACAGCGGCACATTGTGCGCTGTGAGTACCTGTGAATTCATTCTATTATGAAGGAGGGAAGCGAGTATGCCAAGAAGAGGCAGTATCGCAAAGCGTGACGTTCTGGCCGATCCGTTGTATCAGTCCAAGCTCGTGACGCGCCTTATCAACAACATCATGCTCGACGGCAAGAAGGGTGTTGCACAGAAGATCGTGTACGAAGCCTTCGAGATCGTCAAGACAAAGACCGATCGGGATCCGCTGGAGGCATTCGAGCAGGCAATGGAGAACATCATGCCGCTGCTCGAGGTGAAGGCACGCCGTATGGGCGGTGCGACCTACCAGGTTCCGATGGAGGTCCGTCCGGAGCGCCGTCAGACACTGGGTCTGCGCTGGATCACCAAGTATGCCAGACTGCGTAGTGAGAAGACGATGAAGGAGCGTCTGGCCGGTGAAATCATCGATGCGATGAACGGTACCGGCGGCGCATGCAAGAAGCGTGAAGATACGCACAAGATGGCAGAGGCCAACAAGGCTTTTGCACACTATCGCTGGTAATGCTCTTGACTGTTCGATTTATGCAGCTGCATAATATGCGGACACAGAGCGCAAACTATTGGGAGGAAACCAAATGCCTAGAGATTGTTCTTTGGAAATGACTCGCAACATCGGCATTATGGCTCACATCGACGCCGGTAAGACCACTACGACCGAGCGTATCCTGTACTACACCGGTATCAACCATAAGATCGGCGAAACCCACGATGGTTCCGCTACCATGGACTGGATGGCACAGGAGCAGGAGCGTGGTATTACCATCACCTCCGCTGCAACCACTGCCCACTGGAATGGTTACCGTATCAACATCATTGATACCCCCGGTCACGTAGACTTTACGGTTGAAGTTGAGCGTTCTCTGCGTGTTTTGGACGGATCCGTTACCGTGTTCTGTGCAAAGGGCGGCGTTGAGCCACAATCCGAAACCGTATGGCGTCAGGCTGACAAGTACAAGGTACCGCGTATGGCCTACGTCAACAAGATGGACATCATGGGTGCGGACTTCTATCGAGTCGTAGACATGATGAAAGACCGTCTGAAGTGTAATGCTGTTCCGATTCAGCTGCCGATTGGCTCTGAGGATACCTTCAAGGGCATCATCGATCTGCTGGAGATGAAGGCTTACATTTACTATGATGATCTGGGCAAGGATATTCGTGTTGAGGATATTCCTGCCGATATGCAGGAGAAGGCAGAGTCCTATCGTGCAGAGATGGTTGAGCACATCGTCGAAACCGATGATGAACTGATGGAGAAGTACCTCGAGGGCGAGGAGCTGACGATCGAGGAGCTTAAGCGCGGTATCCGTAAGGGTACAATCGCCAATACCATCGTACCGGTTGTTTGCGGTACTTCTTATCGCAACAAGGGCGTGCAAAAGATGCTCGATGCTGTTGTTGACTATATGCCGTCTCCGCTGGATGTTCCCGCCATCACGGGCGTGAACCCCAAGACCGATGAGGAGGAAAGCCGTCCGTCTTCCGATGATGAGCCGTTCTCCGCATTGGCATTCAAGATCGCAACCGACCCGTTTGTCGGTAAGCTGTGCTACTTCCGTGTGTATTCCGGTCATGTGGATTCCGGTACAACCGTGCTGAACGCTGTCAAGAACCAGCGTGAGCGTATGGGTCGTATCCTCCAGATGCACTCCAATCACCGGAAGGATATCGATACCGTGTATGCCGGCGATATCGCTGCCGTTATCGGTGTCAAGTGCACCACCACGGGTGATACCCTCTGCGATGAGAACCACCCGATCATTCTCGAGTCCATGGAATTCCCGGATCCGGTTATCAACCTCGCCATCGAGCCGAAAACCAAGGCAGGTCAGGAGAAGATGGGCATTGCCCTCTCTAAGCTCGCCGAGGAGGACCCGACCTTCCGTACCTGGACTGATACCGATACCGGTCAAACTATCATCGCTGGTATGGGTGAGCTGCACCTTGAAATCATCGTAGACCGTTTGCTGCGTGAGTTCAAGGTCGAAGCCAACGTTGGCGCACCGCAGGTTTCTTACAAGGAAACCATCCGCAATACCGTCAACGAGGACTACAAGCACAAGAAGCAGACCGGTGGTACCGGTCAGTATGGTCACGTCAAAATCACTGTTGAGTCGAACGAACCCGGCAAGGGCTATGAGTTCATCAACAACATCGTTGGCGGTGCCATCCCGAAGGAGTATATTCCGGCTGTCGATGCGGGTATCCGCAGCGCTATGCAGTCCGGTGTCGTCGCAGGCTATCAGGTTGTTGACGTGAAGGTTACCCTCTATGATGGTTCCTACCATGAGGTCGACTCCTCTGAAATGGCATTCAAGATTGCCGGTTCGATGGCATTCAAAAATGCAATGCGAAAGGCAAATCCGGTTCTGCTCGAGCCGCTCATGAAGGTTTCCGTATTCGTGCCCGAGCAGTATATGGGCGATGTGTTCGGCGACCTCAACTCCCGTCGCGGCATGATTCAGGGTCAGGAGATTCACAATGGTCTCGCTCAGATCGATGCCCTCGTTCCGCTGAGCAACATGTTCGGTTACGCCAGCGACCTGCGCTCTCGTTCGCAGGGTCGTGGTAACTACTCGATGGAGCCGCATAGCTTCGCCGAGGTGCCGAAGAATATTGCCGACAAGATCAAGAGTGATCGCGGTCACAGCGACGACGACTAATCCCTTTTGATATGCATGTGCTTGCCCTCACAGGCGGTGAGGGCAGGGCATTCATATACCATATGGGCAGTGTTTTCTTGGAATTCTATGGAATCCGGAATTTTTTTCAAAAAACACTTGCTTTTTTTCTGGAAATCTGGTAGAATATAGGTATCAGGCTTTTTACCCGATTTTGGGTGAGGTCGAATTCGTAATCTGCCAATTAAAATTCACATTAGGAGGAGATTCCAATGGCAAAAGAACATTTTGAACGTAACAAACCCCATGTCAACATCGGTACGATCGGCCACGTTGACCATGGTAAGACCACTCTGACCGCTGCTATCACCAAGTATCTGGCACTGAAGGGTCAGGCTAAGTTTGAGGACTACTCCATGATCGATAAGGCTCCGGAAGAGCGTGAGCGTGGTATCACAATCAATACCGCACACGTTGAGTACGAGACCGACGCTCGTCACTATGCACACGTTGACTGCCCCGGTCACGCTGACTACATCAAGAACATGATCACCGGTGCAGCGCAGATGGACGGCGCAATCCTCGTTGTTGCTGCTTCCGATGGCCCGATGGCTCAGACCAAAGAGCACATCCTGCTCGCTCGTCAGGTAGGTGTGCCGGCAATCGTTGTCTTCATGAACAAGACCGACCTCGTGGATGACGAGGAGCTGATTGATCTCGTTGAGATGGACATCCGTGACACCCTGAGCAAATACGAGTTCCCCGGCGATGACATTCCGATCATCAAGGGTTCTGCTTTCCAGGCGCTGGATTCCGCATCTCAGGATCCTTCCGATCCGGTCTATGCTTGCATCGGCGAGCTGATGGACGCTGTTGACTCCTACATTCCGACTCCGGATCGTAAGGCAGATCAGCCGTTCCTGATGCCTGTTGAGGACACCATGACCATTACCGGTCGTGGTACTGTTGCTACCGGTCGTGTTGAGCGTGGTCAGGTCAAGGTCGGCGATACCGTTGAGATCGTTGGTCTGAAGGAGGAGAAGGGTTCCACCGTTATTACCGGTCTGGAGATGTTCCGTAAGATCCTCGACTATGCTGAGGCCGGCGACAACATTGGTGCGCTGCTCCGTGGTGTTCAGAGAAAGGACATTGAGCGTGGACAGGTTCTGTGCAAGCCCGGTTCCATTCACCCGCACACCAAGTTCAAGGGTCAGGTTTACGTTCTGAAGAAGGAAGAAGGCGGTCGTCATAAGCCGTTCTTCAACAATTACAGACCGCAGTTCTATTTCCGCACCACTGACGTTACCGGTATCATCACGCTGCCGGAGGATGTTCAAATGTGCAACCCCGGCGATAACATTGAGATCGGCGTTGAGCTGATCACTCCGATCGCTATCGAGGCTGGTCTGCGTTTCGCTATCCGTGAGGGTGGTAAGACCGTTGGTTCCGGCGTTGTGACTGCTATCAACGAGTAATTCTTGTTTCAAAAGACCGTTTCATCTTCGGATGAGACGGTCTTTTTTACTCTATTTTGGATGAATCTTGCAAAATAGGCAAAAACCATGATGGAATACGCCAAATAATGTGGAAATATACTTGACAAAGCACAAGAAAGCGTGTTACAAGAAAGCAGATTCTATTGCATGGAGGGGGATTATTATGCAATCTGTTGGAAAACGTTGGATCACAGCCGGTTTGACCGATTATCAGGACTTGTATAAATGGATTGGAGGGCTGATTTCAGTGATGCGGTGACTATATATGGCAAGCGAGTTGATTGTCGGCAACAGCGATTTCGGCGACAATATTTTCGCCATGTGGAGATCTGAGGTGGGACGAGCCGATCGTCCCTATGTGGATGGCAAATGGCGGATGTTTCTCTTCGGTACTGAGT
This sequence comes from uncultured Clostridia bacterium, assembly GCA_944388075.1. Lineage (GTDB taxonomy): Bacteria > Bacillota > Clostridia > Oscillospirales > Ruminococcaceae > Firm-04. The sequence continues at coordinate 59,871 of CALXHI010000018.1, read as the reverse complement.
ACGGGTAGGGTTTGTATCGTTAAAGTGACGCAAATGCGAACATTTGGAATACTCTGAAGAAGCAAGAGGGCTTCGTGTCGAGCCTGTTCTTTGGCTTGAACGACGACAATTCGACTTTCCGAGAGCGGTTCACAATCACCTACTTTGACCTGTGCAAAGAGAATTTCTTCTCGGAAACCGCTGCCGTATGGGTGGTTGAGGGAACGCTGTAATCGGAAATCGTTGTTTTGAATGCAACCGACTTGCAGATTTCCGTGCAGCCGATCGATACCGAAAGCAGCTATTCGCTTGCCGATGCGGTTGCGCTGGTAAGATATCCGGCGTGTAGCGGTACACTGACAACCGAGTAGGTATCCGATTATGACATGGACGGCAACGGTGTGCTGACCGTTGTGGATTTGACTGTGCTAAAGCGGCGTTTGCTGTCTTAATATCGCGAACGAGGAAGATAGGCTTGCTTTTTTGCAAGAAATCGGGTATACTATATTTGTACCAAACCTTGGTGACGAAAAATGAAACGGATTTGCATGGCGATTCGGCGTGCATGGAAAGGCGGTTATCTCATGACCTATCAAGAGGAATTCATTTGCTTTATGGCAGAATGCGGTGTGCTGAAATTCGGTGATTTTACGCTGAAAAGCGGCAGAAAAGCCCCCTACTTCATCAACACCGGAAATTATAAAACCGGCAAGCAGCTTTGCCGTCTAGGTGAGTATTATGCAGCTTGTATGCAGGCACACAATATGCAGGCAGAGGTGCTGTTTGGACCGGCTTACAAGGGTATCCCGTTGGCAGCTGCTGCGGCGATTGCACTCTGGAAGAACCATGGCATTGAGATTGGCTATGCCTATGACCGCAAGGAGGTCAAGGATCATGGTGAGGGCGGCATGATTGTCGGCAGCGAGCTGAAGGACGGTACGAAGGTCATTCTCATCGAGGATGTGATGACATCCGGCAAGGCATTGCGGGAGGTCTATCCGAAGCTCAAGTCTACCGCCGATGTCGATATCACCGGTATGGTCATTACGGTTGACCGTCAGGAGAAGGGACTCAACAGCAAGAAGTCCGCTGTGCAGGAGGTCAAAGAGGAATTCGGCATTGATGTACACGCTATTGTAACGGTCAGCGATATCATTGCTGCCATCGAGAACGGTGTCGTGGACGGCAAGGCATATCTGCCCCAAATGCGTGCCTATCGGGAGCAGTACGGCGTGTAATTGCGGAAAAATTGTATAGGTTGTCTGAATTTCAACATTTGTATTTGGTCAAAACTTCGGTTGACAGCCTGATATAATTTCAGTATAATAAGGATGATAAGGCTGTTGCACACAGACAGCCGGTGCCGTGCAAAGCTGCATTTGCACGCAAAACAGAAAAGAGGAGTTACCAGCTATGAGAAAGATGAAACGTGCATTGGCATTACTGTCGGCAATGACGCTCTGCTTTGCAATGACCGCCTGCGGTGAGGAAAGCTCTGAAGGCAGAACAAAATCTCAGGACGATGTGTCTATTGCAACGGATGATGCGATCAATGCCGGTGATCCGGATATCTCCGGTCAGACGGTTTACTGGATGGCGATCTACGACCTCAATCCGACCGGTAATGCTGACCGTTCGGTTGCATTGTCGCTGTTTGAGGATGTGTATGGTGCCAAAATCGAGTATGTTGCCACCACAGCCGATACGAAGTTCGATGACCTGTCGAACCGTATCAATGGCGGCGATCCGGTTGATATGTTCCCCTATGAGTGGGATGCTGTGCCGAATGGCGTCAACAAGGGTATGTACGATCCGCTTGATGATTATGTTGACCTGTCCGATCCGATCTATGACGGTGTGCGGGAATTGGCAGAGATGTACAAGTACAACGGGCACTACTATGTGATTCCGTATGCGACAAGCGATCCGCTTGCCATCACTTATAGCCGCACAATGCTGGAAGAGGAAGGCTTGGAAGATCCGTATGAGCTGTATCAGGAGGGCAAGTGGGATTGGGATGCCTTCATGGATATGATGAAGCAGTTTGTCTCCAACGGAGATGGCAGTGAGCAGCGGTTCGGCTGCTGCGGCTGGTTCGGTCAGGCACTCTTGCAGTCCACCGGCGATACTGTTGTCAAGTATGACGGCAACAAGTTTACCAACAACATCATGAGTCCGAACATCGAGCGTGCCGAGTTGTTGATGGAGGAGATCAGCAAGCTGGGACTCTATGACCCGACTTGGTATGGTTACTTCCCGACCGAAGGCAATATCCTGTTCTATGGCATGGCACCGTGGCATCTGTCCGATTCCAACGCCAAAAATCCCGATGCAGACATCTTCCTCGTGCCGTTCCCGAAGGATCCCAAGAGCGAGGAGTATTACCTCAACATGAACTACGGTGCAACAATGCTCGTCAAGAATTCGACGAAGGGCGATGCTGTTGCGATGTGGATGAAGTGCCAGCGTCTTGCCGAGACACAGGAAGAGTATAAGGCTGCTGCAAAGGAAAAGGCTCTGATCCAGAGCGTCAATGCACAGGGCAAGGTGACCGGTTTCATCACCGAGGAGCAGTATGACTTCATGCAGACTTGGTATGACACCAGCAAGATTAAGAGTGTGTTTGACTTCGGTTACGGCATGGGCTCTTTGATGTACAACGAAACCTATGACTATGCGACCAGAGGTGTCATGAACAATATCGGTGATGCGATTCTCAACCAGAAGCAGTATGCTGGTACGCCGGATACTTGGGCAGAGATCCGTTCCGAATGGCAGTCGGTTGTTGATACCGTTGTCGAGGAATATAACGCAAAATTGCAGTAATATTTCTTCGTTAGGATGCCGAAATATTTTCTCAATTCCTTGCAGCGATTGTGCGAATTGTAGAAATCCTGCAAGAAAACTGCCGAATTGCTTGCATTTTCTCGGAAAATGTGGTATCATAATGATGTAAATGATGGAATGAAGAAAGACCGGAACGCCGAAAGTCCGGTCTTTCTTTTATGTATGGACATATGCGCATGTGAGATATGCAGAAAGGTAGCAAAATCTATGAAACTCAAGAAATTCGGTCCAACCGAACAGCGAGTCTATGAGATGGTCTTGCCGCTTGCCGAAGCGCAGGGGCTGATCGTCTGGGATGTGCGCTTCGAGAAGGAGGGTGCCATTTGGTATCTGCGCGTGTTCCTCGATCATATGGAACGACCGGTCAACATCAATGACTGCGAAGCCGTCACAAGACCGCTCAATCAGCTGTTGGATGATGTCGATCCGATTCCACAAAGCTATACGCTGGAAGTTGGTTCGGCAGGGCTGGAACGGGAACTGATTCGGGCAACACATTTCGATGCCTGCGAGGGCAGCAAGGTGCGAGTGCATACCATTCGTCCGCTCGAAAACGGCGAACGGGATATCGTCGGTCTCCTGCTGCGCTGTGACAAGGAGCATATCCGCATTCAAACGGAGTCCGAGCCGGAGATGACCATCGCATTGCCGCAGGTCGCTTATGTCCGGCTGGCAGATTTTGAGGAGGCATAACCATATTAGGTAAGGATGCCGGCGTTTCTTCGCCGGATGGTAATACGAAGGGAGAGTCATGCCATGAAAGGTAAGAAAAAGGAAGAGCAATTGGATCTATTTCAGGTGCTGTCCGCATTAGAGCAAGAGCATCACATTGATCAGCGAGAATTGATTGATCGTGTGGAGCAGGCTCTGCTGAAAGCGGCTATGAAGGCGTATCCGAAAGCGGAAGATGATGATTTTCGGGTAGAGATCGATGCCGCAGCGCATCGCTTTCGGGTGTTTATGAAAAAGAGCGTCGTGCCGGAGGCAAACAATGACCCGTATCTGGTCAGTTATGATGTGGCAAAATGCTATGACCCGAATGTCGAAATGGGTGACCTCATCGAGTGTCCCATGGATCCCGTACAGTTTGGCAGAAGCATTGCTCAATTTGTCAAGCAAATGATTCGCAGCGATCTGCATGAATTTAGCCGCAAGCGCATTACCGACTTGTTCAAAGAAAAGGAAAAGCAGCTGATTACGGTTCGTGTGAAGCAGCTCGATACCGGTCGTGGTACAGTAGCGGTTGACTACGAAGGGACAGAGCTGTATCTCAATAAGAATGAACAAATTCCCAATGAAATCCTGCGAGAGGGCGATCTCATTCAGGTATTGGTGACGCAGATCGTTAACAGTGAGAAAAAAGATAAACGACCGATTGTTCGCATTTCTCGTTCCGATCGGGATATCATCAGACGCCTCTTTGAGCGGGCAGTACCGGAAATTCTCGATGGTACGGTTACGATTCATGCGGTTTCACGAGAGCCGGGATTCCGTTCTAAGATTGCAGTTAGCTCAAATGATCCGGATGTGGAGGCGATTGGTGCTTGTATTGGACCGCATGGCAGCCGTATCGATACGGTACTTCAGGAACTGCACGGTGAGAAGATCGACATCATCCCCTATTCCGAGGATAAGACGGAATTTATTATTCGTGCGCTGGCACCGGCAAAGGTCACTTCGGCAACGCTCGGTCTGGATGAGCATGGCAAAGATATGGCAACAGTGATTGTGCCGGATGATCAGCAGTCGCTTGCCATTGGTAACCGTGGTTTGAACGCAAAGCTCGCTGCAAAGCTGACCGACTGCAAGATCGATATCAAGTCCGAATCCGAAACCGTCGACCGTGAAGAAGAGGCAGATTTTGTAGAGGATATGGCAGAGGATACGGCTGAGGCGGCATTCGATGATGCGCCAATCGATTTCGATGTGGCGGAAATGGATTCCACGTCGGCTGTCGAGTAATCTAATCGGAAAGGAGCAATCGGCATGAAGCCACGAAAGATACCAATGCGTATGTGTCTGGGCTGTGGGGAGATGAAGCCGAAGCGGGAGATGATTCGTATCGTGCGGCAGCCTGATGGTGCGATCAAAGCAGATGTGACCGGAAAACTCTCCGGCAGAGGTGCATATATCTGCCCTCGCACGGAATGTCTGGCACAGGCGAAAAAAGCACGCCGTATGGAGAAATCCTTTTCGTGCCGAATCTCCGAGGATGTATATGCGGCACTCGAACAGGAGCTGAAAGCGGCAGAGGAGGCGGCAAATGCCGATGCTTGAAGAACGCATTCTCTCTTTGCTGACCATAAGTCGGAAAGCCGGAAAACTGCTGCTGGGGTTTGATGCGGTCAAGGATGCCTGTCGGACAGGTGCACTCACCTGCATTTTATTGGCGGCTGATATTTCACCGAAAACTGAAAAGGAGATTCGGTTTTACGGAAAGAAAATTCCAATCCGAAAGCTGAAGCTTTCGATGGAAACGCTCAAGCACTATTTTCGGAAACAAACGGCAGTGTTCGGTGTATGTGATGCCGGATTTACGCAATCGCTGCTGAAGCTGCTACCCGAACCGGTGCAGGCAGACGATGTCGGCACAAAGCCTTGCGAGTAAGTATAAGAATGACGATATGCAGTGTGCGATGACGCATGCTGTGGAAGAACCGAAGGGGGTATATTGCCTATGCCAACAGGAAAAGTGAAACTCAGTGATTTTGCGAAGAATATGGATGTCCCTGCACAGGAGCTCATCGATCGGCTGAAGCAACGGGACAAGAAAACTCGGAAGGCCACAGCGACCTTGTCCGAGGAGGAGATGAATTACCTGCTGGAGGTCTATACGCAGGCGCATCAGGTAGATGATCTCGATGCGTATTTGCAATCCGGTGCAGCCAAAAATGTCGCTCAGACATCGGCAGAGGAAACCGCAAAGCCTGTGCCGAAGCCTGTTACCGCAGAGCAAAAGAAAAAGCCAACACCGCAGCCGATTGCGGAAAAGCCGTCGACAGCGGCTGCTGTATCCGCAAAGCCTGTGGAGAAAGCGGTTGAACAGAGGCAATCGGCAGAGCAGGAAAAGTCTGCGGAAGAGAAAAACGCCGAGCCTGCACCACAGCAGCGTGTGGTATTGACGGCAGCATTGACCGAGCAGAGAGCGAGAGAGCGTGCAGCACAGCGTGCGGCAGAGCATGAGAAGCAGCAGGCAGAGCGTGCCGCAAAGCAGCGGGAACGCAATGCCCGTCAGCAACAGAAGAAGAAGGAGCAGCGTCAGCAGTCCGCCTCTACACCGGCAAAGCATTCGGCAGCTGCACCCGCAAAGCAGTCTGCATCTGCACCGGCAAAACCGACAGCAGCGCTGGTACAGCCGACCGTGACGGCAGAGCAGACCAAGCCTGCTGCAGCAACACCGGTCGAAAAGAAACCGGCTGAGAAACGTCCGGTGCAGCAGAAAGCACCGAAAAAGCCTGCAAAGGCACAGGAGCGTGGCGAGCGTGCCAAGCTGCAAATGGACTTCGCCGAAACGACCGAATTGCAGGCAAGCCAACAGCGTCATACGGTCGATACCCGTGGTACCTATGTCGATCTCGACAAGTACAATGAACGCTATGAGCAGATTGCACCGCAGGGCAGAGGCCGTGGTGATGGCATGTCTGCCAAAAAACAGAAGATTACCCAGAAATCTCAGCAGCGTGCCAGACAGCAGCGTTCGGGCAAGGTGAGAGAAACTGAGGCGGAGAAGCTGCGCAGACTCGAACTGGAGCGTGCTAGAAAGCAGCAGCTGAAGGTTATGATTCCCGACAGCATTGTTGTCAGCGAGTTGGCAAGCCGTCTGAAGGTTCAGGTTGGCGATGTGATTAAGAAGCTGATGGGTCTGGGCGTCATGGCAAGCATCAACGAGGAAATCGATTTCGATACCGCATCGCTGGTGGCCGAGGAGTTGGGTGCAAAGGTCGAGCATGAGGTCATCGTGACCATTGAGGAACGTCTCATCACCGATGAGGAGGATCCGGAGGATGCAATGGTCGAGCGCAGTCCGGTTGTTGTGGTTATGGGTCACGTTGACCATGGTAAGACCTCGATACTCGACTCGATTCGCCATGCCAATGTTACCGCATCTGAAGCCGGTGGCATTACACAGCATATCGGTGCCTATCAGGTCAAGCATAATGGTAAGACCATTACCTTCCTCGATACGCCCGGACATGAGGCATTTACGTCCATGCGTGCTCGTGGTGCAAATATCACGGATATTGCGATTCTGGTTGTCGCAGCGGATGACGGTATCATGCCGCAGACGATCGAATCCATTCATCACGCCAAAGCAGCAGGTGTTTCGATTATTGTTGCTATCAACAAGATGGATAAGGAAGGTGCCGATCCCGACCGTGTTAAGCAGCAGCTGACCGAGCATGAGCTGGTCTGCGAGGAATGGGGCGGCGACACCATCTGTGTACCGGTATCCGCAAAGACGGGTATGGGCATCGAGGATCTGCTCGATACCGTGCAGCTGGTCGCAGAAGTGCGTGAGCTGAAAGCCAACCCCGACCGCAGAGCTAAGGGTACGGTCATTGAGGCTCGTCTCGATAAGGGCAGAGGTCCAATTGCTACGATTCTCGTACAGAACGGTACGCTGCATACGGGCGATGTGATCATTGCCGGTACTGCCGTAGGCAAGGTGCGTGTGATGACCAACTATAAGGGCAAGATCGTTAAGGAGGCAGGGCCGTCCGTACCGATCGAGATTACCGGCTTGGCAGAAGTGCCGAGTGCCGGCGATATCTTCAATGCCGTTGCCGATGAGCGTTTGGCAAAGGAATTGGTCGAGCAGAGAAAGCATGAAGCCAAGGAAGAGCAGTTCCGCAGCTATCGTAAGGTCACACTCGACAATCTGTTCAGCCAGATTGCCGAGGGCGAAATGAAAGAGCTTGCCATCATCGTCAAGGCAGACGTACAGGGTTCGGTTGAGGCAGTCAAGCAGTCGCTGGAGAAACTCTCCAACGATGAGGTGCGTGTCAAGGTGATTCACGGTGCTGTTGGTGCGATTTCGGAGAGCGATGTCATGCTGGCATCAGCATCGAATGCGATTATCGTCGGCTTTAACGTGCGTCCGATGCCGATTGCAGCCGAGAAGGCAGAGCGTGATGGCGTTGACATTCGTCTGTACCGCATCATCTACGACGCCATCGAGGAAATTACAACCGCTATGAAGGGTATGCTAGCACCGAAATTCCGTGAGGTGCAGATGGCTCGTATTGAGGTGCGTCAGGTCTACCACATTTCGAGTGTTGGCAGCGTTGCTGGCTGCTATGTACTGGATGGCAAGGTGACACGGCAGTGTCAGATTCGTGTGGTGCGCGACGGCATCGTGGTTGCCGAAGATCAGATCGATTCGCTGCGTCGTTTCAAGGAGGATGTCAAGGAAGTCGCAACCGGCTATGAATGCGGCATCTCGCTTGAAAAGTACGGCGATATCAAGGAAGGCGATATTCTCGAGGCATTCAAGATCGAGGAGTATCGCGAGGACTAATTTAAACTACGTGGGGGGAATCTGTGCGGATGGGCAATTCGCCGCACGGATGCACAGGAATACTAATGTGTGGAAAACCAGACAAGAAACAAATAGGAGGAAAAAACCATGGAAATGCCTAGAATGAGCAATGCAGATATGATTCAATATTGCAATGAGGCCCTGGCTTGGGATGACTTTGGACCGATTGACATCTTGTTTTTTGAAACGGTAAAACGAATTGTTTCCGGTGAGATCACCGTAGAGGAGGCGGCGGAGGAAATCTTCGATGAGGAGGGCTTCTTCAACGAAAGCGATACCACCGGCGACTACTACAATCCCGACCCGGACAGCACCATTACCCTCTGAGTGCTGTCCGAATATGAAAGGAGACGTATGGCGAGTTTTAAGATTGATCGTGTGCAGGAAGATATTCTGCGGGAACTGACCGCCATTCTGCCGACTCTGAAAGACCCCAGAATTGAGCCGATGCTCTCGATTGTTCGAGTGGAGCTGTCGGGCGATATGGGGCATTGCAAGGTCTATGTTTCGAGCATGCACGGCCTGGACGCAGCGAAAACCTCTTGTCAGGGGCTGCGTTCAGCGGCAGGCTATATCCGGCGGGAGTTGTTTTCCCGTTTGAAGCTGCGCAAGTCGCCGGAGCTGCACTTTGTCGCAGACGATTCGATTGCCTATGCGGCTGATATCAGCGAAAAGCTTGAGCAGCTGGGGCTGACCGGCGGCTTCGGACCGGAACAGGATACCGAAACCGAATGAGCGATACGAAAGGCGGTGTTCACCATGCGTGAATGGACGTTACAGGAAACGGCTGCATATTTGCGGACACTTGAGGATGTGCATATCCTCATTCACCGTTCGCCGGACGGAGACTGCGTGGGCGGCGGCTATGCGCTGCATTTGATGCTGAAAGCGATGGGCATTCGTTCCTGTGTTCGCTGTGCGGATGCGCTGCCGGAAACGCTGGCTCATTTGACCGAGGGCATTGCGTTTGCGGAATTCCCTGCCAAGACTGTGATTGCAGTTGACGTATCGGATCTCAAGTTGCTTGGCGATTTGCAGACAGAGTATGCGGAGCATGGCATCGATCTGTGCATTGATCACCATTTTTCCAATACCGGCTATGCGGCAGCACGCTGTTGGAATCCCGATGCGGCGGCTGCCTGCGAGATGTTGTATGCGTTGGTGCAGGACTGTGATTTTCCGTTGTCGGAGCAGATTGCACTGCTGCTCTATGCCGGTATGGCAACCGATACGGGCTGCTTCAAGTTCAGCAACGCCGGTGCGGATACCTTTGCGGCAGTGGCAGATATCAAGCGGCAGTATCCGAATTTGCCGTATGCTCGTTGGAATCGGATTTTCTTTGACCTGAAGTCACCCGGACGCATTGCTCTGGACTGTCGCTTGATGGAGGGCATGCAGCTGAGCGAAACCGGTCGTACGGCATTGGTATACCTGCCCTATGTATGGTATGCGGAGCTGCAGGTGTCTGCAGATGAAACCGATGGTGTGACTGCATTGCCGATGCAGATCGCTGGTGTCGAAGTCGGCATCGTGGTGAAGGAGCAGGAGGACGGCAGCTTTCGGATTTCGATGCGAGCAGGCGATATGGCAGACGTATCGGCAATTTGCAAGCAGTTCGGCGGCGGCGGCCATATCAAGGCAAGCGGCTGTTCGATGCGGGATTGTACCGCAGAGGAGGCATGTGCTGCATTGATGCAGGCAGCGGAGGCGGCACTGGATTCATGAACAGTGGGATTTTAGGAATGTACAAGCCTCAGGGGTTCACATCCTTTGATGTAATTGCCAAATTGCGTGGCATCTTGCACATACGCAGACTCGGACATACCGGTACGCTCGACCCGATGGCGGAGGGCGTATTGCCGGTCTTGGTCGGCAGTGCGACAAAGGTCTGCGACATTTTGCCCTGTGAGGACAAGCGGTATCGTGCCGGCTTTCGTCTGGGCTGCATAACCGATACGCAGGACAGCAGCGGCACGGTACTGGAAACGCATCCGGTATCGGTGACCGAGGCGGCGCTGCGTGCAGTATTGCCGCAGTTTCTCGGTGAAATCTCACAGATACCGCCGATGTATTCTGCCGTTAAGGTCAACGGCAAGCGGCTCTATGAACTGGCGAGAGCCGGCAAGGCGGTCGAGCGGCAGCCAAGATCTGTGACTGTCCATGCCATTACGTTGCTGTCGTATGATGCGGCAAGCGGTGAGGGCGAGATCGAGATTCACTGTGGCAAGGGTACGTATGTACGCACGATTTTGCATGATATCGGGTTGGCACTCGGCTGCGGCGGCTGTATGACGGCATTGCTGCGTACCGAGGCATGCGGCATCGGTTTGGCGGATTGTCATACATTTGCGGAAGTCGAGCAAGCAATGCTCGACGGCACGATCGATACGCTGCTGACACCAGCCGATCGATTTTTTGATGCTTGGCAGGCGATTCACCTGCAAGCGGCACAGACACAGCAATATCGCAACGGCGTACAGCTGGAGCTGCAACGCTTGGGTCTGCCGAGGGAATCGGCGACCTATCGTGTATATGATGAGCAGCAGCGGTTTTTGGGGCTTGCGAAAGCGGATCCGGAAGCCGGTCGGCTGCGGGTATGGAAAACGATAGAAGGGTGAGCGACGATATGACAGAGTCGAAGCAATTGGCACAGACTGCGGCTGCATTGGGTGTGTTTGATGGTATGCATCTGGGTCACAGAAGTGTGCTGGCAGCGGCAATGGCGCAGGGCAGCTGCCATGTCGTCAGCTTTGCTGCCGTCTCCATGCTGCAAAAGCAGGGGCGTAGACTCAGCTATCTCTATGACGATCCCCAAAAAATTCGTCTGGCTACGGAATGCGGTGCAAAAGCGGTCACGTTGCTGGATTTTTCGGCAGTGCGCAATTATGATGGAGAACGGTTTTGCCGAGAGATTCTCTGTGAACAAATTGGTGCAAGCGTTGTCGTTTGCGGAAGCGGCTTTCGATTTGGCAAAGATGCGGCATACACGGCAGAGGATTTGATGCGGTACGGAAAACAGATGGGTTTTGCGGTACAGCTTGTGCCGGAGGTCAGCGATGCAGCCGGGGAGGCAATCTCTTCTCGGCGGATTCGCAGTCTGCTTGAAACGGGCGATATCACCACTGCCAATGCGCTGCTCGGTACGGATTACCGCATCGAGCAAATGGTTGAGAGCGGCAATCAAATCGGCAGAACCATCGGGTTTCCGACTGCCAATCAGCCCTTTGCACCATGGCGGTGTATCCCGAAATACGGGGTATATGCCTCCATTTCGCATTGGGAGGGCAGGCAGATTCCCTCGATCACCAATATCGGCACTCGGCCGACTGTCACCGGCGGCGATGCCGTTCCGACCGCAGAAACGCATCTGCTCGATTGGAACGGACAGCTGGTCGGACATTGGCTTTGCGTGACGCTCAGTGCGTTTCTGCGACCGGAGCAGCCGTTTCCGTCTTTGGATGCACTGACAGCGCAAATTCGGCAGGATACCGAACGCCGTCGGCAGATGGGATAAGGGCAATCGGGATTTTCGTGTGATGAACACCTGACTGTCACACGTTGCGATTACAATACCTATGTTGTATTGCAAGCAATTTATCAGGAAAGGAATGAATGCAATGATTGAAGTGCGAAATCTGACAAAGCATTATGGCGATAAGCACGCAGTCAATGATATCAGCTTTACGGTTGATGACGGAGAAATTCTTGGATTTCTCGGTCCGAACGGTGCAGGTAAATCGACAACCATGAATATGCTGACCGGCTATATCTCCTCGACCTCCGGTCAGGCATTGATCAATGGCGTAGATATTCTGGAAGACCCGATCAAGGCGAAATCCTTTATCGGTTATCTGCCGGAGCAGCCGCCGCTGTATCTGGATATGACCGTCAAAAGCTACTTAAACTACATCTATGATCTCAAGAAGTGCAAGCTGCCTCGCAGAGCCCATCTCAATGAGGTTATGACGCTTTGCAAGATTACCGATGTGCAGAACCGTATTATCAAGAACCTCTCGAAGGGTTACAAGCAGCGTGTGGGCGTGGCACAGGCATTGATCAACAATCCTCCCGTGCTGATTCTCGATGAGCCGACGGTTGGTCTGGATCCGAAGCAGATTATCGAGATTCGTACGCTGATTAAGCGTTTGGGCAAGAACCATACGGTGATTCTTTCTTCGCACATTTTGCCGGAAATTCAGGCAGTCTGCGACCGTGTTATCATCATCAACAAGGGCGTGATTGCTGCGCACGATACGACCGACAATCTCTCGAAGAATGTGTCCTCCGATCACCGTTTGCTGGCTCGCATCGAAGGACCGAGAGAGGAAATCGTCCGTGCCTTGCGGGATATTGAAGGGATTAAGTATTGCCGTGCCGATATGGAGCGGGAGCCGGGTGTGTATGAATACGAGCTGGAGGCAGCACCGGGATTGGATATTCGCCGTCCGCTGTTTGATATCGTCAGCGAACACCACTGGTATCTGCTCTCGCTGCAATCGACAGAGCTGACACTGGAAGATGTGTTCCTGAAGATTACGATGGGTGAGGGTGTTGTCATTCCCTCTCAACAGAAAAACGGAGGCGAATAACGATGGGTGCGATTTTCAGACGAGAGTTTGGTGCTTACTTTACATCCAGTATCGCATATATCTTTTTGGCAGTCTTTTGGCTGTTTTCGGGCTATTTCTTCTACGGCACAAGCCTGTATGCCGCAACGACGGATATGTCCGGCATGTTCCAGAGCATGTTCTTGATTTGCGTCATTACGATTCCGGTGTTGACGATGCGATTGTTCTCGGAGGAGAAAAAGCAAAAAACCGAACAGGGCTTGCTGACCGCACCGGTGAGTCTGGGTGCTATTGTGTTCGGTAAGTTCTTTGCGGCTGTTGCCCTGTATACCATTGGTATTTTGATGCCGTTTGTGTATGCATTGATTTTGAGTGGCTTTGGCGTTGTGGAGTGGGGCATTGTGTTTTCGAACTTCTTGGCGTTGTTGCTGCTGGGTATGGCATTTATCTCTGTCGGTACGCTGATTTCGGCACTGACGGAGAACCAGATTGCCGCTTTCATGCTGAGTTTTGTGGCATTGATGGCACTATATCTGATCGATGTGATTGCAGGCTATGTGACCATTGATTGGCTGGCAAATGGTCTGCGAACGCTCTCGTTCTATACACGGTATTATTCGATTACCTGTGGTCTGTTCAATGTTTCTACGATTGTATTCTATCTCAGCGTTGCCGTTGTATTCAATTTCTTCACGATTCGCGTGTTTGAGCGCAGACGTTGGAGCTAAGGAGGGATGCCGATATGAGTCAAAAGGATGAAAAGAAGCCGGAGCAGTTGAATCTCCCCGAGGAGACAACCGAGCAGTCGACAGCCCCCGAGGAGAAACTCGAGCAGACAAAAGCCGAAACCAAGAAGCCGAAACGGGAGCGTACACCGGAAGAGGAAAAGATTCGCGCACAGAAAAGCGTACAGCGCAAGAAAAAGCTCAAGCACGGTACATTGGCTACGGTGCTGACGGTTGTGTTCGTAGCGATTGTGGTTGTGGTCAATGTCATCTGCGGGGTGTTGGACGATCGATTCCACTGGAACATCGACCTGACCTCAAGCGGTTTGTACGAGATCGATGAGCAGACCATCAGCTATCTGAATCAGCTCACAGCAGATGTCGATGTGGTCATGCTGGCAGATGAGAGCTACTTCAAGGAGAACAGCACTTTGAAGATTGTTTCCGAAACGCTCGAGCGTTTTCAGGCAGAGTCCAATGGGCATATCAACCTGAAATATGTGGATATGACCAAGAATCCCGAAGCGGTCAAGACCTATTCGCAAAATTACAGCGGCGGCGATTTTGCAACGGGAGATGTGATCATTGCCTGCGGTGATTTGGTGCGTGTTGCAGCCTTTGATGACCTGATCAAACAGGAGCAGCAAATCGATTATTCGACCTATTCCTATGTTTACGAAACCACCTTTACCGGTGAGCAGACGTTGCTTTCTGCGATTATGGGCGTGACGGATTTGAATCCGGTTAAGGTTGCCGTGATTGCGGAGATCAACGGTTCGCCCATCTATCACAGCATGGATGAGTACTGCTTCTTGAAGATCAACGAGCTGCTTGAAAAGAATAATTATCAAGTAACGCAGATCGATATCGCAACGGATGTGCTGTCGCCGGAGGAATATACGGCAGTGGTACTTTGCGCACCGAATACGGATTTCTCCGATGCACAAATCACCAAGCTGACCGACTACCTTTATAATGATGGCAAGTACGAGCGCAATCTTGTTTATTTTGCAAGCCCCTATCAGCCGGAAACACCGAAACTCGATGATTTCCTCGAGACATGGGGTCTGAAATTCGGTAATACTGTTGTCTATGAAAGTGATACGGCGTCGTCTCAGTTTGTCACTTCCGCAATGGGCATGCTGCAAGGCGTTCCGGTTGTCAATAAGGAATATACTGAGCTGGTCGGTTCGCTCGATGGCTCTAAGCTGCCAATTGTTGCACCGCTTGCAAAACCGATCGAGCGTTTGTTTGAGGCAAACTCCGGCAGAGTGACCGAAGCCCTGCTGACCACATCGGATACCGCATATCTCTATCCGCTTGATGAGAATGCAGAGGACTTTGATGTTTCCAATGCCGAAACCGGCAGCTTTACCCTCGCCGTTCTCGCAACCAACACTTACACGGAGGGGGCAGATGCTTACGAAAGTGCGGTATTGGCATTTGGTTCCTGCTGGATGCTCGATCACTATGTTGCAAGCACCAGTTCCTACCAGAACGCAGAGTACTTCATCACCTCGCTCAACAGTCTGACTGGTAAGGAGAATACGATTACCATTGCAGAGAAGTCGCTTGACCAGACGGCCATTACGATTTCCGATGCACAGAAAAATGCCATTCGGACGGTAACTGTCTTTGTCATTCCGTTGACGATTGCCGCTTTGGGTGTCGTGGTCTTCATAAGGAGAAGAAATCAATGAAAAAGCAAACAAAGGGTTTATTGGCAAGCGTTGCAGTGCTGGTAATACTGGGCGGCGGTCTTGTTGCACTGAAGCTGACCGAGCCGGAGCAGACGGAGGAGTCCTCTATCACAGAGAATACCGATGCCGTTACCCTCTGGTCGGTAGAGAGCGACAGCATCAAGCAGGTTACGGTTGAGAATCCTAATGCCGATCAATCCTATGTTGTCACTCGCAAGATGGAAACCGTCGATACCACTGATATCGACGGCAATGCGGTTCAGCAGGAGGTTGCGAACTATTTCCTCACGGATATGGATGACCTTCCGATGAATACCACAGAAATTCGTCTGTTGGCAACTCGTGCGGCATCCTTGACCTCGGAACAGGTTGTGCTCGAAAATGCTTCGGAAGATCAGCTTGCAGCCTATGGTCTTGACAAGCCCATCACCGTGACATTCCAAGTCGATGATGCAGAGGATATCGTCTTTGAGATTGGCGATGCCACACCGGATGCCGACTACACCTATCTGATGGTGCAGGGCGATCAGACGGTCTATACTGTCAGCACCTACAGCATTGAGCCGTTTCTCAAGGAAAAGATCGCCTATCTCAGCACGACATTGACCGAGGAACAGGCAGATGATGATGAAACCTATGTCGAATCGGTACGGATTGATCGTGCGGATTTGGAATATGACTTCTATTTCACCTATGATTCGTTCTATGTGGAGAATTCCTCCGGCGGTTCGTCTGCGGTACATGTGATGGAAGAACCAATCAACTGTCTGCTCAATGCGGAGAAATCGGCATCGGCGACGCATGGTATCTATGGTCTGACCGCAAGCGAGGTGAAGATTCCGTATCCGACCGAGGCCCAGATGACCGAATGCGGCTTTGATGCGCCCTTTGCAATCGTCACAACCAAAACCAGCGACGGCAAAACGATAGTGTTCCGTCTGGGCAGCACCTATGAGTCCGAGAGTACCGACGAGGAAGGCAATGTCACAAAGGAAACCCGTTGGTATGGTTATTTGGATGGTGTGAACTGCATTTACGGTTTCGCAGCAGATAACATCATCTATGAGGATATGAAACCCGAAGATGTGACTTCAAAGATTATTGTGGACACTTATGTTTGGGATATTGGCAGACTGACCTATACGGCGGGCGACCTCAAGTTGGATTTTGAAGGCAAGGGTACATCCAGCGATGATTATGTGTTGACCCTCAATGGTGAGGAGGCAGATCCTGAGCGGTTTCGTTTGCTGTACACCTATTTGCTGAAGACGGGTGCGGAGGATTTGGTGTTGGAGGAGGTTACGCCGACCGGCGATCCGATGGCATCGATTCATCTGGAACGGCAGGACGGCAAGCGGACTACCGATGTCGCATTCTATGATGCCGGCGGCTTGAAGGCGTATATTGCCGTAAATGGCGAAGTACGATTCCGTTGTCGCAAAGCATATGTTGAAACGCTGATTCAGAACTTGCAGATTTACAACACGGACGAGGACTTTACCATGAACTGGTAAGATTCGTAAAACGAAATGGGGAACGCCGTGTGATGGCAGAAGGAGGAGAACCTATGCAAACATATTTTACCTATAAATCCAGACCGGTCGTACGAAAGGGTAAGACGATCTACTACGGCGAGATGGCACAACCCTATGTGGTGCAGATGAATATTCTCAAAGAAGCCGAACAGGATAATCTGACCATGGCAACGGCAATTAAGTGCTATCTCGTGAAAACCGATACCAGTGCGGTGAAACGCAATGCAGATCGTGAAACTCTCTATGATGCCTTGGAATTGGCTGCTGCATGGCTTGCTAAGACCGACCGAAAATAATCCCGTAACAAACAATACCCTCCTGTACATGTCGTACAGGAGGGTATTTGATTGGCTAGTGGTTTGATCCGATGGCACTGGTTGCCTCTGTCATCAGGCTTGTGATGTCCTCTCCGAGAGAATCGATCGCACTTTCTGCATCATCGATGATGTCATGCGTTTCGGTGGTGGTTTCTCGGGTGGTAGAGGTGGTGGGCTGTGTTGTGGTCGTAACAGAGCTGCTCTCATGCATAGAGGACTCGTCATCGTTCCCACAGCCGGTCAGCAGACACATCGTCAGCAAACCTGCCGCCATAAAGGTCAGATACTTGTTCATGGAAGCCTTCCTTTCCCACGCCGCAATCGTACAGTTTTTGTACATGCGGCGTTTGGCGTACCCGCATGTGTTGCAGGGCATTCCTAGCATACCCGATCGGAAGGCAATCATACATTGCAGTAGATAGCAATTTTATCCGGTTTTTAACGGTTTCCACAGAGTTTTCAACATATCATGTGATGAAATCCTTGTGTTAGCGTGGGTTTCGAGGGATATCGACATCAAATGCTCACCATTTCCACATAGCAATGTGGAAAAATGCGAAAAAAAGGGATTTTACGCAAAGGAATCGTGCTGTTCAAACGTTTCATAGTGCAAACTGTGGAAAACTGTCCAAGCGTCAGTGGAATCTTCCGCAGCTTCTGCAAAAAGCGCAAGCATGACACCTGTAAAATTTCCGGCAACTTCTGTGGAAAGATAGCGAGTTTCGTATGCACCGAGTTCATAGCGATTGCCGTTGCAGACAGCGGCAAAGCTGTATTGGATGTTGCGACCGATGATTCCGAGTGTCACGAGGCTGTCAAGGGGGAGCGCAATGGGTTCGGTTTCGTGTACCAGAGAGCCAAGCTGAATGCGCATCGACAGCATGCAGGCTGTAGCAGTTTTCCGTAACAGAATATCATAGCGTTGCGATGGGGTCATGTAAGCGGTCACACCGCTGACCTGCCGTCCCGGTTCGACCGCAACGGAGAAATCAAACTGCATCTCGGTTTGCCGGATGCCAAGCCAAGTCGGGGATTCGGTATCGCAGGCGATCGGCGCTTTTCCGCAGAGTGCAATGTGGTCGGATTCGATGCGGTAGGCGTTCATATCGGGATTTTGCAAATAGAGCCATTCTTTGCCGACAGTGGTATTCTCAAAAGTAAAGCAGCGGTGGTGCTCCTGTTTGGGCAGATTGGGCAGACGGTCGGTTTCGATGGTCAGACGGGAGGTGCCGTTCACACCGGCGGTAAACCAGCCGTCTGCATCGAATGTGACGGGTACGAGATAGGTTTCCCGTCCGGTGATGTGGTGCATGATCCAAGGATGAATTTGGCGGAATGCCAAATGCACCATCCACCAATTGCCATGCAGATCCTTGACCAAATCCGCATGGCCGGCACCTTGCAGCGGATAGCCGCCGAGATTGCGGTTCGTCAGCACGGGATTGTGCGGATATGCCTCGAACGGACCGTAGATCGACTTGCTGCGGGCATAGGTAACCATGTGCCCGTATTCCGTACCGCCTTCGGATGCCATCAGGTAGTACCAATCGCCGATGCGGTAGAGATGGGGACTTTCCAGAAACCGTCCGCCGGTACCCTGCCAGATGCAACGACCCTCAGTCAGTTTTTTTCCGGTTGCAATATCGATTTCACATTGGATGATGCCGGAATTGCCATCAACATCGGAGCCATTGCTCATAAAATAGCAATGCTCATCCTCAAAATAGAGGGAAGGGTCAATGCCCTCCTGTTCCACGAAAATCGGATCGGACCATTCGCCGTGAACATCATCAGTGTAGACATAGAAGTTGCCGCCATGCGTGACATTTGTTGTCACCATATAGAAGCGGCTTTCGTGATAGCGGATGGTTGGCGCATAGATGCCACCAGTCGAGCCGGCTCCGGCAAGCGGCAGCTGAGATGTACGGGTCAGCACATGCCCAATCTGGTTCCAGTGCAGCAAATCCTTGCTCTCAAAGAGCGGTACACCGGGAAAAAATTGGAACGAGCTTGTGACAAGATAGAAGGTATCACCGACACGGCAAATGCTCGGGTCGGGATAGAAGCCGGGAATGATGGGGTTTTGATAGGTCATGGGATTATCCTCCTGTGTGGGGAATCAGTCTGACTGCTGCAAATCGCAAAGCGTACCGTTGGTAGCGGCGAGAAAGGCGTTGGGCGAGAGATGAATCTGCGTCCCCAGACGGCCGCCGCTGATGATGATCTCAGAGAATGCAGCTGCTGATTGATCGAGAAAGACCGGATAGTCCTTTTTCATGCCAATCGCAGTGCAGCCGCCACGAATATAGCCGCTAACCGTTTGAATCTCTTTGACCGGCAGCATGGCAACGGATTTTTCCTTTGCGGCAGCAGCAGCTTTTTTGAGGTCAAGGGTTGCTGTACTTTGCATGACAAAGGCGTAGTATGCACCGCTTTTGCCGCTGCACAGCAAGGTCTTGAAGGTTTGCAGCGGCGATTGTCCGAGCTGCTCGGCAATCTGTACGGCATCGGTGAACGCATTGCAGTCATAGTAGAAGCAGGTATAGGGCAGATGCTTTTGATCGAGAATGCGCATGGCATTGGTTTTATTTGGCTTTGCCATAGAAACCTCCTGTGTGGGTATGGAAACAGCGATACCATAGCGGTACGGTATCGCTGCTGCGTTGTGATTACTGCGGCTCGTAGGGGAATGCCGGCATCATCTCAAGTTTGAAGAGATTGACCTGATGCAGATGATCGATACGTTCTTTGATTTCGGGTGGCGGAAGAACGCCTTCCCGAATGTAAGCATCGAGCATGGCATAGGTAAAGCCCAAGCTGTCCTCATCGGTTTTGCCACAGAGACCATCGGAGGGTGTTTTCTCGACCAGCTGTTCGGGCAGACCCAATGCACGACCGATTGCCTTGACTTCCGTTACCGTGAAACGGGAGAGCGGTGCGAAATCGCCAACGCTGTCGCCCCAGCGAGTAGCATAGCCAACCCAATCCTCGGAGAGATTGCAGGTGTTCGCAACTCGACCGTTGACGCTTTGGGAAACGGCATAAACCGTTGCCATGCGAATACGGGGCGGCAGATTCACGGTTGCCTGACGGCTGAGCGGCAGGGAGTCTGCGACCGCTGCTTCCAGAGCATCGGCAGCAGCACCAATATTAACAGTGACATTGCGAATGCCGAGATGGCTGCAAAGCAGCTTGGAATCCTCGATATCGGGCTGTACGCCACGAGGCATCATCACACCGATCACACGGTGTACACCCAGTGCCTTAACCAGCAGTGCGGCACAGACGGAGCTGTCTTTTCCACCGGAAATACCGAGCACAGCCGGACAACCATCGCCGTTTTCGGCAAACCAATCCTGAATCCATCGACAGCATTCCTCGATGGCTTCCGCAGCATGAAACTGATACATGGTAATCAACCTCATTTCTATGATTTTCGGGGAGCGCATCCCCATTGCTCTTTGGATTATGGAATGATGGACTGCATCCATCGACCGAACGGAATACTGCAAAGGGCTATGACAATCGCCAGCAGCAGTACCGGTGCCGATCGCATCAGCGGTGCACAGCGCATGCTCTGATGCGGTGTATCGGCAGGCAGCCGTTCATGTTGGATATGAAAATAAAACCATATCGTACCGATGACAAACAGCACAATTTCTGCCCCGATTGCAATGGGATATCCAATCGACCCAAAGTCAGCGATGTAGCAGATGAGGATTTGCAGCAGGTTGCAGAGGAAAGATGCGAGAATGGCGTGCTGAATGCTGTTGGTGGAAATCACCCAGTAAGCAAGCAGCAGCCCCATGGGGAATGCTGCCAGTACTTGCGGCAGCGTGTCAAACGAGAGCGCATAGAACAGTGCCGACATCAAAATGCCGAAGCGTTGGCTGATGCGGCTGAAATTCTTTAGCACGAGTCCCTGATAGAGCAGTGCATCGGCAAGCGGCTTTCCCAGACAGAAAAAGAACAGATACAGTGCCTGATGTATCGCCGATGGCAGCTGTATCGGATTAGGGATCGTAGCCGTGCGTGCATCGGGCAATATGTCCGCAAACGACAATGTTCCAAACAGTGTTGTGATCAGCCAGTGTATGGCGAACAGAATGCACGCATGGGAGAGAAGCCGGGGAAAGGGGCGCTGTACCGGCTTGAAATAGGTGAGGACGCTTTGTCGGCAGAGCTTGCAGCCGACGCCGAATGCGCCCAAGGCTGCACCCAGATAGGAGAGCAGATGAATGGCGGTTGAGAGCATGCTGTCGGTCATGTATTGCTGTGCGAGCTTTGCATAGTTCTCCGACAGTGTGCCGAGTAGTTCCACATCGACAAGCTGCAGCAATGCCAGAATGCCAAAGGTCAACGCAATACGCAATGTGTGGAACAGCAAAAATGCGAACAAGATCATCAAGCCGATGATGTTGTAGAAATAGTGAATCGAATGGGCTTCTTGTGTGGTTGGGAGCAAAGGAATTCGGCAGCCCGGCACACGAATTTGCGGCAGGATATCACCGTAATCGGGGGTATAATGGCGTTCCTCGGTTGGGTTAGAGAAGGGATTGTACGGATCGAGGGTTTGTGTGCCATCGCCGATATAATAGCCGGGGCGAACATTGAGATTTTCCATCGTGCACCTCGTTTCTTATCGCAGTGTCACAATCGTGACACCGTCCTCGCCCTCGCCGAATACACCCAATCGGAAGGATTTCACATGCTTGGCTCGACGCAGATGCTCCTGTACGGCTTTGCGGAGAACACCGGTACCCTTGCCGTGAATGATCGTCACCGTACCAAGACCCGAGAGCAATGCCTGATCGAGGAATTGATCAACCAATTGCAACCCCTCATCGACCGTGCAGCCACGAATATCCACTTCCATGGACGCTTTTCGGGTAGATTGTCCTTTCCCGGTCAGCACGGCGGCACTGCGAGGCTTTTGTTTTTGGGCAGGCTGCTTGTCCTCGAGTCGCAGACCGTCAAGCGGTACTTTCGTCCGCATTGCACCGATTTGTACCAGCACGGTTTTTCCGTCCGATGCGGAAAGCACCGTACCGGATCTGCCCATGGAGACGATGTAAACCGAATCGCCTGCCACGAGCGCACGGGGCAGCGTATAGTCTGAGTCATACTCGGGCGTATCCGAGCCAGCATAGAGTCGGTCGATGGTTTGTTTGGCTTGGGATTTGGCTGCGGCAATGCGTTGGGCAAAGTCCGCCTGCTCCTTTTCCTTTTTCAGCTGTTTCAGTTCCTCCAATAGCGCATTGGATTCCGATACCGTCTGCTCGACAATGCGGCGAGCCTGTGCCCGAACGGTTTCGAGTTCCTTTTCCCGACGGCGTTCGAGTTCTTCGGTGGCATGGCGCAGCGTTTCTTCATGCGATGCCGCCGCCGCACGCAGCTGTTCCAGCTCTTGCTTTTGCTGTTCCAGCTGAATGCGTGTACGTTCGAGCTGTTCGACAGCGGTTTCAAAGCGTTGATTTTCGGAACTGACAAGCCGTTTGGCATGCTCGATGACATCTTCCGGCATACCCAAAGAACGGGAAATCGCAAAGGCATTGGATTTACCCGGTGAACCGATCAGCAGCCGATAGGTGGGTTTGAGCGTTTCGAGATCGAATTCGCAGGAGGCGTTTTCGACATCGGGTGTTTCGATGGCATAGCGTTTGAGTTCCTGATAATGGGTTGTGACCATGAGTGTTGCCCCTTGATCCTTGAGCCGCTCAATTATTGCGACCGCCAATGCAGCACCCTCGACCGGATCCGTACCCGAACCCAGCTCGTCCATCAGTACCAGCGTATGCCAATCGGCTTGTTGCAGGATTTCGATATCCTGAATTGTGTGGGCACTAAAGGTCGAGAGGTTGTATTCGATACTCTGGTGGTCGCCGATATCGACTAAAATGCGGTCGAATACAGAGATATAGCTGCCATCCGCTGCCGGTATCATCAAGCCACACATTGCCATAGCGGTCAACAGACCAACAGTTTTCAGCGCAACAGTTTTACCGCCGGTATTCGGACCGGTGATAATCAATGCACGGTAGTCCTCACCGAGCGAAATCGAAATCGGTACAACAGCTTTCGGGTCGATGAGCGGATGGCGGGCATGCTGCAGGCACATAGAGCCATCGGTGTGTACAGCAGGAATCATGCCCTGCATTCTTGTACCGAGGGATGCTTTCGCAAAGTAAAGGTTCAGCTCAGCACAGATATCATAGCCCGAAAGCAACATCGGTGCAGCCTCACCACAGGCAGCACAGAGCCGTGTGAGAATGCGGTCGATTTCCTCCTGCTCTTGCGCTTCAAGCAAGCGAATATCGTTGTTGGCCTCGACAATGGCGATCGGTTCGATGAAATAGGTCTGTCCGGTCGATGAGGTATCGTGGAGCAGACCTGCCACATCGCCCCGATGCTCTGCCTTGATCGGCAGCACATAGCGACCGTCACGAATGGTGACGATGGCCTCTTGCAGATAGGACTGCATGGATGGCGACTTGATCATATGCTCCAGTTTTTCCCGGAGTTTGAGTCCGGATTGCGTAATTTTCCGCCGAATCGATGCCAAAGCCGGACTTGCGGCATCAGCCAGGCGTTCCTCCGATTCGATGGAACGCTCGAGCAAATCGGCAAGATAGGGATTAGGCTGCAACCGTTCAAACAGATCGGAGAGCGTGGTTTGCATTTGGCTGCAATGGCTGTACCAATCGCTGAGCGAGGAAATCTGTCGCAGCAGTCTTGCGATTTCGAGCAGCTCCCGCAGAGAAATGCGAGCGCCGGCGGTCGTCCGTCGGATGGATGTGCAGACATCGTGAAAGCTGTCAAATGCCGGAGAGCCGAACCGCACCGAAAGCCGAAACGCATCCTCGGTTTGCTGTAAGGCATAGCGAACACGTTCCGGATCGGGATCGGGCACGAGCGAAAGTGCCATTTCCTTGGTTTTTTCGTTGGCGGCTTCCGCTGCAAGCTTTTCCAGAATTTTATGTAATTCCAGAGTCTGGTAATGTTGTGGGAGGGTTGAAGTCATAAAAAATACTCATTTCCTGTTTGATAAATGGATGGGATATCATAATGGGTTCCGGTCAGCGTTTGGTAGGCCTTCAGTGCCGGAAGAGAGGGCTTATCGAGGTGGAGCAGGAGGTATTGTTCGGTAAACAGCCCAAATTGGTTCAAGTTTTCCTCTCCGAGTCGAAAGCCAAAGACCTTCTCAAAATCGGAGAACAGCACATGGCGTGCGGCACGCAGCACGGAGATGGATACGGTCATATCATAGGGATGATGGGTGAGGCAGCAGTCCGTGCAGATGAAATTCGCCGATGCCAGACGCAGAATCGGGCGAGGCGGTTCATAGCGCAGACAGGAGATGCAGCAGAGCAAATCCGGTGCGATACCGAGAATGACCGTCAAGCGCAGCTCAAAGATAGCTTTCAGCTGGGCGAGCGGATAGGTCTGATGGCTGCAATAATGCAGGCAACACAAGAACAGCCGCATCAGCTGCGGCTGTGGCTGTGCCGTGGCGACTTTCCGAATCAGCTCTGTAAAATAGGATGCCAAAGCCAGTGCTTCCATATTTTGGCGCAGTCCATAGAACAGCGACAGCGAAACGGCACTGTCAAGGTCATAGCGGTCACGGGATTGCCGCAGGCAGAATTCGCCATAGGCAAACAGCTGCGTGACCGCTGCGAAACGGCTTTGGAGTTTGCGTGCGCCACGGGCACGCACGGTTAAGATTCCGTTTTCGGTGAACAGATCGAGAATGCGATCGGCTTCTCCGTAGTCAACCTCACGAATGACTACGCCCTTGACGGTCAGATGCGTTGTCATGGCATACTCCTTTGGAATGCTGACAGGCATTGCGATATTGCAGATAGTCGGCAATGCTGCCGGTTTTGCAAAAC
Organism: uncultured Clostridia bacterium; assembly: GCA_944388075.1. GTDB lineage: Bacteria > Bacillota > Clostridia > Oscillospirales > Ruminococcaceae > Firm-04. The sequence goes on along the minus strand of CALXHI010000018.1, from coordinate 34,769 downwards.
TGCTGCCATGCTGTATGCGGATCTGTATTCGAGTACATAGCGTCATGCTCCTTTCTGTTGGGCTACATGATTAGTATGCACCGATTTGGACGCAGCAAGCATGGAAATCAAATGTTAATTTTCAAATAGACCAAATTGCTGGAGAAGACCATCACGATTGCGCCAATCCTCTTTGACCTTGACCCAGATTTTCAGATTGACCTGTAACCGGAAGAAGGCTTCGAGTTGTTTTCGGGCAGCGATGGCAGCCTTTTTGAGCATCGAGCCGTTTTTGCCGATGATGATCCGCTTATGGGATTCCCGTTCGCAGTAGATGAGGACGGAGATATCGAGGATATCCTTGTCCTTGCGTTCGGAGAACTGCTCGGTGACAACGGCGATGCCGTGGGGCACTTCGTCTTGAAGCAGATAGAGCAGCTGTTCCCGTACCAATTCTGCTGCCAGTACCCGTTCAGGCTGATCGGTGATCATATCCTCGGGGAAATAGTGCGGGCCGGGCTGCGCGAGCTGCAACAGTTCCTGCAACACTGTATCCACGCCATCGGACTTGAGTACGCTGATCGGAATCAGCGCATGCGGATGCCAGCGGGACTGCGTTTCCATGAGCATGGGGGCGAGCTTGGATTTATCCGAGAGCAGGTCTATTTTGTTGTAGAGAAACAGGAAGGGTGTGCCCTGTGCATGCAGGCCATCGAGCATTTTGCATTCCTGCTCGTCCATTTTACGGGTGCAGTCAACCATGAAAATCACGCAGTCGATATCGGAAACCGCTTCCTTGGCACTCTGCACCATATGCTTACCCAAACGGGTATGCGAACGGTGCAGACCGGGCGTATCGATAAAGACCAGCTGCGTATCGCCGACATTGCGAATGCCGGTAATGCGGGTACGGGTCGTCTGGGGTTTGGGGCTGACGGATGCGATCTTCTCACCGACGATCGCATTGAGCAGCGAGGATTTTCCGGCATTGGTATGACCGGCAATCGCAGCAAACAGAATTTTCGTTTCCGTGGTATGCTGCATCAGAAGTCTCCCTTCGGCTGCACATAGCTGGTATCTCTTGCAAAGCCGAGCTTTTCGAGGACAGACTCTTCCTTTTCGCGCATTTTTCGCTGCTCAAGGGGAGAGGTTTCGTGATCATAGCCGAGCAGGTGGAGCATGGAGTGTACGGTCAGGAATGCGACCTCTCGTTCGAGCAGATGACCGTACATCTCAGCTTGCTTGAATGCCATCTCCATGGACAGCACGATATCGCCCAGAATGACATAGCCGTTCTCGGCGTTGATCTCGAGGTGGTCTTTGTCACTGAGCGGGAAGGACAGCACATCGGTTTCGATATCCTTGCCGCGGTAGTCCCGATTGAGACGGCGGATTTCCTGATTGTCCACGAAGGTGACGCTGACCTCGGTATCTTTGTTGAATTGCTCGGTGCTGAGGACAGCTTGACAGCAGCGACGGATCAGCAGACGGATGCCGACGGGGGTTTTTACAACATGTTGATCATCTTTGATATAGACTTTACACTTAGCCATGACGATTCTTTTTCCTTTCGTTCGATTGTTTGATTTTGTGGTCATAGGCGGCATATGCCGCAATGATATCCTGTACGAGACGGTGACGCACAACGTCCTTTTCGGAGAAGTGATGAATGGCAATGTCGTCCACGGCCTGTAATACTTTCATCGCTTCGATCAGACCGGAGCGTCTGGGGTCGGGCAGGTCAATCTGCGTGATATCGCCGGTTATGACCATTTTACTATTCGCACCGAGGCGAGTGAGGAACATCTTGATCTGTTCGGAGGTGGTATTCTGCGCTTCATCGAGAATGATGAAGGCGTCATCGAGGGTACGGCCACGCATGTAGGCAAGGGGAGCGATTTCGATGACAGCCCGTTCGAGGTCACGCTGCACGTTTTCGGAGCCGAGCATTTCAAAGAGTGCATCGTAGAGCGGACGCAGATAGGGGTCGACCTTTTCCTGCAAATCGCCTGGCAGAAAGCCGAGATTTTCACCTGCTTCTACGGCAGGTCGGGTTAGAATAATGCGGTTGATTTCATGCGCACGCAGCGCCTTGACAGCCATCGCAACCGCAAGGTAGGTCTTGCCGGTACCGGCAGGACCGATGCCCAATACAATGGTGTTTGCACCGATGGAATCGACATAGTGTTTCTGACCGACCGTGCGAGGTCGAATAGGCTTGCCGGTAATCGTAAAGGTGATTGCATCGGTGCTGAGCTGCTTGAGATCCGCAGCGGCATCGGCTGCCACCATGTTGACGACATAGCGGACGGTCTGTTCCGACAATGCCTCGCCGCTTTCTGCCGAGTGCATAAGCGATTCGACGGCTTGTACGGCACGGTGGATGTTGTCATCTTCACCGGTAATTTTGATGGCTGTGCCACGGTTGACAAATTGAACATCAAAACGCTGCTGAATCAGCTTGAGATTGGCGTCGCAGCTGCCGAATACGGTAGCGATCAATTCCGGGTTGGGCGGATTCCAGATGAGTTCTGCCATGTTTGATTTCCGTTGTTTTCCAAATGAAAACGGGCTCCTTTCCGTATGGGACACAGGACAGGCTCACACCAATTTGCTGTGCCCACTGAATTCTATTATCATTATACCACAACGGGAATAAAAATGGAATAGTTTTAGGGCTATTTTACAAAAATTTCACTTGTTTTTCCGATAACGCCCTCTAAAACATAGTGGATTTTCAGCGATATGCCCAAATCCGAGCGGGTTTCGGTATAGCTTCGGTCGAGGATTGTGTTGTTCTTGTGAAAATTCTCTTCATAACGATTTTGCTCTTCCTGTTGCAGCAGAGCAATTTCCTCCTCTGAGAAGGCGGTAACGGTCGTTGTTGTGTGGGTATAATCACATCGAATTCGGGTGAAGGGCAGCTGCAATCCAAAAAGTGTCATCGGCTCGGCGGTTTCGGTGTAGAGGAAGTTTTCGGTCGGTGGCGAAAAGGTTGGGTCGAGGGAAAACCGAGTGCCGAAGCATTCGAGAAAGCGTTCGCTGACGGTTTCGCCGTGGACGGGGATTTCCTTGCAGAAGGGGTGAAACATTTCGTAATCGGTTTCAAAGATGCCGGTTACGATGCCGTCTGCATGGTAGAGCAGGCTGACGCCTCGAGCATCCTCGCAGATGCCGGAGATGAGGATATCGCCCGGTTTGACCGCATCGCCCACTTGCTTGACGGCGACACCGCCCAATACATTGATGCCGGTGATCTGTGCGGGAACAGTGGCAACATAGTTGGTCGGAATGCGGTCATGAACGAGCGCAGGCGGCTGGGTTTCCTCGGTCAGCTCGACCACCAACCTCCCACCCGAATGGCGAATCCCAATCCATTCGATATCGCTGACCATCAGCCGCATTTGCCGTTCGACCTCGAAAAAATCGATTTCCGCATACGCTACTCCACGGGTTACGCCCAGCTCTTCCAATGCTACAAGCACTTCGGCATCGGGAATGCGTACATTGCCGTACAGTTCAATGCTGCGGATGGTGGTGTTGCAGTGATAGCAGAACCATCCACCGAGAACGAGCCCTGCCAGCAGTCCCCAGCGATAGCGATAGGGCTTGAGCCAAATCCCAAACCCCTGCCGTTTTTCAACTGTTACGGTGACAGCATAGCGATTCGCAAGCTGTTTGAGACGAAACCATTGTGTGCTGCGAATGGTTGCATGAAAGCGGCCGTCCGTGAGGACTTGGTGGCGGCAGCGAATTCGTGCATCTCGCAGGGCATCCCGAAAGGCAAGCAGCTCCCGACCGGAAGCGGAAATGGTCATCCGATTGCGGAAAAATCCCATTGGTTACGCTCCTTCCATGCCATGCAGACCGCCGTCAAATTCAATGACGGCGATACGACCGTGAATATGCAGTCCGTGTGCACTGTAATCAGAAGCGGTCAGTTCGCTGCCCCAGACGGCAATGCTGTGGTTGGGTGTTTGGAACTGTACGAGCATATCACTGCATTCGAGCAATCTGCGGCAACGGTCAACATAGAGATCGCTGCCGGACAGCTCGATGAGGTCGGGAATCAGGGATTTATGGCTTGGCATAGCGGACTCCTTTCGTATACGGAATTGCTGTATTCTATGGGTGTTGGTTCTGGATTTATGCCCCGGTGCATAGACTGTGGTAGCAAACGAAAAGGAGGTCGCCCATGCAATCCGCCAAGCCACGTGCAATCCATGCCTGTCTGCGGTTGTTCCTGCTGTTATCTTTGCTGGTGCTGCTTGCCTGTGATGCGAAGGCGGTTGCAGCGGTACTCCGAGCACGGTTGTACTGCTGTTTGGAAACGCTGATACCCTCGCTGTTTGGCTGTATGGCAGTTGCGAATTTGCTGCTGGAATCGGGTGCAGTTGGTGTATTGGGAAATCTTTTGCGAAAACCGGCAAGGCTGCTGCATTGGTCAGCGGAAACGGCAGGGGTGTTCGTCATCAGTCAGCTGGCAGGCTATCCGGTCGGCGCATCTTTGCTTGCAGAAATGGCAAGGGCAGGCCGTATTTTACCGGAAGATGCACAACGGTTGACAGCGGTTTGTTATGGCGGCGGACCTGCTTTTTTGGTGGGTATGGCAGGGGCAGAATTATTTGGCAGCGTTACAGTCGGCTGGGTGATGTTTGCCGCATGTGTGCTTGCCAATCTTGTGATGGCAATTCTCCTGCGGCCGCATACAACGCCCGATACAACCGCCGAATCGGCAGCGGAGGGGTTGACGCCGGCAGTATTGATACATAGTGTGGAGCGGGCATGGCAGAGCCTTGGACGGATTTGCGGTATCGTGTTAGGGTTTGGGATTGTGTATCGCTTGCTGATTGGCAGCGGCTTGCCGAATGTTTTGAGTACATGGCTGCATCTGCCGGGCAAATGGATTTGCGGCATGATGGCAGTGGTACTCGATGTGGCACAGCTTCCGCAATTGTTCGAGTGTGGGATTCCTTGGCAGGCGTTGCTGCCGTTGACGGCAGGCCTGCTTTCGTTTGGCGGTATTTGCGTACAGGCGCAGGTCATTGCCATGCAGCCCGGGATTTCGGGGATGCGGCTGATTTTGGTGCGGCTGGCTACGGCGACGCTGGCAGGCATATGGACGTGTCTTTTTCTCCCGATGATACCGGATTTGGACGCAGTTGCGACCTTTTCACCGCAAATGCGTGGATCGGAGTCCGGTTCGATTCTTCCGGCGATCTTCATTTTTTTGTCCGGATTCCCGATGTTTCTAAAAAAAGACTGGACAAATCAAAAAAATTGTGATATAATGAAGAAAAGATAAGATTTCGCTGAGTCTGCAACACACGGCTTGCCTGCGAAATCGGTTATGAGGTGAAGAAACTATGGGACTTTTTGATGTGTTTTCAAAGGGCGGCAAGTATTTTGGAAAATCCGTTGAGCCGAAATGTGAGTACTGTGAATTTGGCAAGCGTGCGAAAGACGGCAACAAGGTGCTCTGTTCTCGCAAGGGTCTGGTCGATGCCGGCTTCCACTGCCCGAAATTCATCTACTCACCGCTGAAGCGCATTCCGGTGAAACAGATGAAGCTGGTTGGTTTCCTGGAAGGAGACTACGATGAGAAGAACTTCGATGAGGAGGAATCTGCGGAACAGCCGAAAACCACGGCAACGGCTGACACAAAGTCTGAAGCATCTGCCGTAGAGCCGAAGAAGGAACATACGGCTGCAAAGACTGTGAAACCTGCGGCGGATGATTTGGCGGCTTTGGCAGCGGCGGCAGAGGCAACGGAGTATCAACCGGATGAGGCAGATGCGCCGAAGGAAGATGCAGAGGAGAACTCTGCTGCAGCATTGAGTGACATGTAATCCTCCGAATCATGAATCGAAATGACAAGTATATTGAGGGACTGTGTTACCGGACTTTGGTAGGCAGTCCCTTTCGGTGTTTGGTTTTGTCGCATGAAGATTTGGTGAAAACATCGGAAAATGGCTTGTAAAATGGCGGCATTTATGCTATAATAAAAGGGTAGTATCAGAGATCCACACAGTTGGAAGGAGAAGCGATATGGTGGATTATGTCGGACAGCCATGCTTTGGCTGTCATGCGGTGTTCACAAAGGATGATGATATCGTTGTCTGCCCGGAATGCGGCACGCCTTATCATCGAGACTGCTATCGAGCAGCCGGTGCTTGCACCAATACGGCACTGCACGAAACCGGTACCAGCTGGCAGGCGGAGAAGAAAGCCGAAATTGCCGCACAAAAGCGCATCGAAAAGCAGCAGGAAATCGAACGCCAACAGGCAGAACGAGAACGTGGTGATGTGGCAGCATCGGTACAGCCGGAGCTGTATGACGGCGTTCGGCTGAATCCGGACGACCCTTGTGTCGGGCTTGATCCGGCGGAGAATATGGACGGTGTGAGCGTAAAAGAAATGGCAGCGTTCATTGCAAGCAACCAGTTTTATTATCTGCCGCTGTTTCGGCTAATGCAGCGGACGGGAAAAAAGATCTCGTTCAATTTGCTTAGTCTGTTTTGTCCGCATTTGTATTTTGCCAATCGGAAGATGTGGGCGATGACCATTGTGACGATTTTGGTGAATCTTGTGTTGACGATTCCGAGCATGATGCTCCTCATGCAGAAAATGAATCTGGCAATTTCGGTTGATGTTACGACGGTGGCATTTACCCGTATTTTGGATTTGTCGCAGCTCATCAGCATGGTGTTTTCATTTGTATGCTGTATGTTTTCCAATTACCTCTATTATCGGTTTGCCCGCAAGCAGATTACCCGAATAAAGGGGCAGGCGAAGTCGGAACAGCAGCTGTATCAGACCTTGCATGAAGCCGGTGGAACAAGCCTGACCAATATGATTTGTGCAGTGATCATTGAATCGGCAACGATGTTTACATTGATGATTGCACTGATGTTTTTCCTGTAATTGTGCGGTGTTGCCTTAGAATAAAACCGCTCTTGCATAGACAGCAGGAGCGGCTTTTTTGCGGCTTATATCGCATAGCCAATGGCAAGCAGATGGAATTGGCGTGCGGTGACGGTGAGCGTCAGACGATGTGATGCGGCATCGGGCATATCCACAAGGATACGGTGACGGGGATTGCCCCAACCGTACAGAGATTGTGTGCGGATTACGGGGTCGGGAATGGACATGCCGTCCAGCTCGATGCAGCAGTCCCCGTATTTGTCGAGATGGTGCATCTCATACATCACAACGAGTGTGCGGCAGTTGAGTACTAGCGAAAAAAGCGTATCTTCAGGTGTTCCGAGCCATACAACCGGAAAGTCCAAATCGGCTCGCGGTTGCAGTGCAAAGGGCGACTGTACATTCGGCGTATCGGCAAAAATCCAATGCAGCTGCTGATAGGGGTTTGCAATCCACGGCTCCGGCATCGGCGGCAATGGGCAGTCCGTTTGCTGCTGTGCTGCCGCATCGAATAAAGCCATCAGGCAATCCGCAAGCAGCTGATGCCCTTCCGGATGGGGATGGCTTTCCTCATCGGCAAAATCCGTCCAGACCATCGTTTGCTCATCCATGGCTTGTTGCAGGCTGCCGCACAGGCTGATGCAGGGCAGACCGTAATGCGCAGCGATTGGCTCCATGAAGCAGGCACAGCTGTACTTGCGGATATTCTGCATAATCAGGATGCAGACGATCGGCGGATTGGGCTGAGCCAAAATTGTGCGCAGCAGACCTTCAAAGGCTCGTACACTGGGCGGCAGGGTGGTTTCGTTGATGGCATATTCCAGCACGACAAAATCCGGCTGATGCCGCAGCACCATGCGTTCTGCCAGAGCCTGCCCGACCATGGAATCATATCCGGGTGCGGCACAGCAGTGCAGGGAAACGCTGTCGCTATGCACTTGCAGCCGATTGGCAAATATCTGCGGGTAGGAAAGGTCATAGACCTGCTGATGCGCATAGCCCTGCGTGACCGAGCCGCCAAAGAAGCCAAGGCATTTGTGCGGCTTGGCAAGGAATTGCTTCCACGGAATCTGTCGTCCGACCGAAACCAAAGAGCGTTCAGCCATTTGCTTGCGAAGTTCGGGAGAGAGCATCGTTCACACCTCCCCTGTACCGGACATCATGCGCCATGTGCCGATATCGACCAGTTGCTTGAGCAGCAGTGCATAGGCAGAGGCTGCCTTGGAGCGGTAAGCATCTCGCTTGGAGATAAGGGAAATACCGCATCGTGCCAGCGAATCGGGCAGCATATAGTAATACGGATGCTCCCGAAAATTGCCGTAGTAAATCAGCGAATCAGGAATCAGTGCAATACCCATATTCGAGCAGACAAACGAAAATACCGTTTCGATGGTGCGGACGCTGTAGGCAATTTGGGGGATAAAGCCGCAAATGCCGCAGACGCTCTTGAGCTTTTCGGCATCGTATTCCCCGGAGGCTGCCGCAATGAACGGCTCATGCTGTACGGTCTGCAATGTCATTGGCGTATGCCGCAGAAAATTTGGTGTTGCCTGACAAATATCCGCAGCGGTGAGCGGTTCGGGCAAGGCTGCGCAGAGTGAGGAGTTTGGTGACACTGCCAGATAGAGCCGCTCGGCTGCCAATTCCTCGATGTGAAATTGGGTACCATGGGGATTGCCGCTGCCGATTACGAAATCAAGCTGATTGTCGGAAAGCAGCTGCTCGAGCTGATTCATCTCTGCTTCGTGGATCGCCATGTGGATTTTTGGATAGGCGGCATGAAATGCGGCAATACTCTGTGCGAGCAGGCAGCGCACACGAAACGAGGACGCTCCGAGCCGAACCGTACCGCTTTGCAGCTGCATGAGGTCATCGAGCGCACTTTGCAGACTCTGCTCCATGGCAAGCATCTGCTTTGCCCATTTGACATAGACGATACCGGCATCGGTCAGGCTGAGCGGAGAGGATTTGCGATCAAACAGCTGTATGCCGAGCTGCTTTTCGATGCTCTGGATGTACTGGCTCAGCGATGGCTGTGTGACATAGAGCTTTTTTGCGGCTTTGGAAATACTGCCGCATTCGGCGACAGCCAAAACATATTGGAGCTGCTGTGTGTTCATGGTAGTCCTCCCGAAGATTTGGTGATAAAGATGATAGTATCGCCATAGTATATAGTATAGCATAAGTTTTCGATGGGCGCAAGTGCCTTTCAATGAATTTTACCAAAAATCGCAAATGACTGTTACGGCAGGTTGTAGAAAAAAGCGTGATTGACAAGGCGCAGAAAATATGATATACTGTGGGTATTCAATGCCCGGAGCCGATGCTTGCGGGGCAGAATGTTGGAAAGCAGGTGCATTATGTATCCGTATCAGTATGCCTTTGCATTTGCCCAGAGCATCCGTTGCGGCTGGAATTTGGGCAATACCTTTGATAGCGTTGTACGAGACGACCGTCTGGACACATGCCATACTCCCGTGGATTATGAAACCGCATGGGGCAACCCGGCTGCCAATCGGGGTATGCTGGAGGCTGTGCGAGATGCCGGATTCGATGCGATTCGCATTCCGGTGACTTGGTTTCAGCATATCATACCGGAATCGAATTACCGCATTGATCCGGATTGGCTGGCAAGAATTGACTATATCGTGCGGGAGGCGTTTTCGCTGGGATTTCGTGTGATTCTCAATGTTCACCATGACTGTTCGCCAAGCGGAAATATTCGTCTGAACCCACAGGCACTTGATGCGGCGGAGCGGAGTCTCTGTGCCCTCTGGGAGCAGATTGCCGCACAGTTTGCCGATTTGGGCGAATCGCTTGTCTTTGAGGTGATGAACGAACCGCACACGCAGGACGATTGGACGGGCAATCCCGATACCTATGCTGCCGTCAATCGGCTCAATCGTGCGGCAGTACGGACGATTCGGGCAGGCTCGGGCTACAATCCGATTCGGTTTCTGCTGATTCCGACCTATGCCGCAACCTTCAAAGTGCCGGCATTGAAGGCGTTGCAGATTCCCGATGATGACCGAATTCTGGTTTCGGTGCACGCCTATACGCCGACGGAGTATTGCTTTGCGGAATCGGAGGTCAACTGGAACACGCCGATGTCGCATTGGGGGACACAGGACGATATCAATGCGTTGATTCGGGTGTTTGACAATCTTGAGGAGTATATTGTTCATCGCGGCGCACCGGTCGTACTGGGCGAAATGTCAGTGGCAAAGAAAACCGATGCGGTCAGCCGATTGCTTTGGACAGCAGTCTATGCGAAGGAGGCTGCACGCCGCAATATGCCGATTTTCTGGTGGGATAACGGTTATCTGGGCGATGGACAGATGGGTTTGCTCAATCGGCAGACGCTGGAATGGGATGACCCGATGCTAGTTTCGATTCTGACGGGACATGAGCGAACATGATATGCAGGACTGTATCCGAAATTTTTTGTGAAAAGGACTTGCATTTTTGCAAAAAGTGTGGTATACTAGAAAAGATGATTTTGTTTCGGATTGCGAAACGAGAAAATAGAAAGGAAGCTTTGAGGAATGAGCGTTTTTGAATGGATTGGTGCGATTTTACTGCTGATTGCCAGTGTTTTGCTGATCATTTTAGGCTTGATGCAGGATCAGAAGGCTGACCAGAATATGGCATCTGCAATTACGGGTTCTGCCAATGATTCGCATTTCAGCAAGAATGAGGGCAGCACCAAAGAAGCGATTCTGAAGAAGTGCACTGTGATTTTGGGCATAGTGTTCTTTGTTGTAACGCTTTTGGTGACGATTATCCCGGCTTATCTCTAATGCAGGAAGCATGTTCTGTCGCCCTGTTCTCCGTTCTTCGGAGTGCAGGGCATATTTCATATCTGACCGAAAGGAGCATTTATGGCGAAAAGACGGAAACCCGTTTCTTCGAGACGGGAGAAAAAGCAGGCACAGGCAGATCAAGCCTTGCTCAACCGTACGGAATCGGCAAACATTTCCGAAGAACAGATTCAGCATTTCAAGAATCGGATTTGCACATTTCTCCGAAAGGCAAACGGCAGACCGATGTCAAGAGCGGATTTGGCGGCAAAATGCCGTGGCAGAGGGCAGGCGGCATATCTGCGTGCACTGCGGCAGCTCTGTCAAATGGGTGAAGTTGTCAAGCGGCACAGCGGTTATGTCTGTGCGGAGAAGGCAGGATATCGGCAGGGTACAATCACGGCACTTCATCGCACTTACGGCTATGCGAAAATCGAAGGTGAGGATACACAGATTTTCATTCCCGGACGGGAACTGAAAGGTGCGATGCCCGGCGATACGGTATTGCTGTCGCCAATTGGGGAACGGGATGGTTCGCCGGAGAGTACGGTTGTTGCAGTGCTCCATGCCGTAGAAGCGCAGGTATCCGGTATGCTGGCAGAGGAATACGGGACTATGGTCTTTCTGCCCGATACGCTCTGTCGGGACGGACTGACGGCGGATTGCTCTACCGTACCGGAAGCGAAAGCCGGCGACAAGGTGCTTGCGACTGTGGTACAGCGCGGCACACGCCATTCTGAGCATGTGGTTCGTGTGGATTTGGTGTTGGGCAGTGCGGATTCGGCAAAGGCTTGTGCATCGGCTTTGGCAATGGTCAGCGGTGTGCCGATGGTATTTCCGGAGAACGTGCTGGCAGAAGCGGAAGCCTTGGCTGCGGACGGTATTCGGCCGGAGGATTTGAACGAACGACTGGATCTGCGGAAATCGGAGGATATCATCTTTACGATTGACGGCTTTGATGCCAAGGATTTGGATGATGCCATTTCGATTGCGAAAACCGAAACCGGCTATCGGCTCGGTGTGCATATCGCAGATGTATCTCATTATGTCAAGGCAGATACCGCACTCGATGCAGAGGCGATGGCACGTGGTACAAGTGTGTACTATGCCGATCAGGTGATTCCGATGCTGCCCAAAGCTCTCTCGAATGGCATATGTTCGCTGCATCCGGATGTAGATCGCTTGACGTTCTCGGCTTTGATGGATCTGGACGAGCGAGGAGAGCTGGTACGCTATGAATTCCGCAAGACCGTCATTCGCTCGCATATCAAAGGTGTATATCGAGAGGTGAATGCGATTTTGGACGGCACAGCAGATGCGGCATTGCTGGAACGCTATGCCGAGGTGATTCCGTCGCTGCGGCTGTGCAATCAGTTGCGGGAAATTCGCCTTGCGGAACGCAAACGCCGTGGTGCGCCTTCTCTGGAAACGGATGAGAGCGTCTATCAGCTCAATGAGGATGGTGTCTGTGTTGGCGTTGGCGTGCGCAAACGGGGCGATGGCGAAGAGCTGATCGAGGAATGTATGCTGCTTGCCAATGAGGCGGCGGCACGCTATGCAAAGGAACGCAATCTGCCCTTTGTCTATCGTGTTCATGCGAAGCCGCCGGCGGAGAAATCGGCACGTCTGGCAGAGGTTCTGGACAAATTGGGTATTGCCCATCCGAATCTGGATGCACCCGAACCGGCGACCTATGCCGCCATTCTGGAGCGTGCTGCCGAGCATCCGCTCAAACCGATTGTCCATCAAACGGTACTGCGGAGTATGGCAAAGGCAGACTATGAAACATTGCCGAAGGGCCATTTTGGCTTGGCATTGGCAGACTATACGCATTTTACGTCACCGATTCGGCGGTATCCGGATTTGGCGATTCATCGGATTTTGTCGGCGGCGATTCGGGAAGAGGAACTGCCCGATGCCGGTAAATTTACCAAGCAGGCGGCGATTGCCGGCAGCTTGACCGAGCAGCGTGCGGTACAGCTGGAGCGGCAGTGTGAGGATTGTTATCGTGCGGAATTCATGCAGGATAAAATCGGCGAATGTTTTGAGGGTATTATCTCGGGATTGACGGATTTCGGGATTTATGTCACGCTGCCCAATACCGTAGAAGGCATGGTTTCGCTTGATACTTTGCCGACCGATGAGTATCGCTATGATGGATTCTTTACGCTGCAAGGCTTGGGGCACGGTGTGCGGTATCGGTTGGGAGACTGCTTGCAGGTTCGCTGTGCCAAGGTCAATGTCAACAGCGGGCATATTGATTTTGTGATTGTAGATTGACCTTTACAATTGCAGCGATTTGTGGTATACTGTAGAGGAAGTAAGCGTGTAACGGAAGGGAGCGCAGGACGTACAGATGGATGTGTATTTGCATATGGGACACTGCTTTTCCGTTCCGACAGCGGTAGCAGATCATCTGCTGAAATTGGCAACGCATGACCAGCTGAAAGTGCTGCTGTATGTGCTTTGCCATGCAGATGAAACGATCACCGAGGAACAGATTGCACAGGCTTGCTGTGTTTCAAAAGATACGCTGGAGGAAGCACTTGTATTCTGGAAAAATGTCAATGTGCTACAAGATACGCCGACTTCGGCAGCTGCGTCTGTTTCGGCTTCGCCACAGACCGCAGTACCGAGGGAAAAAAAGCCGCAGTTCTCTGTGCAGCATGTGAGCAGTCAAGCGGTGCGGCCATCGGATTTGGCAGTCTGGAAAGAAGCGAACGATCAGGTTGCGGGGATGCTTCAGGCGATTGAACACTGCATGGGTAGAATGCCGAAAAATACGGAACTGCAAAGCTTTTACTGGATGAATCTGTATTTGGGTCTTGATCTGGAGCTGATTTTGATGCTTGTGACATATTGTGTGGAGATGAAAGCGTGCTCTGTGAAATATATGGAACGCATTGCAATCAGCTGGGAGGAATCCGGCATTACGACGCATGAGCTTGCCGAGCAGGACTTACAGCGACGGCTCAAGAACCGTACTTATACCGGAAAAGTCATGCAGATTTTTCATCTGAAAAAGAATCCGACCGGTGAACAGCAGGCACTGATCGACAGCTGGTGCCGACAGGATATTGCATTGGAATTGGTGCAGCTGGCATATGAGAAAACGGTGAATGAGAAGGGCGAGATTGTCAATCTGGCATTCTTCCGCTATGCGAACGGTATTTTGAAAAAATGGCAGGAAGCCGGTGTTAAGACGGTTGCGGATGCGGAACGAGAGGCGGCAGCCTTTCAGAAAAAAAACGCAGAAAAAAAGAAAGCAGCTTCGAGTGCTGCTTCCTATGATTTGGCAGATCTCGAGGCATTGACCAATCAATTTTAATCGGGGTGGTGAAGGAATATGTATCAAGAAAGCATATATGCCGAAGCGATGCGGCGCATTGACGAGCGGCGGCAGCGTGCACGTTTGACGCAGGAACAGCATACAACGGAAATAGAGGAAAAGATTCCCGACATTGCCCTCATCCATCAGCAGCTGCGAGAGAATTGCTTTGCGATTATGCAGATCGTCAAACGGGAGGATCGACAGAAACAGCTTGCCGAAATGCAGCGCAGTAGTGCAGAAGCGGAAACCATGATTCAGGATTTTTTGGCTGCATACGGGTATCCTGCCGATTATCTCGATACGAATTATTCCTGTGTGAAATGCAATGACAGTGGATTTGTCGACGGCAGACCTTGCGAATGTCTGCGGCGAGAGATCGGACGGGTTGGTGCGGAGCGGATGAATGCAAGCAATCAGCTGCCGCTCTGCCGCTTTGAAACATTTTCGCTGGAGTATTATAAAGAGCTGCCGCTCGAGCAGCAGCAGGCAATGCAGCAGATTTATGAGCGATGCAAGGCGTATGCCGAAGAGTTTTCTTTGCATTCTTACAGTTTGTTGCTGCGTGGAAAGACCGGTTTGGGTAAAACACATTTGTCGCTTGCGATTGCCGGTGTGCTGCTGGAGAAGGGATTTTCCGTGGTATATGACAGCTCCGGACATTTGCTGCGGCAGGTGGAGAAGGAGCATTTCAGCCGGGAGCAGCATACCGATGATACCATGCAGGTGCTGCTCGAATGTGATCTGCTGATTTGGGATGATTTCGGTACGGAATTCGATACCGCCTTTACCCGTTCGGCGATTTATAATATCATCAACGGCAGACTTTTATCGCACAAACCGATGATTCTGAATACCAATCTCACACTCGAAGCGTTGCAAGACCGTTATGGTGACCGTATCATCTCCCGTTTGATATCGACTTGTTTGCAGATGCAATTTTTTGGGAAGGATGTCCGTCTGCAAAAGCGGATGCGGCAGGAACGCCCGACCACATAACCACTGAAAGGGGATAGGGCTATGAATACAATTGCACTTGCGGATTTGAACACACAGGTGCGGAATGCGCAGGAATTGCTGATCATTGACAGCGAAACGGCATATGACAGAAAACTCCGACAAATCGCAGATGACATCTGCCGTCATGCTTCGGAAAAGCCGATCATTTTGTTGGCAGGACCTTCCGGCAGCGGCAAGACTTCGACGGCAAAACGTATTGAGTATATGCTCGATGCCGCAGGGTATGAAACGCATAGCCTTGCGATGGATGACTACTACGCCGACGGCACACGCAATCTGCATATTGTGGATGAAAACGGCAATCCCGATTACGAATCGCCGCAGCGATTGGATTTGGATTTGCTCAATACGCAGCTCCGACAATTGGCGAGAGGCGAAACCGTGGAATTGCCCTGCTTTGATTTTGCACGGCAAAAGCAGATGCGTTCCGGACGAATGCTCCGGCGCAAGCCCCATGACCTCATCATTATGGAGGGGATTCATGCGCTCAATCCCGATGTCACCGGGGATGCACAGGATCAGACTGCCCGTATCTATATCAGCGTGAGAACTCGTATCACGGATGGTGTGCGGGTACTGCACCCCTCGATGATTCGTTTTGCACGGCGTGTGCTGCGAGACAGTCGTTCCCGTGGCCGCACACCGCAGGAAACGCTGGCATTGCTCGAAAGTATTTCGAGAGGGGAGAATCGCTATATCATGCCTTATAAATCCCGTGCTTCCTATGAAATCGACAGCTTTCTGCCCTATGAGCTTTCGGTCTATCGGCCGTATTTGCTGGAAATTGTGCGTGAGCTTTGCAAGGATGCCGATCCGACGGATGATATTCAGACACTCTGTGCCATGCTCGAAACGCTCGAACCGCTGCCATCCGATTATGTGCCGGATTGTTCGCTGGTACGGGAATTTATCGGGCAGGCTGCGTGTCGGAAATGAGGTGCGGAGGTGGCTGACTATCGCTTGCCGCCCCATGCTGCCGTCTGTTTCAGCGGTCATCGGCCGGAGAAGCTTCCGGACGGGATTTTGCTGCGTATGGTGAAAAGTATGCTGTATGAGGAAATTCGTTATGCCGTTGAGCAGGGTGCGGAAACCTTTTACACCGGTCTTGCCAGAGGCGTGGACCTTTGGGCAGCGAATATTGTCATCGGTATGCGGAAAAAGCACCCTGACCTCAAGCTCATCGGCGTCAAGCCCTTCCCGAAGCAGGGTACGGAATACCGTGGTGAGGAGCTGTACATCTACAACAGCATCATGAGCCATGCTGATGATACCATTCATCTCTGCCCGCAGTATCAAAGAAACTGCTATCGGCTGCGGAATCAATACATGATCGACCACAGTGATCTGCTGATTGCAACAGTGGCAAACATGGCATCGGGAACGGGACAGACCATTCGCATGGCAGAGAAAAAGGGCATCATCGTCCGGAGGATTTCGTTGCCGGATGCTGCGCAGCCTATGCCGGAGATTTGAGATATCCCATCATGCAAGATAGAAAAGGAGCAAAAACCCATGGAACACCGAACCAAACATACGCAGAAACCAAAAACGGGAAGTGTTGCGATCCCCTTTCTGATCACGATGCTGATATCAATTGTTGTGATTGGCGGAGCGGGCATCATTGCTTTTCAAAACATCACGCATCGAGAGTTGGACTTGAAAGTACCTGCCGGTGCGACTACGAGCATCTCCGAAGAGGATATCCACTGTTCGCTGTTTATTTTGCAGCCCGATCAGCCCGACCATCCCGAACGCAAGAACACGGTTATGATGCTGCATTTTGATCCGGTGCGCAAGACCGAATACTGCATTGGCATTCCGAACAATTTGCAACTGGAATATAACGATAGTTCGCTGACGGTGGAGAGTTGTCTGGAAACCTATGGTGCGGATGCACTGCGAAATGCGTTGGCAACGCTCTTTGATCAGGAGATCACGCATTATGTGGAGATGGACAGCGAAGGCTTCCAGAAGATTGTTTCGATTATCGGCAATGTCACCTGTGTGGTCACGATTCAAGATGAAGGTTTGCAACCATCGGAAACCTCGCAGATGCTTGATGCGGCACAGATGGAAACGCTTTTGACAAGCGACCGCTACAATACGGAAGTCGAACGGTCTGCGGTTGTCGGTATGACGGTTTCAGCCTTGCTCAATCAATGCAATGGCAAGCGGATTGCCTCGAATCTCGATGGCTATTTCAGTGCAATGATGAGTGCCTGCATTTCAAACATCACGTCGCAGGACTATACCGATCATCGCCATGCAGTTTCCTATTTTTTTGAGTACGCCACGACACCGGCTAAGAGCATGACGGTGGTTGGTACCGAGCAGAATGGCGGATTCGTCATGGATGAAAGCTTTCCGGAAACCCTCAAGGTGATGTTTTCGCAAATTTCATAAATGAGATCGAGCCGTTGTGTTTCAAAAATGACACAGCGGCGAATTCTGCTCCGAAGCAATCGGGAATGCTCTACGCTCCTTGTTGCGATTGTGAGTGCCTGATATATAGAATTTGCAAATCAAACATAGCATTGCTACCATTTGCTTGATATGGTGATATAAAAATGCCCACCGTGTATTCAACCACGGCGGGCATTTTCTGTCAAATGCTTGTTCAGGGCGTGGGTTCTGCCACGGAACTGTTTGATATTTGCGAATCGGCGGCATTGTCCTCTGCCGTGCCGATATGCACGGTGACGATAAAGCCGTCGGTGTTATTGCCGGACAGCGTGTAGTCCAAATCGGTGGGTACGGGAACTTGCTGTGTACCGGTCGTCACTGAGGTGTCGAACGGCACATAGTAAACCTCGTAGCACTGCTTGTCCTTTGTGGTGATCTCGAGATGATCGTCCGCATAGGTGTATTTCCGGAGCAGCTCGAGATATTCTTCCAGCACGAGATTTTGTTCGGTCATGTATTCCGCATGGGGGACACCGACATAGCGGAAATGCCAAGGTTCTGCCGCAAATTGCGTGATATCGACCTTGTCCTCGGGATAGCGTTGCAGGAATCCGTAGTCGGTGCAGTGCTCGACAAGCCAAGCATAGTCGCCTGTACCGTCAAAGGTCGAAACAGCACCGTTTTCGTAGATGTTGATATCGATGGCAAGTCCGGTTTCGTGCTCGCTGTGACCGGCTTTGGCGGTTTCGCTTGGGGTGTTGAGCGTCTCGGTATTGTCGAGGTTATCTTGATACAGCTCGTTCTGGTATGCCTTGGTGCGATAGCCCGTCAGCACATGAATGGCGTCAATGCCGGTGGCGGCATAGAAATCGTCCATCATACGATTCAGCGGTTCCATGCAACTTTCCAGCAGCATGACATTCATGTCCTTGACTTTATAATGGTCGTTTTTGTGTTCATAAATGCTGACCAGACCGCTCTCTTTATCTTCGGTTGCAACCTCACGGTTGACCAACACCAAATCACCTGTATAGACCGCATCGGCAAACACAGCCTCATAGCCATAGATGATCCGGTCTTCATCGAGTTCCGAGCTTTCAAGCGAAGGAACACTGAGCTCGGTATCGCTGGAAACATCGGATTGCGGGGTAGAAACGGGGGTGATGCCGTTGAGCACCTTTGCAATGCCGTATGCACCGCCCAGTAATAATACAGCGCAAATAGAGATGGCAATCATGCCCTTTGGGGATTTGCGCAATTCTTTTCCGGTTGATCGGTAATCTGCCATAGTGGTTTTGATGCGGTACGAATGCGACCGCACGCTCCTTTCACAGTCGTTTGGATTGATACAAAAGTGCTGTTACAATAGCAGTAGCATATCCATTATACCACAGAATATGCCAAAAAGAAAAGATTTCGGCTGTTATTTCGGCAATTCTTACCAACAGTTGTTCCTGTTTGCGGCTGCTATTGTAATATAGCACAAATTTTTCGTGTGCAGGGGCAAGTATCCATACCAAATGGGCAGGAATGTGCTACGCATATTTTTTTGAAAAAAGTATGCGAAGATGGGTTGCAAATGGGTGAAAATATGGTATAATAGTAAGGACGGGTTTCTCCGAACAGAAACCGTAACGGAATGCAAAACGGAAAGGATGTTCAAAATGGAGGACAAACAGCAATTGCTGACACAGGCAGCAGACAAGAGCAGGGGTGTGATAAAGGAATTCAAGGAATTCATCTCCCGTGGCAATGTCATTGATATGGCAGTCGGTGTGATCATCGGCGGGGCATTTACGGCGATTGTCAACTCTCTTGTTAAGGATATCTTCACACCACTGCTCGGCACGGTTTTGGCAGGTATCAATTTCAATCAGATGGCATGGACCGTGCCGTGGGGCAATCATCCGGTGATTAACTTCGGCAGCTTTTTCCAAGCAGTCATTACATTTTTGCTGACGGCGGTCTGTATGTTCATCGTCGTGAAGTTCATCAATTCGTTCAAGCGTAAGCAGGAAGCCAAGCCGGCACCGCCGAAGCCCTCAAAGGAAGAAGTGCTGTTGACTGAAATTCGTGATCTGCTCCGGCAGATGGCAAATGATGAAGAGGAGGCAGAATAATCCTGCCGCAAAAAGAACGTGACAAACGGGAAAAACTGTGATATAATAGAACAAAACCCGATACGGCAGCGTATTCTGCCGGAATGCGTGCCGAGCTTCAGAAACATTAGGAGGAATACCCTATGAATCATCAACCATATTATTTGACAACGGCGATTGCCTATACATCTCGCAAGCCGCATATCGGCAACACCTATGAAATCGTCATGACTGATGCCCTGGCACGCTTTCGCCGGATGCAGGGCTATGATGTCTTTTTCCTGACCGGCACGGATGAGCATGGTCAGAAGATCGAGGAAATTGCCAATGCTGCCGGCATTACACCGCAGGCGCATGTGGACAAGATTGCTGGTGAAATTCGGGATATTTGCGATCTGCTGCAAACGTCCTACAACAAGTTTATCCGCACCACCGATGCCGAGCATACTAAGACGGTGCAGGATATTTTCCAGCGTCTGTATGAGCAGGGCGATATCTACAAGGGCGAGTATGTCGGCAAGTACTGCACGCCTTGTGAGAGCTTCTGGACGGATTCGCAGCTCGCAGACGGCAAATGCCCCGACTGCGGCAGAGAAGTCCGTGATGCCAAAGAAGAAGCATATTTCCTGCGCCTCTCGAAATATCAGGATTGGCTTGAGGAATACATCGAAACCCACCCGGACTTTATCTATCCGGATAGCCGCAAAAAGGAAATGCTCAACAACTTTATCAAACCCGGCTTGCAGGATCTCTGCGTATCCCGTACCACGGTGAAGTGGGGCATTCCGGTACCGTTTGATCCGAAGCATGTGATTTATATTTGGATTGATGCGCTCTCGAACTACATCACCGCTTTGGGCTACGATGTGGCAGGCAATCATGGGGAACTCTATCGGAAATATTGGCCTGCCGATGTGCATATCATCGGTAAGGACATCGTGCGCTTCCACAGCATTTATTGGATCATCATGCTGAAAATGCTCGGTCAGCCGTTGCCCAAGCGCATTTTCGGTCATCCGTGGATGCTGTTCGGTGAGGACAAGATGAGCAAATCCCGTGGCAACGTGATCTATGCCGATGAGTTGGTTGCGCGCTTCGGTGTCGATGCCGTGCGCTACTATCTGCTGTCCGAGATGCCGTTTGCATCGGATGGTTCGATCACCTATGAAACGATG
The DNA here is from genome assembly GCA_944388075.1 of uncultured Clostridia bacterium. Lineage (GTDB taxonomy): Bacteria > Bacillota > Clostridia > Oscillospirales > Ruminococcaceae > Firm-04. The sequence continues at coordinate 14,041 of CALXHI010000018.1, read as the reverse complement.
ATTGAGCGGTTCAATTCCGATTTGGCGAACACACTGGGCAATCTTGTCAACCGTACCGTTGCGATGATCAACCAGAATTTTGAGGGCAAGGTTCCGGCAGCCGATTTGATTGCGGCAGCACCCGCTGAGGACTGCGATACCGATTTGCAGGCAGTCGCAGAGGCAACCGCACCGAAGGTTGCCGAATTGCTCGATGCGTTCCATGTCAGCGATGCGGTCAATGCGGTCATGGATCTGGCACGCCGCTGCAACAAGTATATCGATGAGACTACACCTTGGACGCTTGCAAAAAAACCGGAAAGCAAGCCGAGGCTTGCGAAGGTGCTGTATTCGCTGCTCTGCGGCATTCGCTGCATTGGCGGTCTGCTCAAGCCCTTTATGCCGACAGCGGCAGTGGAGATTCTCAAGCATGTGCCGGAGCAGGGCGTTGACGCAGAATCCGAATTTGCAGGCTATGGTGTATTCGGCGGTGTTGCATACGGCGAACCGGTCGGCGAAGCAAAGCCGTTGTTCGTGCGCATCAATGCACAGCAGATGATTGCCGAGCTGCAAGCCATGCAGGAAGCAGCTGCACAGGCGGCTGCAGTTGCGGAACAGACGCCCGAACTCGAGCCGTTTGCTGAGGAAATTACCATTGATACCTTTGCACAGTCGGATTTGCGTGTGGCAGAGGTACTGTCCTGCGAAAAGGTCAAGAAGTCGAGCAAGCTGCTCTGCTTACAGCTGTTCGATGGCGTTGCCCGGCGGCAGGTTGTTTCCGGCATCGCTAAGTGGTATGCGCCCGAAGATTTGGTCGGCAAGAAAGTCTTGCTGGTGGCCAATCTCAAGCCCGTGAAGCTCTGTGGTGTGGAGAGCTGCGGCATGATTTGTGCCGCCGATTTGTCCGATGGCAGCTGCAAGGTGCTGTTCATGGACGATGCCATTCCTGCCGGCAGCCGGATTCACTGAGGCGGTATAGCGTAAAATTTGATCGAGCGGCTGTGTGCCGTAATGAAAAACCAAACGGCGTGAGAAACCGGATTGCATGGGAATCCTCCTTTGGCAATTGTTCTCATGTATCCTATGAAAAAGGAGAATCCGATATGAAATTTCATCGTATTACGGCTTTAGCGGCAGCTGTTTTCTGTACGCCAATGCTTGCAATGCACGGCTCTGCAAAAGCGGCAGATGCCTTTACGGTTCGTGTGCATGCAGAGAAAAATTATGTATTTGCAAGTGATTTGGCGAATGGCGATATTGTGTTGTCGGGTGGCATTTACCTTGACAATTACACAGCGATGACCAATATGCGCACGGTGCTGATGAGTGACGGGCCGATTGTGGTGGAAAATGGCGACTTTGCCGAGCCGAATTTCTTTGCGGCACAAGGTGTATTCAGTTCCTATACGCAGGTGGTGACATCGACTTCATCGGCATTGGCAGGTTTGACCAATGTGATGCTGTGGAATGGGCCGAGTGATGCGGATGGCATACCAACAGTTGGTGTTGTAGCGAATCCCGATGCGCCGCTGACCGCATTTGATGTGCGCATTCCGCAGAATACGCCGGTGGGCACGTATCGCATTTATATTCGGGATGACTATGCGGTCAATTCAGTCGGGCAGAAGGAGTTTTATTTTTACTGCAACAACGGAGATGCCGATGTCGCGGTGACCTTGCAGGATTTGGTGATTACCGTTGAACCGGATGCCGTGCGAGGGGATGTCAACAGCGATGGCGGCATCACAAGCGACGATGCCGTGGCGGCATTGCGCTATTATACCGCCAATATGATGGGTCAGAGCGAGGATGCCTGCTATGCAGCCATGAACGTGGCATATCCGCATACGGGCGTATTGGCAGCCGATGCGGATTTGAACGGTCAAGCAGAACTGCAGGATGCCAATCTGATCTTGCGTTACTATGTTTATAACACGGTTATGCAGCAAACTATGGATTGGGATACGCTGATGGCAGGCGCATAACTACATATGCAAATCAAACCGAAGTCGGATGGCTTCGGTTTTGGTTTGTGTATCTAAAAGTGCGCCGTATTTTTGTGCAAAATGCCAAATTCGAGAAAAAATCGAAAAACACCTTGACAAGTGTTCGGACTTGTGGTATAATAAACAAGTCGGTTACGGAGCTGTGAAACACAGTTGAGCAGCGATATGCTGGTGTAGCTCAGTTGGTAGAGCAGCTGATTTGTAATCAGCAGGTCGGGGGTTCGAGTCCGTCCACCAGCTTCACAATTGCATAGGGGAGAGTTCCCGAGTGGCCAAAGGGGGCAGACTGTAAATCTGTTGTTCTTTAACTTCGGTGGTTCAAATCCACCCTCTCCCACCATATACGGCCAAGTAAGCCGTGCTGAAAGGTCTTGAGCAATCAAGACCTTTTGCCGTTGCTTTGTCAGTTGAGTTGTGCTGACGAATGGCGAAAAACAGATAACGCAGTGAAATGGAATAGTAGGGCAAATGCGTTTTTGCAGAGAGAGGTATCCCTTTGGTGAAACGATACCGGACGCATTCACTGAACTCACCATGGAGCGGCTGTCCCAAATTGCGCGAGGCGTGAAAATAAGGGCAGACGGGTTCTCCCGTGACAGAGAAACGATGTGTTGGCATCGAGAGTGCATTTGGCTTAGAGCCGGATGAAAAAGAGTGGTACCGCGGAAGATGAGTATCGAATCCCCTGTGTTCGTACAACGCTTTCGTCTCTTTGCAATCGAAAATGGGTTTCGATTACAATGAGATGAGAGCGTTTTTCTATACTTGCAAAAGGAGGGAGCGTCATGAAAGCACAGCAGCCAATCCAAAAAAACGGCTCGGAGATTTTGATTGAGACTTTGATCGAGCAGGGCGTGACGGATATTTTCGGTTATCCGGGCGGACAGGTGCTGCATATTTATGATGCGTTATATCAGGCGGAGGGACGCATTCGCCATATCCTAACCGCCCATGAACAGGGCGCAGCCCATGCGGCAGACGGCTATGCCCGAGCAACCGGTAAGGTCGGCGTGGTGATTGCAACATCCGGACCAGGTGCGACCAATCTCGTAACCGGCATTGCAACAGCGATGCTTGATTCCATTCCGATGGTTGCGATTACGGGCAATGTGGCGACATCACTGGTTGGCAGAGACAGCTTTCAGGAGGTCAATATCACCGGCATTACCATGCCGATTACCAAGCACAACTATTTCGTCACCGATGTGCGGGATTTGGCGGACTGCATTCGAGAGGCGTTCCAGATTGCGAAATCCGGTCGCCCCGGACCGGTGCTGATCGATATTCCGAAGGATGTGCAGCAGGCCTTGTGCCTGTTTACGCCAAAAGGTGTGGTCAAACGTTTGGGCGAACGCATCGCACCGGGCAGCGATATCGAACGAGCAGCGGAGCTGTTGCGGAATGCCAAGCGGCCGTATCTCTATATCGGCGGCGGTGCGGTCAGTGCAGGTATCACAGATGATATCATTCAGATGGCGGAAACCATTGATGCCTATATCGGCTGTACGCTGATGGGATTATCGGCTTTTCCGCATTCGTATGATCGGTTTTTGGGGATGCAGGGGATGCACGGGAAATATGCCGCTTCTCGGGCGTATCGGGAAGCGGATGTAATTCTGGCAGTCGGTGTACGATTCAGTGACCGTGCGGTCGGTGAACCGGGACAGAATCCCCATACGGCAAGCGTCATTCACCTCGATACCGATATCTCCGAAATCAACAAAAACCTCACGGCAGATGTGGGGCTTGTCGGGAACATCGAGTCATCATTTTCCCGTATTTTGGCGAAATGTGAACCGCAGTGCCATCCCACATGGCAAAAGAAAATTCTCTCGTTTCGCAAGCAGGGGCGTGCGATTATGGAACAGCAGGAGCAGCTTGCCGGCGATACGCTGACTCCAAAAAAGCTATTCGATATCATCAATGCCGAAAAGGATGATGACACGATGATCGTGACCGATGTTGGGCAGCATCAGATGTGGACGGCGCAGTATATCAAGCTGGAACGCCCCAGACGGTTGGCGACAAGCGGCGGTTTGGGTACGATGGGGTATGGCATGGGTGCAGCGATTGGTGCGTATATCGCATGCGGCAGCAAGCCCGTGCTGATCACCGGCGACGGCAGCTTTGGCATGAACCTCAATGAACTGGCAACCGCCGTCACTTATCACATTCCGATGGTCATTGTCCTGATGAATAATGGCGTACTCGGCTTAGTGCGGCAGATGCAGACGCTGTTCTATGAACATCGCTATGCCTGTACCGAGCTGCAGCGCCGGACGGATTTTGTCAAGCTGGCAGAGGCATTCGGAGCAAGAGCTGGTCGTGCGGATACGGTCGAGGCATTTCAGGCACTGTTCAGAGAGGCAATGGCATCGGATATGCCGTTTCTGATTGATACGCAGATTGACCCAAATGCACTGGTACTGCCGATGCTGCCGCCGGGCGGCTCGATGGATCATCTGATTACAACGATTGGTTGATAGGAGAAGCGATATGCGTTCCGTGATAGCAGTATATGTAGAAAACAAATACGGCGTATTGGCGAGAGTTTCGGGATTGTTCATGCGTAAGGGGTTCAACATTGATTCGTTGACCGTAGGGGAAACCGATGACCCGAACTATTCTCGCATTACGATTACACTCAACGGCGATGACTATGCCAGAGAGCAGCTCATTCAACAGCTGAAAAAGCTGCACAATGTCAAACGAGTGAAGCTGCTCGACAACGGGCAGTCGGTCGAGCGGGAGCTGATGCTCGTCAAGATTCGTCACACGCCGGAAACTCGTACCGAAATCATGGCGGCATCGGAAATTTATCGTGCGAAGATCGTCGATTACAGCACCGATGCGTTGACCATTGAGGTGACGGGTGATCCGTCGAAAATTGAGGCATTTCTGGAAATTATGCGGCCGCTGGGTATCATTGAGCTTTGCCGTACCGGTGTGGTCGCACTGGAGCGTGGACGGCAGATGCTCGAACAGCCGCAGGTATCGGAGCTTGAAATCGAGGACGCAGAGGAGGATGCTACATGAACGAAAAATGCCCGAAGATCAATGCCATCGCAACCCCGAATGCCCCACAAGCCATCGGTCCGTATTCGCAGGCGATTCAGGTCGGCGGACTGCTGTTTACCTCGGGTCAGATTCCGCTTAACCCGAATACCGGCAGGATGGTGGGCGATACCGTCGAGGAGCAGACCGAGCAGGTCATGCAGAATTTGTCTGCGGTTTTGGCGGCAGCCGGCATCGGCTTTGAATGTGTGGTCAAGACGACTTGCTATTTGCAGCGTATGGAGGAATTTGCCGCATTCAATGCGGTGTACGCCAAATACATCACCTCTGCACCGGCACGCAGCTGTGTTGCGGTTGCGGCATTGCCGAAGGGGGCATTGGTTGAAGTAGACGTGATTGCCATGATAGGGACGGAGGGAACAGTATGATGCAAGCAGGCAAATATACCCGACAATTTTTCCCGATTGCGAATCCCACTCGCAATTGGGCAACGAAAACCTATGTCGAGCAAGCACCGATTTGGTGTTCGGTCGATCTGCGGGACGGCAATCAGGCGCTGATGACTCCGATGCGCTTGGAGGAAAAGCTCGAGTTTTTCAAAATGCTGGTGCGCATCGGGTTCAAGGAAATCGAAGTCGGCTTTCCGGCGGCAAGTGAAACCGAATACACCTTCCTGCGGACGCTGATTGAGCAAGATCTGATTCCCGATGATGTGACGATTCAGGTGCTGACACAGAGCCGCAATCATATCATTCGTAAGACATTTGAGGCACTCAAGGGCTGCAAGCATGCCATCGTGCATCTGTACAATGCCACATCCGTTGCACAGCGGGAGCAGGTCTTTCGCAAATCGAAAGCGGAGATTCTGCAAATTGCCACGGACGGTGCCAAACTGTTTCAACACATTGCCGAGGAGAACGGCAGCAATTTTCGCTATGAGTATTCGCCGGAATCCTTTACCGGCACGGAGCCGGAGTTTGCTCTCGAAGTTTGCAATGCGGTATTGGATGTCTGGCAGCCGACACCCGATCGTAAGGTGATCATCAATCTGCCGGTGACGGTGGAATTGTCCTCGCCGCATGTGTATGCCGATCAGGTGGAATATATGTGCAATCACTTGCATCATCGGGAATCGGTGCTTGTATCGCTGCATCCGCACAATGACCGCGGCTGTGCGATTGCGGACAGCGAATTGGGCTTGCTGGCCGGTGCAGACCGCATTGAAGGTACGCTCTTTGGCAACGGCGAACGCACGGGCAATGCGGATATTATCACATTGGCATTGAATCTCTATGCGCAGGGCGTTGACCCGCAGCTGGATTTTTCGGATTTGCCGGCGATTGCCGAGGTCTACGAACGTTTGACCCGCATGCAGGTGACCGATCGACAGCCCTATGCCGGAAAGCTGGTGTTTGCGGCATTTTCCGGCTCACACCAAGATGCGATTGCTAAGGGCATGAAGTGGCGTGACGAGCAGCAATGCGAGCAGTGGACCGTGCCGTATCTGCCGATCGACCCCAAGGATGTCGGCAGATCCTATGAAACCGATGTCATTCGCATCAATTCCCAGTCGGGCAAGGGCGGTATCGGCTATCTGCTTGAGCATAGATTCGGCTATATTTTGCCGATTGCGATGCGAGAGGAAGTCGGCTATGCCGTCAAATGCGTATCCGACCGCAATCATACCGAGCTGTCGCCGGACGCAGTGCTGAAGGTTTTCACTGACACTTATGTCAATCGTGATACCTATATTCGCATGGTCGATTATCACTTTGTCCGTTCGGAATCCCATGTGATTACGGTTACGCTGACGGTCGAGCAAACCGGCATGATTCAGGATGTGGTCGCTGTCGGCAACGGTCGTTTGGACGCTGTCAGCAATGCGCTGAAGGAGCAGCTGAACATCCGGTTCTCGGATTTGACCTACGAGGAACACGCATTGACCAAAGGCTCGTCCTCGCAGGCAATCACCTATGTCAGTATCAAAACGGAGGATGGCAGAACGGTTTGGGGCGCCGGCATTCATGATGATATCATCGCCTCGTCCATCAATGCGTTGTTCTCTGCCGTCAACCGCAGTATGGAAGGGGAAGGATAAACCATGGGTATGACCATGACGCAAGTCATTTTGGCAAAGCATGCCGGGCTAGAAAGAGTCGAGGTCGGACAACTGATTCAGGCAAAGCTCGATATCGTGCTCGGCAACGACATCACAACGCCGGTTGCCATTCGTGCAATGGAACAGGCGGGTTTGGAACAGGTTTGGGATGCCGACCGCATTGCGATTGTCCTCGACCATTTCGTGCCAAACAAGGATATCAAGGCGGCAGAGCAGTCCAAGCAATGCCGACAGTTTGCGCAGAAGCATGGCATTCGCCATTTCTACGATGTTGGCAAGATGGGCATTGAGCATGTACTCTTGCCGGAGCAGGGCGTGGTGACGGCAGGTGACTGCATCATCGGTGCCGATAGTCATACCTGTACCTATGGCGCATTGGGTGCCTTCGCAACCGGCATCGGCAGCACGGATATGGCAGCCGGTATGGCAACGGGTGAGGCATGGTTCAAGGTACCAAGTGCGATTCGGGTGGAATTGACCGGAACGCTGCCGGAAACCTGCAGCGGCAAGGACGTGATTCTTACGCTGATTGGTATCCTCGGTGTGGATGGCGCACGCTATCAGAGTCTGGAATTTACCGGCGAAGGCATTGCTTCGCTCAGCATGGATGACCGATTCTGTATCTGCAATATGGCGATTGAAGCCGGTGCGAAAAACGGTATTTTCCCGGTGGACGATGTAACGCTTGCCTATCTCAAGGGGCGCAGTGAACGAGAGCCGGTGGTCTATACCGCAGAACCGGATGCCGTCTATGAACGCACGGTCACGCTGCGGCTCTCGGAAATGCAGCCAACGGTTAGCTGTCCGCATCTGCCGGAGAATACCAAAGCGGCAAGCGCATTGAGCCAAATACGAATTGATCAGGTTGTGATCGGCAGCTGCACGAACGGCAGAATGGAAGATATGGAAACCGCTTATCATATTCTCAAGGGCAAGCATATCGCAGATGGGGTACGCTGTATCATCATTCCGGCAACCATGCAGATTTATCGGGAATGCGTGGAGCGTGGCTATGTGACCGCATTCATCGATGCCGGTGCCGTGGTATCGACACCGACCTGTGGACCGTGCTTAGGCGGCTATATGGGCATTTTGGCGGCAGGAGAACGCTGTGTGGCGACAACCAACCGCAACTTTGTCGGCCGCATGGGGCATACCGACAGTGCGGTTTATCTGGCAAGTCCGGCAACAGCCGCTGCCAGTGCCTTGACCGGCTATATCACAGCACCGTCACGGAAGGGAGTTTACATATGAAAACGCAAGGAACTGCATTTTGCTATCCCGATCATGTGGATACCGATGTGATCATTCCGGCACGCTATCTCAATACATCCGATGCGGCAGAATTGGCGAAGCACTGCATGGAGGATATCGACACCGAATTTGTCAAGCAGATACAGCCGGGCGATGTGATTGCGGCAGGGTGGAATTTCGGCTGTGGTTCTTCGAGAGAGCATGCACCGTTGGTGATTAAGACCTGTGGCGTTGGCTGTGTGATTGCGAAGAGCTTTGCCCGCATTTTCTACCGCAATGCGATCAACATTGGTTTGCCGATTTTAGAATGTCCGGAGGCGGCAGAGGGTATTTCTGCCGGCGACCATGTGGAGGTAGACTTTGAAACGGGTATCATCACCAACCACACAACCGGTGCCGGCTATCAGGCACAGCCGTTTCCGCCGTTTATCCGGAATATCATCACGAAGGGTGGTTTGCTGGCATCGCTGAAGAAGGACTCCGACCATGAATAAAACGATTGCGATTCTGCCCGGTGACGGCATCGGGCCAGAAATTATCGCCGAGGCGGTCAAGGTGCTCGATGTCATTGCCGCAAAGTATGGGCACACCTTCGACTATCAAACGGTAGACATTGGCGGCTGTGCGATTGACCGCTACGGCGTACCGATTCTCGAGGAGGGCATGGCGACCTGCAAAGCGGCAGATAGTGTGCTGCTTGGCGCAGTCGGCGGTCCGAAATGGGACAGCTGTCCGCCGGACATCCGTCCGGAACGAGCATTGCTTGCCGTACGTAAGGAATTGGGTTTGTTTGCCAATCTCCGTCCGACTAGGTTGTTTCCGCAGTTGGCGGCTGCATCACCGCTGCGAGAGGAAACCATCGGGCAGGGCGTTGACCTGATGATTGTACGGGAATTGACCGGCGGCGTGTATTTCGGCACGCATACCACCGAAACCGTTGACGGCGAACCGAAAGCCACCGATATCATGGCATATGCCGAGCATGAAATCGAGCGCATCGGACGTGTGGCATTTGAAACGGCACGCAAGCGGCGGGGCAACCTCATTTCGGTTGACAAGGCAAATGTACTGGATACCTCTCGGCTGTGGCGTGCAACCATGCACCGGTTGTCGGCAGAATATCCGGATGTGCAGTACTCGGATATGCTCGTGGATGCGACTGCCATGCAGCTGATTCGCAATCCATCGCAGTTTGACGTGATTGTGACGGAGAATTTGTTCGGCGATATCCTGTCGGACGAGGCATCAATGCTGACCGGTTCGATTGGCATGATGCCGTCTGCGTCGCTGTCGAGCGGTACGCTTGGTATGTATGAGCCGATTCACGGTTCTGCACCGGATTTGGCAGGACAGGACAAAGCCAATCCCTTGGGCACGATTTTGTCGGCGGCGATGATGCTGCGCTATGCGTTCAGCATGGCTGCGGAGGCGGACGCCATTGAATGTGCCGTGCACATGGTGCTCGATGCCGGATACCGCACGGGCGATATCATGCAGGAAGGCTGCACGCCGGTGGGTTGTGCGCAAATGGGCACGCTTGTAGCAGATGCCATCACACAAATTGGATGAGGGCGAAAGCAAAACACCTGTGGCACGATGTCACAGGTGTTTTTGCATTTACAAAAGCGGCTCGATGACAATGCGGAAATAGCGGTCAAGTTCTTCGGGCGATTGTTTGCAGTGATTTTGGATCCACCACTGTACCATCTCAACAAAACTGCCGGAGATATGATTGATCAGGAAATCCTGCGGCAGATCCAAATGCGTGAGATCGGTGAGCAGCTGTGTACAGATGAGTGTGTTGAGGCTGTCTTTGAAATAGCGGGAAAACAGCTCACTGCTTTCGCCCGACAGCAGCCGTAGGAGTGTTTTATCCTCCTGCAAATGCCGCAGCAGATGGCAAAACATCGATTCAGATACGGTATAGCAATGATACAGACTATAGGGCTGCGATTGGTCAGCAGTTGGAAGAATATGCCCGAACAGTTCTTCGCAGAGCGATTTGAGCAGATGATCTTTGGTTTCAAAATGTGTGTAGAAGGTCGTGCGGCCGACATTGGCTCGGTCAATGATTTGCTGAACCGTGATATGTGCAAAGCGTTTCTCCGACAGCAGCTCTGCGAATGCTTGCAGAATGGCAGTACGGGTTTTTTGCTGGCGTCTGTCCATGACTATCTCCTTTCGTTGGAAATTTGTACGAGGAAGTCCTCCGCTTCCTTCCGGCTTTGGAATTGGTAGATTGCTTTGTCATTGTATCGATGCAGCATTTCTAAAATTATGGGTTTGGTTTCTGTAGGATAGTCTTTGATGTACTGCAAAAATTCCGAATCAATGGTATCGGCAGGCTCTATCCAAAGCAGATCGGATCTTGCCTTGCCCCGCCTTGCCAACACACTCTCCAGACACAGCGCAACCGGATAATCCAGAAAAAATACGGTATCGCAGGCTTGCAAGCGTGGCTCTATGGTAGAGAGATAGGTGCCGTCTATGATCCAGCAATCGGTTTGCAAAATCGGGTGCAGGCGTTCTCGGAATACGAACTTTGATACAGTGGTTATGTCAGCATTCCAGTGTAGATTGTCCAGATGGTAAAGCGGAAGACCGATGATTTCATGCAATGCCCTTGCAAATGTGCTTTTGCCGCTGCCCGGACTGCCGAGGATGATGATGCGATTCATGGAAACTCCTTCCGATGGTGAGTCAAATAAAATGCGCAAAATATTCTGTATCGTACATGCCGACTCGAATATCTTCTGCGAAAGCGTTTGCATTTGCATATGATATAGCTAAAAGAACACAGTGTTCGGAACCATACTCATTGTACAATACTTTTTGCGATTTGTCAATCATCGGGCAGGCCCAATCCATGCATATTTCTCTGATACATTGCAGATGCCATACGAAAAAGTCAGCATCACAGCGACCAGTGTAAATATACAGCTCAAATGGCTGTTTGCATGATATCCCCCCACAAACTTCCTTAATCCCATAAATACTGCTGTAAATATAATCACCGCAGGAAATGTATGGGAAATTAAGGCAATCAGCAGAACAATCAAGATATTCAGTACATCAGATAACAGCAGTTCCATACCGTAAGCATATATTGCTTCTCTGGATTCTTCAACTATTTTTTGCACCACAAAAAAATGCGCTATGTTTTTTGCAAGTTTAGAAATCATTCCTGATCACTTCCTGCAAAAATCATAGCACATGATATTTATTCCTGTCAAGGGATTTTGTTCCAAATGTAATGAAAGCGGCGTTTTATGTAACAAAATGCATTATCGTCAAACATTTTAGCCGTTCGGCACAACTATATTCAGCTTAAAAATACTGTCCTTATAACTGAATTTTACGACTCCTTTTAGTCGTTCCACCGATGATTTTATACTGTTCACTCCGATTCCGTGCATACCTGTTTTTTTCTTGGTAGATAAATTCTCGGCGTTAACCCTATCAGAAGTATTGGAGATGGAGATATACAGATTATCTTTATCTTCACTGATGCTAAGCAAAATATGTTTTTTGACATTTTCCAATCTTTCGCAAGCCTCAATCGCATTATCCAATCCGTTGCCAAGAATACGGCATAATTCCATTTCATCTGCTTTAATCTCCGAGACAATGTTTACTCTGCATATAAACTCAAGGACACCTCTAAAAACCTCTCTTTCCAACAAAAAAGCTGCCCAGAAATAGGCAGCTATCTCAAAAACAGTTCAAAAATGATAAATGAATATGCTTTTCGTGCTGTTTAAGCCCCATTTTTCTTCAAAAGGGCGCAGTTGTCCCCTTGATTTTTGAGGGCGTTTCAAAAATTCGTACCTGCAAATGTTGTAAACCAGATTTGTTAGTCCGATTTGAAACCATGCCCGTGTGATTCCTATGGAACGAATCGTAATTCCATTCATGGAATTTGTCATGAAGCCGAAGATGTGTTCAATACGGCTGCGAACTTTGGATTTCAGTCGATTCGATTCTTTTTGTTCATCAGTCAGCGGATGATTCCTTTTACCCTTTTCGCAGATCTGGTTCTCACAGCCATCGGGTAAATTTTCTGCAATTTCTCCGCCGGAATATGCGCTGTCTGCAGGTCATAAGACAGGTTGTAAAGCCGGCGAAGAATACTCGCTTTGAATTTGATAATGACATCAATTGGCGAGCGTCCTCCCTTTGTGTAGTTCTCCTTTTGACACACGGCGGTGAGTTTCTCCCGAAACATCTCCCCATTGACACCGAAATCAATACAATGCTGATTCTGGTGCAAAAACAAATGATTATGGGTGCAAGACATTGGTGCATGACTGGTGCATAAACAAATGAATGGTGAAATGAGCGTAGGTGCGTTGGATTTCGTATAGCTTTATAGTAACTCTGTGACAAGTGCCCGCATGGATGTGTTGGACACTAATGCCGTGTAGGTCTTGCTCTATCCGTGAATCATAGTATAAGCTTTCGATACTCCGCATCACGCGATGTGAATATTGCACAATGGAGCTGTTTGCATATAGCCACAATTTGCCAATACTCCGAAAGAGAACAAATTGGATTCGTAGTATTGACAAAAGATTATTCTATATGTATAATATTGGTAGAGACGCATAGCGATTATACTCAAACATGAAACGAATATATACAAAAGAGCAAATGCGCTTCAAGAATATCATGGGAAAAGGGGAATTCATATGCACAAAAGAGGACTATCCGCACTGTTGTCGGTTGTGATGACTCTGAGCATCCTTCCGGCACTTCCTGCATCGGCATTGGAGAGTGATGAGCCATTCCCGTATACGCTGTTCGCAGGATCGGACGAAGATGGCGCAATAACCATCAATGCTGATAATGTCTGCCTGAACGGCAGCGTTGTCACGAACGGATCAATCGAAACGGCTGCCACAAACTTCAATGTCAATGGTCAGCGTATTGAACATGCGCAACAGCCGATGGTTTACGCATTCGGAAAACTCGATGATGCGTATTTTGATTCGGATACTGTGCTGACCTACGAATCGGACTATACTGTTGAAGATGTCAACATTAGTCTGAACACACCCATCGTATCCACCGGAAACATTTCTCTGAACGGTAACATCAACCTGAACACGCAGCTGAAAGCGGAGGAGGATATTCTCGTAAGCGGTGGTTTCTGCAATGCAAACAATGCTGCATTGATTTCACATCATGGGGATATCTATATCGAATCGACAAACTTCGGTTTCGCAGGACTGATTTATGCCCCATACGGCGATATTGTAATCGACTCCAGCTCCCCAAGTGCAGCTAATGTGATAGGTATCATATCTGAAGACCCGGATGACCATCATGAGGATGCTGGCATTTACTTCTACGCAGTCGGCGCGTACAATGCGGAAATAAGCACGATTGACATAGCTTGGAGTGGCAGTGATGTGCCCGCTACCGTAGATGTATTGACCGCAACTGATGGCGAAACCTATTCTGTTGTGACTTCTGTTACCGATGCAACAACCTATGCATATCCGGTTGGGAACGATTTTGTATCCACCTATTTCAAGGTGTCTTATATAGTGTATCCTCAAACCATAAATATTGACAGAAATATCGACAAAAACGTCCTAATGTGATATAATAGAAGTGCAAGGAAAAGTGTTAAAAACGAGAAAAAAGCTTGCACTTCGGAGGATGT
>CALXHI010000017.1 GCA_944388075.1 uncultured Clostridia bacterium | reverse complement strand
GGCGGCAAAGGCAGACTCTCATCAGGGAGTACGGCACAAATCTTTGATTTGTGCCGCTGAAAAGCCTGTAAAACAGGATTTTCAGCCAATAACTGTCCCTTCGGGCAGTTATTGAGTACGTACTATTTTAAAACGCCGTAAACAACGCAAAGACACTTTTGACATGAATATCAAAAGTGTCTTTGTAATACTTCTATACAGCTTCCGAACTAAAGGCGTCGGACTTTTTCAAACGATAGAGCCACTGATCGTTACTTGAGGAATCCGTTGAGGATATGCTCTTCGGCTTCTTCTTCGGTCAAGCCGAGCGTCATGAGCTTCAGCAGCTGGTCGCCGGCAATTTTACCGATGGCGGCTTCATGAATCAACTGTGCATCAACGCAATTCGCACGAATGGCAGGAATCGAACTGATCTTCGCATTCCCCATAATAATGGAATCACACTGCACATGACCAAAGCATTTCTGATTGCCCGTCATGCACGGGAAAAACGTCTGTACACTCTCATCCTGTCCGACCGAACGAGAGAGAATGCGTGCCGATGCGTCCTCGCCATCCAGGAAAATGTCAACCCTAGACTCTGCCGTTTGCGTACCATGCGTCAGCAGACGCTCGGTCAACACGATTTCGGCATGGTCACCGACATGAATTTCCGATGTGCGATTGGTCGAGCTGACGCCGCGAATCTGCGACATTTCCATCTCCATATAGGCATCTTTCTCGAGATAGACCACCGTTGCCGGATTCATGATGCGGCTGCCTGTACCACTGCCCTCGCCATAGTGCTTCTCAACATACCGCACACGTGCCCCCTTGCCGACATAGAACCGATGCACACCGCTGTGCTCACTGTCGGCACTGCCGTCATTGTGGATACCGCAGCCGGCTACGATGACGACATCACAGTTTTCCCCAATATAGAAGGTATTGTACACCGTTTCCTGCAAGCCGCTTTCCGCCAAAATAACCGGAATATGCACACTCTGGTTCTTGGTATTCGGGGCAATATGAATCGCAATTCCATCACAATCCTCCTGCGGTATAATCCGGATTTCGGCAGTGCTGTTGCGACCGACCGACTGCCCGTCCTTGCGGATATTGTATGCACCGCTCGGCACAGCATGCAGGTCAGCGATTTGTTCGAGCATTTGCTGTTCGATTGCGTTCAAGCGTGACTCCTCCTTTCGGATTTTTCCATCGCCTTGCAGAAGCAAATGGTCTCGCCGGTAATTTGCGGCAGGATTTCATCCGGCGTGCCTCGTCCGGCAATCACGCCGTCAGACACAAGCAGAATTTCATCTGCCATCGACAAAATGCGCTCCTGATGGGAGATGATGAGAATTGTTGTATTGCGTGCGTCACGCAGATCGCCAAAGGTTTCGGTCAAGCGGGCAAAGCTCCAAAGATCAATACCGGCTTCCGGCTCATCGAAAATCATCAGCGATGCATTGCCCGCCAGCACGGTTGCAATCTCGATGCGCTTGACCTCACCGCCCGACAGCGAGGTGTCCACCTCACGGTCAAGATAATCCTTCGCACAGAGTCCGACCTTCGTCAGCATACCGCATTCCTCGCTGTGAGAAAGCTTTCGTCCTGCGGCAACCGTGAGCAGATCACGCACGGTAATGCCCTTGAATCGGGGCGGCTGTTGGAAGCCATAGCGCACACCGGCTTTCGAGCGTTCGGTGACACTCAGATGTGTCAGATCGATGCCGTTCCAAGTGATCATACCGGCAGTCGGGACAGCAAGTCCCATGATGCATTTGGCAAGCGTGGTTTTACCGCCGCCGTTCGGACCGGTAATGACGACAAAGCGATGCTCGGGGATGGTAAGGTCGATGCCTCGCAAAATCCCCATCGTACCGCCGTCCTGCGGCACGGCATATTGCAGATTTTGTATATTCAGCATAATTGAATCGCCCTTTCATTTGGCATAGGGATTTATTTGGATTTATAGTAGAGCTTGCAATGACAGTAGCCCTCAAATTCCGGATCGGCGATCTGATCACGGAATTCTTTGCACATGCAATAGTTATCCTCGGTTTTCTGCACACGGCAGGGACAGTAGCCCTCTTTGGCCTTCAAGCCGGCACGGATCCGTGCAACCAGCTCAGCATTTTCGTTCAAGCGAATTTCCATGATAGCAATCCTTTCTGCTTTGGTTTCCTATATTCTACCACATATCGGCCCTTTTGTCAAGGCGAACACGCATATCTAGGGTACAACATCACAGAGCCTATTCCATATACTTTGAAAACCTGATGCCAAAATCGGCATCGGATGATTTAAGGCGACAACGTACAAAGATTGTGCGTCAGATGCGCAGTCGATTTTTTCGTCAGATGAAACAAAAAGCGCAGGGAATACTCTGTAGTATCCCTAAGCATTTATGTGATATATGACGGAAAAAGTGCGGGGCACATGGCGTGCAAAGCCGTCAGGCGGTCTTTGTGCGGTGTTGCCTCAATTGATATGGGATTCGCCCATACCCACCGGAGGGCTCTGCCCTTTGGAAACCCGCCACATTTGAAACGGTGGACGAAACTTTTATTATGGGGGACTCTTTTTTCGGTTCCAATGGCGTGTTGGCTACGCCAACACAACGTTATAGAATACCGAATATTGTATAATTCCCCCTTTGCGGCGTAGCCGCAGAAGCCGATTGTGTGTTCTGCAACATAAGGTCGGATTAGAAAAACGGATGCAGGCATGGCCTGCTCGCTATGCACAGTTTTCACCATCTTTGCATAGAATAAACCGTAATCCGAAAAAAAGTTGCAAAAAGGTATTGACAAAGCAACCATAACATGATACAATAGAGATACGGACAGAGGTGCGAATCCGATCAGTATGGCGGAGCTTGGGTTGCCAACCCGAAAAACTCCCCCAAAAAGGCAGATTCGCCGAAGTCAAACGTTCCGGCAAGCGTTTGGCTGGGTACGCATTGAACAAGTGCGTAACTGTCACTGCGATATCGCAGTGGAGTGCTGACCGGTGTTTCAATGCAATGGCGCACGAACAGCATATGCAATCGCCGCATCTGAAATCCGTTTGCTGCCCAACCGTCCGATGATCCATCGGGCGGATTTTTTCTGCCCCGTTCAACCTGCGTCCGAACGGCGCAAAACTGTACTTTTACATTTGGAGGAACATTATCATGAATCAAACTCGTACCTATCGTGTTGGCATCATCGGCGCAACCGGCATGGTTGGTCAGCGGTTTGCACTGCTGCTTGCCGATCACCCTTGGTTTGATGTCAAGGTGCTGGCAGCATCGTCCCGTTCTGCCAGCAAGACCTATCGTGACGCTGTCGGCAGCCGCTGGGCATTCGTCGATCAGCCCATGCCTGAGAAGCTCGCCGATCTCGTCATTTATGATGCAGAGCAGGATATCGAAAAGATCGCCGCCGAAGTAGACTTCTGCTTCTGCGCTGTCGATATGAAGAAGGACGCTCTGCGTGCCCTCGAAGAGGCATATGCAAAGGCAGAATGTCCGATCGTCTCAAACAACTCCGCTCACCGCTTCACCTCCGATGTTCCGATGATCATTCCGGAGCTAAACCCCGAGCACCTCGAGGTTATCGCCGCACAGAAAGCACGTCTGGGTACAAAGCGCGGCTTCATCGCCGTTAAGTCCAACTGCTCTATCCAGAGCTATGTTCCGGCTCTGCATCCGCTGCGCAGGTTCGGCATTCAGCAGGTTCTCGCCTGCACCTATCAGGCAATCTCCGGTGCCGGCAAGACCTTCGAGCGTTGGCCTGAAATGGTCGATAATCTCATCCCCTATATCGGCGGCGAAGAGGAAAAGTCCGAGCAGGAGCCGCTGAAGGTCTGGGGTCGAGTCGAGAACGGCGAAATCGTCAAGGCAGCTGCACCGCTGATCACCACACAGTGTCTGCGTGTGCCGGTCACCGATGGTCATACCGCTGCTGTGTTCGTCAAATTCGAGCAGAAGCCGTCCATCGAGGAAATTAAGCAGATCTGGAAGGAATATCGCGGCGAGCCGCAGGAGCTTGCGCTGCCCCATGCACCGAAGCAGTTCCTCAACTACTTTGAAGAACCCGATCGTCCGCAGATTCGCAGTGAACGTATGCTCGAGGGCGGTATGGCTATCACCATCGGCAGACTGCGTGAGGATACCCTGTTCGACTACAAATTCGTCTGTATGTCGCACAATACACTGCGTGGTGCAGCCGGCGGTGCGGTTGAGCTTGCCGAACTTCTTGCCGCAAAGGGCTATTTCGACTGATTTTTTGGCGAAATCCCAACAAAAGGAGACATTGCAGATACCATGAAATATGTCTATGCCTGTCCACATGAGGACAGCATCCTGTTTGCTACGCCCGATGTGCGCAACGACAATCAACTCTTCAGCCATGACGTTGAATTGATCCGCTATGAACCGCAATCGCCATGCCCCTATCCCTTTGTGCCCGCCTATCTCTGCAACCTCGAAGCCCGTCACAAAGAGCTGAAAGCCTTCTTCAAGGAACAGCTCAAGGGGGCACGCAATAAGCCGGTTCTGCTCGTCCTGCCCGATGATCTCACCGATTTGGAAGCGCATGGTTTGAGTGAATTGCTAATCGACTGCGGACTCAAAGCGGATGTCAATATGGAATACCGTGCGTTTCTCCTCTCGAACGAAAGCTGCTATCTCGCCGTGACGGCATCGAAACGTGCAGTGACCATTACCCGTGTCATCGGCGGTGAGGAAACGGTCGAACGCATCTTCATCCCGATGCCCGAGGTGGCAGAAGAAACGGTCCTGCATGCCATGGATGAACTCGATTCCGAAGGCACGATGCCGATTTACTGCTACGATATCCCCGAGTCACTGTCCCATATCGGGGACACCGTTGCCGACCACATCATTGTGCGCAATTTTGTTCGCATGCTGTGAGGGAGGCGCACATGGAAACTTACCGGTTTCTCCGCATTACGCCGGAGCATCGTCTCACCCGTGAGACGACAACGGCTGCCCCGAAACCCGATACCATTGCCGCCATGCTCGATACGGACGTTATCGAAACGCTCCGCATTCCGAATGCACCGATTCCGATGCTCTGCATGGTACTCGATGCCCGTAGCGGTGATCGGGCACTGCCGCATAATTTCTATGCAACGGGATTATTTCTCAACAACTCGCCAATCTACGGCAGCATTCTCCTTGCGAAAATATCGCAGGAACGAGAAATTCTCCCACTGCTCGCACAAGAAACCGATACACTGACCGCATGGCTGCAATCGCTGTTCGGTCATACATTGCAGGGAGAATGCTGGCATTCCCCTGCCGATCTCCACATCCATAACACGCACGAGAAAGGATGATTTTCTGATGAAACAAACACTGTTTACCGGTGCAGGCGTTGCGCTGGTCACACCGTTTTGTGCCGATGGCTCTGTCAATTACGACAAGTTCGCCGAGTTGATGGAAACCCAAATCGCAAACCATACCGATGCGCTGATCATCGCCGGTACAACCGGTGAAAGCTCGACCCTCACCGAGGAAGAGCATATCGAGGTCATTCGATTTGCGGTCGAGCAAGCTCGTCACCGTGTGCCGATCATCGCCGGTACCGGCAGCAATGATACTGCATTTTGCCTGTGCCTTTCCATGGCAGCAAAGAATGTCGGTGCGGATGGTCTGCTGCTCGTCACGCCCTACTATAACAAGACGACCCAAAAGGGCCTTGTTTCGTACTTTTCGTTGATTGCCGATGAGGTCGGGTTGCCGGTCATCCTCTACAATGTCCCCTCTCGTACCGGTATGAATATTGCGGTCGATACGGTCGCAGAGCTGGCAAAGAACCCCAATATCGTTGCCATCAAGGAAGCATCGGGCAACATTTCCTATGCCGCACAAGTCATCGAACGCTGCGGTGATCAGCTCGATGTGTATTCGGGTAACGATGACCAAATCGTGCCGCTGATGTCGCTCGGCGCAAAGGGCGTGATTTCGGTGCTGTCGAATGTCATTCCGCAGCAAACGCATGATATGTGCGCCGCTGCCCTGCAGGGTGACTTTGCCACCGCCGCAAAAATGCAGCTCGAATACCTGACCTTGATCAATCGTCTGTTCATCGAGGTCAACCCAATTCCTGTGAAGGAAGCCATGAATCTGATAGGTATGGACGTTGGCGACTGCCGTCTGCCGCTCTGCCCGATGGAAGAGAAAAACCGTGTGCTGCTCGCCGATGCACTGCGTACACATGGTCTGATTTCGTAATGCAATGCCGCACAGAGCCGGGATTGCTTTGTGCGGCCAATTCAAAAGGAGTGAAAATATGATTCAAATCGCTATCAGTGGCGTATGCGGGAAGCTGGGACGTACTGTCGCCACAGCCGCAGCCGAACGGGAGAATGTTGCAATTTGCGCCGGACTTGATTTGCAGGAATGCGATTTGGGATTTCCGGTTGTGACTGCACCGACGGCCTTTCCGGTGAAGCCCGATGTAATCATTGATTCCAGCCACCCCTCGGCTCTGAGGGGCTTGCTGCAATATGCCTGCGCGAACGGTACGCCGCTTGTGCTGGCAACAACCGGCTACAGTGAAGAGCAGATGGCGGAGATTCGTCAGGCTGCCAATCAGATTCCGATTTTCTTTTCATTTAATATGTCGATCGGCATTCAGCTGTTAATTGCGCTTTCCAAAAAGGCGGCATCGGTGCTCGGCGATCAGTTTAATATCGAGATCATCGAGAAGCATCATAATCAGAAAATCGATGCACCGTCGGGTACAGCATTGATGTTGGCGAATGCACTGTGTGAGCAGTCCGAAACGCCGAAAACGCTGACATATGACCGTCACAACGTGCGCAAAAAGCGGGATGTGTCTGAAATTGGTATGCACTCGATTCGTGGCGGTACGATTGTCGGTGAGCATGAGGTATTGTTTGCCGGACCGGATGAGTGCATTTCGCTGAAGCATATTGCTGCATCGAAGCGTGTATTTGCGGAAGGTGCAATCAATGCGGCGCTGTTCCTTTCTGATAAGCCTGCCGGTATGTACTCCATGACGGAAATGATCTCTGAGGCGTGAGGAGCGTGCATATACTGGAAAAACCGACGCTAGGAATTGCGTCGGTTTTTTTCAATGACATGGGCTTTGCCCTCCGAACTCCCGCTCAAGGAACATTGATATGTTATACTGACAGAGCAGTCGACAAACATCCAAAGATCTGGTATAATAGAAATGATCAAACCAGAAGGGGTAAATGTAATGAAGTACAGCAAAGAATTCAAAGAAGAAGCGTTAAAGCTC
>CALXHI010000016.1 GCA_944388075.1 uncultured Clostridia bacterium | reverse complement strand
ATGAACATCGACCGCCTTGCGGCGATGCTTTTGCACCTCTTTGAATTTGTCTTGTCCTTTTTCTTTTTTGATGTTGAAAATAGGGACGTTTTAAAAATGACTGGTTGTTGAGGATACACTATTTAGAAAAGATAATCCAGATGACAAGTGCACCGCTGACGTTAAGAAAGCAGGATATGAGGTTTTTATTGAGCCAAAGGATATTTCTATCCCCTCAAATCCACCATATAACGCAAGAATGGCTTTCTGCTTCGGTCCGCTAACGGCAATTAAGAAACGAGCGTTGCCCGTTCACGTTCCTGTTTTCAGCAATCGACTTCGCAAGAACTCGATGGTGCTTTGCGAACAGGTTCAGGTAATCGACAAGTCAAGGCTCGGCAAAATGCTGTGCCGCATAAGCAATAAGACGCTCGCTGAGGTCGATAAGGCTCTTGCGGTAAGCGTCGGAATTAACAATAACTTTGGAGATAACGAGAATGAGTAACGAAATCAAAATTTTTGAAAATGAATAGTTTGGCTCAGTAAGAACAATCCTCATTGACGGTCAGCCGTGGTTTGTAGTTAAAGATGTTGCGGAAGCACTTGGGTATTCAAATACAAGAAAAGCTTTGCTCGACCACGTTGATGAGGAAGATAAAAATACCGTAACGATTCGTGACGGAAATAAAGGAAATCCAAATCAGACCATTATTCACGAAAGTGGAGTTTACTGCTTAATCATTAAAATCAAACTCAAAACCGCAAGACAGTTCAAACGCTGGGTTATTTCCGAAGTTCTCCCTTCAATCAGGAAATACGGAATATATGCAACAGAGCAGACAATCGACAATGTGCTTAACGGCACTGAGGAAGCCGAAAGGCTCTTTATTCAGCTTAAAGAAGAAAAGCTTCGCACGAGGGAGCTTGAAAATGAGAATAGCAGGCTTGCCGAAGAAAACTGCTCTCTTGCAGAGGTCGTTGATTTTATCAATATGTATGATGATGAAAGCGATTTGCTGAATGTATCTGATATTGCAATCGCATATCAGATGTCGGCAAGCGAATTTAATCGTTTACTCTCTATTCTCGGCATTCAGTATAGAGCTTATGGCACTTGGATGATTGCTCCTGAATATGAGAATTGCGGATATGTAAGGATGTACAAACGCCCAACCTTCTACGGAGAAGGTGGAGGCTTCTTTATTCATACTCGTTGGACGAACAAGGGAGCAACGTTCTTGTATAACCGCTTGAAATCACATGGCATTTTGCCTGTTTTCGACTGGATAATACAGAAAACACCAACTAACTGAAAATAAATGATAATTTATTTATGGAAATGTAATGGTAGTAGTTTTTGCTGCCGATGAAGCTATGAAGGAACTTGACAAGAATTTGGAGAAAACCTGTGAAATTATGGGTTTACTCTACCACAACTACGGTATCGAACTTACCGATGATGAGTTTGATAAGATATTTGACGTTATAAACAGATGATTTCTTTCAGTTTTCATATAGGTAACTTCCTTTACCTAATGGCAGCTTTCTCGCTAAGCTGCCTTTTTACATAGCCTATATCAAAAATAGGTATACCACGCACCAAGCGAAAGTCAGGAAACACTCTTGACATTTACGCTTTAAAGCGATAAAATGTAAGGAGAGATAGAAATGACAAATACAACACAAATTGAACGCAAATTTGGTATATGGTGGCTCTGAAAGTTCTGCTCAAGCACGAACTTATCAATCAGGAAACCTTTGATAAAATTGTAAAACACGAACTCAAAGAATATATGGCTTAATGCCGACAAGGAGGACATATTATGTATTATGGAACAAATCCGCTTTTTCTCGATAAAAACAGACCGAGAAAGGTCGTATTCTACGGTAGAGTATCAACGGAACACGAGGCTCAGCTCTCAGCTCTTGAAAATCAGATGCAGTGGTATGAAGATACTGCAAAGCGTTTTCCGAATTGGGAAGTCGTAGGCAGATACATAGACGAGGGTATCACAGGTACTCAGGCGAAAAAAAGACCTTCGTTTATGAGAATGATTGCAGACGCCGAAAAAGGAATGTTCGACCTCACCCGTGAGGTGTGCCGTTTCGCAAGAAATACCGTTGACACTCTAATTTATACCCGTGCATTAAAGGGTCGTGGAATTGAGGTATTCTTCGTTGACGATAATATCTGGACTATGGACGGTGATGGAGAGCTTCGTCTGACAATTATGGCAACACTCGCTCAGGAAGAAAGCCGTAAGGTTTCCGAACGTGTCCGTGCAGGTCAGCGTATCAGCCGTGCCAATAAACAGCTTTACGGTAGCGGTAACATCTTAGGTTACGACAGAAAACCCGGCGAGACTTATACCATCAATCCCGAACAGGCTGAAACAGTCCGTATGATATACGACCTTTACGAAGAAGGCTACGGAACGCTGAAAATCGCAAAGATTTTAATGGAGCGTAAACGCCTTACTGCAACAGGTACTACAAAATGAACTTGCCACAATGTAGGTCGTATCCTGCAAAACGCAACTTATAAAGGATATATCGGCTATAACAAGTCGTACAGCAATAATTAGTACGTACTCAATAACTGCCCGAAGGGACAGTTATTGGCTGAAAATCCTGTTTTACAGGCTTTTCAGCGGCACAAATCAAAGATTTGGTGCCGTACTCCCTGATGAGAGTCTGCCTTTGCCGCCCGTTTGCGGCGGCAAAGGGCAAGGATTTTTGTCTTAAACGCCAAAAATCCTTGCATTCAACAACTGAAAAAGCACTCCACAGCAAAGCTTCTACGTGCTTTTTCAGTTGTTGAGCAGACACTATGTAGAAAGAGGCAACCACCTGAGTGATTACATCGGTCATTCTGGCAGTAGAGATTGCCCTGCGACAGCGACCAATGGAATTGACGCAACAGTGGATGCCAGCAGTACGATTACAAAGCTGAATTAATGACTTATGTATGAGATAGAATTGCATAAAAAACATACAGAAGTGGCACTTCGACTGTCACAAAAATAACTCATGCACATCGCCTGCCCATACCGGGCAGAGCGATCCCTGCATCAGAGAAATAGCAGCGACCAAAATTTTACATATAAAGGAGGAATCATAATGAAAAATCTCATTGCAGCCGCACTGAGCCTGAGTCTGTTTGCTACAATGTCGCTGACCGCCTTTGCGGCGGACATCATCAGGACAGCGACCCGAAAGCAGGCAGCACCCAAATTACTTACAGCGTAAACCCCACCGATACCGTCACCATTCCTGACACGGTCACGTTGGGAGAAACGGCAACCATCAAGGCAGAAGATGTGTCCTTGCCTTACGGCGGAAAAATGACTGTGTCCCTGACCGGCACAAGCGTCGAGAACAACGCCTTTACTCTGAAATCAGCAGAGGGCGCAACGATTGGATATACGATTAAAAACGGAGAAACCCCTGTCAATGTGGGCGATACCGTGCTGACGGTTGAGGCAGGGAACGCAAGCGGAGCAACGGAACTCACGTTTACGGAGCCGGACAACGTCCAATACTCCGGCGAATACACCGGCACGGTGACCTTTACGGTTGCAGCGGCACTGCCTGCCACATTCATCGCCACGGTGGACACCGCCTTGGAAGAGATGACGGTGAATTTCGATGACGGAATCGAGCAGTCGGGCGGTGAGGCTCAGGCGGAGCAGCCGACACGCTTCTTTGCACAGGCGGTGCGCCCGGACGGAGGGAAAACCGATGTGATAACCGGTACAAAGAGCGGCGATGGCATCACCTTTGCCTTCCCGGCTCAGGAGTCTGATACGGCGTACACCTATCTGTTCTGGGCGGACAACGCCACAGGCGACGCACCCACCGATCTGACCGCCGTGCCTTACACGGCGGGGACGGCAGCCTATGCCGCCATGGCAAGCGGCACAGCGGAGCAGAACATCACGCTGACCCCTGTGGTGACTAAGGTGACGCTGCAGCACAGTGGGGAAAAGAGTTTTGAGCCAAAGGACGGTGACGCACTCACCGTAACCTTTAGCAGTGCCGAGGGCTACAATGTGCAGCAAGGTGCTTCGACCGGAACGGCTACGCAAACAGTGACGAAAAATTACGTCAGTGACGAAACCATTGCGAGCGGAACAGACATCTGCCATTTCTACGTGCTTGCGCCATCCGATGCCAATGATGTTGACATCTCTTTCCGCACGCACCATCTGACCATCAGCGGTATATCCATGTCGGCTGATACCCGTATTATCCTTAGTGGAGACTTGTCATCAAACAGTGACAAGTGGGAACTTACTGAAGCCCAAAGAAAAGAGGCGTTCGAGTCATGCTTTTTCGATGAAAATGGCGACCCCAAAGGGCAGATAGATGTAGGTGATTACATATTTTATTCAGACCAAAGCACCGTAGAACGATTCTTTAATGAAATTTTGGGTATGCCTAAAGGCACATATCTTCAACCAATCAATTTGTTTGGATATACAATTACTTGCATAGATCTTGAAGGTCATTATGTGACTTTTTATGTGAATGATATTACATTTGCGATTATTTATAACCAGGCCCAAACTCCCACTTTTGAAGTCCCCACATTTGAAAAAGATTGGTAGAAGGCTTTGCTTAAACAGCTACAGGCATCAAAACACAGTGCAAGCAACAGAAAAGAGCAATTACAGTTACTAAAAATTATATAATGCAAGGAGAATACACTATGAAAAAACTTTTATCGGCACTTCTCGCCCTCGCCCTCTGCGGCACAATGTCCCTGACCGCTTTCGCGGCGAACACCCAGATTGAACCGGACAGCGATCCCCAATCCGGCGATATCCAAGTCACCTTCAGCGTTGACCCTGCCTATACCGTGACCATCCCGGCAACAGTGGAGTTAGGGCAGACGGCGACAATCAGTGCCGAGAATGTGGTGGTCGCCTACGGCAGTCAGGTGGAGGTTTCGCTTACCGGCACAAGTGGTGCAAGCAATGCCTTCACGCTGACCTCCACCGAGGGTGCAACGATTGACTATACGGTGAAAAACGGAGAAACCCTTGTCAATGTGGGCGATACCGTTCTGACGGTCGATCCCGCAACCGCAGCAAGCGGCAACGTTACCCTTTCCTTTACAGAGCCTGATTCAACAAAATTCTCCGGCGACTATATCGGCAACGTGACCTTTACCGTAGCGGTTAAGGAGGTAATTTCATAATGCGTTTTATAAAATATCAAAAGCCGATTTCTGAATTGTACCACTATACATCAAGAGCCAATGCAGAAAGGGTTTTGTCTGAAAAAGTTTTTAAAACCGGCAATGATATATTTTGCTTTTTTACAACCAATGTAGAAGATTCCAGAATGCTGTTCCGACAGCTTATGGAGAAAGGGGCTTCTTATATCGACGATTGCCTGTCGGTACGGCGGCGAGCTCCACAAAATCCGGAAAACTATGTCATTTTGAAAATTAAAGTTCAAAATGACGGGAAGTTTTACCGCTTTCTCTCTGAAGCCGATGAAGGAAATCCCTACGACTATTCCCTCATGCATTTGGGAGATCTTTCTTTCCGAACGGCGGAAGTTTTGCCTGTGCGGATACCGAATCCGAAGGACGCACCTTTCAAACGATCCGAAACGCCGTTTTTCGTAAAACTGAAAAGAGCTGCTGTGGTTGGAATCGCCTCTGCAATGATCTGTTTGAGTGCATTTCCTACGGTTGCCGCTGCGGACGGCTCTTGGCTGGATAGCGGACATTTCGATATTTCGTGGTATGGCAGTACTCAGAACCAATTTCAGTTATCTACGCCTGCACAGGTGGCAGGACTTTCACACCTTGCAAATCAAGGGAATACGCTATCGGGTAAAGTGTTTGTGATTCAAAACGATGTGGACCTAACGGAATATCAGTGGGTATCCATTCCGGAAAGCTTTCAAGGTACGATCGAAGGACTGCATAAGGTTGTGCTTTCCTTGCTCAGCGATCAGGTAAGCTTTGCAGAAGGCAAAACGCAATTTGACAATATTTCTTTCCGCTATGCGGAAAACAATATGCAAATTCATTACTCTATCGCACCCACCTACACAGTGACCATTCCCGGAACGGTAGAATTAGGGCAGACGGCGACAATCAGTGCTGAGAATGTGGTGGTCGCCTACGGCAGTCAGGTGGAGGTTTCGCTTACCGGCACAAGTGACGCAAGCAATGCCTTCACGCTGACCACCGCCGAGGGCGCAGTCATTAACTACAACGTAAACAAAGGCACAGAAGCCGTATCGGTTGGCGATACTGTACTTGCGGTTACCCCTGTTGACGGTAGCGGCGATGCTACACTGTCCTTTTCAGAGCCGAAAACCCTGACCTACGCCGGTGCATATACCAGCACCATTACGTTTACAGTTGCAGTGAAACCCACTGCCTGAACATATTCAAGGAGGAATCATCATGAAAAAAATCTTTGCTGCAACCATTGCCTGTGTACTGGCTTCTGCTATGACCATGACAGCCTTTGCGATCGATATCACACAGGACTCCGACTCTAAAACCGCAGAAACCATAGTTTCGTTCAATGTTAATCCCGGCTATCTCGCCACCATCCCGGCAACCATTGAGCTGGAAGAGAAAGAAACCGTGACAGAGGATAGCACCACCGTGATCACCTATGAGAACGACCTGACCGTATCAGCATCGGATGTTCGCCTGAAGAACCGGGAAATCATTCAGGTAAAGCTCGACAGCAGCTTTGTGATGACTTCGGCAGAAGCAGCCGAATTACCGTATACCGTGACAATTGGCGATGTAGCAGTTACCGAAACGAGCAATGTGGTTGCCACCTTCAACACCACTGCAACCGAACAGTCTTCGACTTTGCATTTCGCTGCCGATGACCCGGAATTTGCCGGTGAGTATCAGGACACCGTGACCTTTACCATTTCCGTTACCATACCCGAACAAACGCCAACCATTGAATAAAATGGATGACAATATGTTAGGAGGGAGTCATATGAAGAAGAAAGTGGTATATATGCTTTGCGCATTGATGGCATGGTCGAGCCAAGCAACAGCGGTCAGTGCAGAGCAGCATGATGTTGCCGTCACCACAAGCGTGATGCCGACCTATACGGTGACGATTCCTGCTGATACGAACATTGCGTTCAATGCAACGCAAACCGATTTCGGGAAAATCGAGCTGACCCGTGCACAACTGGAGCCGGGCTATGCGGTACGAGTTTCGGCGGCGACCACAGCATTGACCAACCAAGCCGATGTGACCAAAACCATTCCCTATGCGCTGAATGCAAACGGGAAAGCGTTCACATCTGCCGAATACCAAGCAGTTGGAGACAGCACGGCATTGACCATTGACATTACAAAGGCGGACTGGAATCAAGCAGCCGCCGGACAGTATAAGGGGACGGTTACGTTTACGGTAGCATATGTTCCAAGCGATGCGTAAAGGAGGGTTGCGTATGAAAGGGATTGCGGCAGTTGTGTGCATGCTGTACCTGCTGTTGTACTCGATGTCCTGTTTTGGAGCAACTGACGAGGATGCTGTCAGCCTGACCGCCGACGTGCCGACGGCGCACACGCTGACCATAGATACGGAGCATGCGGTTGTTGCCTATGATGCGTACATCGACAGAGAATTTGTCGTTCCGAGACTGGACGCATTCACGTTGGATATCATATTGGAATGTGGCTATGATGTCAAGCAGGTGCTTGTGAATGGGGCAGATGTGACCGCGCAGTATGCCGATGGAAGGCTTACGCTCAGCGGTATCTATGAAACGGAAACCTTGCAAATCCTGACCGAACAGACCGGTGCAATGATTCCGGTAGACACATACAAAAATGTGCAGCCCCTGACCATTGCCATGTGGGCGAAGCATGATTACGAATCCAAGACCGGCGTGACGCCAAAAGATACGGACTGGCTCATCACCGAGGATGGAACACTGATTTCTACCTTGCTCGATGAAAACGGCAAGGTGCTGGATGTGTACATCGTAGAGCCTGTGACCGCAACCGGTACGAATCGGGCAGGAGAAATCTGTACGCTGCCGCAGACCGGTGTGACCTCAATGCAGAATTGGCTGCTGCTATTGGCAGGTATCTGTTCGAGCGTATGTGGTTTGGTATTGCTGAAGAAGTCTCGTATCTTTGACAAACAAAAGACCATATCATCATGAGATGACGGTCAGAAAACGGAAAGCACCCCAACTTGTTTGAGGTGCTTTTTGATTGCAAAAATTTTTTTCTTTAGCAGCAATGTATTGCTGAGCTTTGGCGTCAATATCACAAGGGGCAGAATTGCCAGTGTATAGAAAATCACAAACCGTAAGGCGATCGTTTTGTTATCGTTCGTCAAGCTCTTCAACTCCTTTCAGATAAAGCTTACAGGATAGTTTGTAAGACAGAAAATACAGCAAAAGGATTCCAGCGGTGCAAAGGTATTGATAGCAAGCAAAACCGTTCCGCCACGTTTTCCGGTTACAACATCTGCAATCCAGATAACAATATCATTGGATCGATTTGGATCATTCAATATATGAACACCACGACATTGCAGAAGATCTTATGGAGTTTCACAGGCGTCTTTCGGGTAGGCAGCAAACTCGTTTCCATCCGGCATCAAAAATCCCTCATACCAAAGCGTGGCATGAGGGATTTGTTCAACGATCAAGATATTGGCAAGCGGCAAATGCTGCGGTTGCACCATCGGCGGTTGCGGTGACGATTTGACGCACAGGTTTGGTACGGCAATCACCTGCAACAAAGATACCGGGTGTATCGGTCAAGCACTGTTCATTGGCGATGATATAGCCATGCGAATCCTGCGCAGAGAGCCGTGCAAAGGGTTCGGTTTCGGGAATCTGCCCGATGGCTACAAACAAACCGGTCACATCAAGCCGTTCCTCCTGATTGGTATCGATCGAGCGAATGGTAATGCCTTGCAGTTCGCTGTCGCCATGGAGTGTAGACACGATGGTGTTGGTGCGAATCCGAACATTTTCAAGCCTTGCAACCTTTTCTTGCAGCACAGTATCGCCGGTCAGATCCGGGAGATTCTGCACAATAGTCACCGAGGTACAGAGGTCGGAAAGCAGTACAGCATCCTGCAAAGCAGTATTGCCGCCGCCGACAATAGCAACATGCTGATTCTTGTAGAAAGCACCATCACAAACGGCGCAGTAGCATACACCGGCACCGACCAGTTCTTCCTCATGCGGCAGTCCGAGCATACGATGGCGAGAGCCGGTTGCGAGGATAACGGCACGGGCGGTATAGCAGCCGTATTCGCCGGTAATTTGGAATGTATTGTCCTGCGGTGTAATATGGCGCACAGTATCAAGCTCCAGTACTGCACCGAAATCCTGTACCTGTGCGAGCAGCTTTTCGGCAAATGCCGCACCGCTCATGGAACGCTCGGAGGGGTAGTTCTCAATGTTCGGGGAGTAGGTAATCTGTCCGCCGAAGTTCTCCTTTTCGAGGACGAGAACCGTTTTTCCGGCACGTCTGGCATAGAGCGCAGCCGTCAGGCCAGCAGGACCCGACCCAACGACTACAATATCATACAAACTGCTCATACGCTTGCAGTGCTGTCGGCATCGCCGGAAGCAGAAGTGGCAAGCTGTTCGACAAAGCGACGGATATTAGACACATTGACCACTCGCTCGAAGTCATCCCCATCGACCAGAACCAGTGTCGGGGCTTGCTTGACACCATACTTGGCAACGAGATCGGCATGCTCCTCGGCAATCAGTTTGGTATAGGCGATACCGGCATCGGTGAGGAAGCGTTCTGCCATACGGCAATTCGGGCAGGTGGCAGTTGCGAACAGCAGAACAGAACCGTTGGCATCGGTTGTACGAACGCTTTCAACAGACTCCGGAACAGCTTTTGCGCCCTCACGCTTGCAGACAGAGGTTTCGATATTATAGACACGGCGATCCTTGAATTCCTGTGCCTTACCGTCATTGAAGTTTTTGACTGGGCGGTAGTAGCCGGTGATACGGCTATACACTTCGGTTTCCGCACCGCAATGCGGGCAGACAGGCTGTTCGCCTGTGAGGTAGCCATGGTTACGGCAAACAGAATAGGTCGGGGAGAGCGTGTAGTAGGGGAGCTTATAGTTCTCTGCAATCTTGCGGACGAGCGTTGCAGCCGCTTTCCAGTCGGGCAGCTTTTCTCCGAGGAAAGCATGGAACACCGTACCGGAGGTATAGCAAGTCTGAAGTTCATCCTGAATGTCAAGCGCGGAGAAAATATCTTCGGTGTAGCCGACAGGCAGATGAGAGCTGTTGGTGTAGTAGGGGGTGTCACCGGGCTTTGCTGCGGTGATGATATCGGGATACCGCTGCACATCGTGCTTGGCAAAGCGATACGTCGTAGACTCGGCAGGCGTTGCCTCGAGGTTATAGAGGTCGCCGTACATCTCCTGATAATCGGAGAGACGCTCCCGCATATGGTCGAGCACCTGCTTGGTGAAGATCTGTGTTTCGGTATGAGTGAGATCTTTGCGCAGCCACTTGGCATTCAAGCCCACCTCATTCATACCGATCAAACCGATGGTCGAGAAGTGGTTGTCGAGCGAGCCCAAGTAGCGTTTGGTATAGGGGTACAGACCCTCATTCAGCAGCTTGGTGATGATAGTACGCTTGACCTTCAAGCTGCGAGCGGCAATGTCCATCAGTTTGTCAAGACGCTGATAGAAGTCCTGCTCATTCTCTGCAAGATAGGCAATACGGGGCATATTGATGGTGACCACACCGATCGAACCGGTCGATTCACCACTACCGAAGAAACCGCCGGTCTTTTTGCGCAGTTCCCGCAGGTCAAGCCGCAGACGGCAGCACATGCTGCGCACATCACTGGGCTGCATATCGGAGTTGATATAATTGGAGAAATAAGGCGTACCGTACTTGGCGGTCATCTCAAACAACAGGCGGTTGTTCTCGGTATCGGACCAATCGAAGTCCTTGGTGATCGAGTAGGTCGGAATCGGATACTGGAAGCCACGGCCATGGGCATCGCCCTCAATCATGGTTTCGAT
The DNA here is from genome assembly GCA_944388075.1 of uncultured Clostridia bacterium. Classification (GTDB taxonomy): domain Bacteria; phylum Bacillota; class Clostridia; order Oscillospirales; family Ruminococcaceae; genus Firm-04. The sequence continues at coordinate 31,501 of CALXHI010000016.1, read as the reverse complement.
AAAGGCCTTGTTGACCATATCCATTTCCCTTTTGCAGTCCTTATAGCGGAAACCGGCGGGCTTACCGCCAACAATGCACTCGACTTCGGCGAGATCGTCCGGAACCGTCCAGTCGAGGGTGATGTTGGAGAACGGTGCCTGCGTACCCCAACGAGAGGGCGTATTGACACCGAAGATAAAGGACTCGATGCACTTTTTGACCTGATCATAGGGGAGATTATCCGCCTTGACGAACGGAGCAAGGTAGGTATCGAAGGAGGAGAACGCCTGTGCGCCTGCCCACTCATTCTGCATGATACCGAGAAAGTTGACCATCTGGTTGCAGAGGGTTGCAAGGTGCTTTGCCGGAGCGGAGGTAATCTTGCCCTCGACACCGCCCAAGCCCTCCTGAATCAGCTGCTTGAGCGACCAACCGGCACAGTAACCGGTCAGCATGGAGAGGTCGTGCAGATGAATGTCAGCATTGCGATGGGCATTGGCAATCTCCTCGTCATAGATTTCGGAGAGCCAGTAGTGCGCAGTAATCGCACCGGAGTTGTTGAGAATCAAGCCGCCGACAGAGTAGGTGACGGTAGAGTTTTCCTTTACACGCCAATCGCTGACCTTGACATAGCTGTCTACGATTTCCTTGTAATCGAGGATGGTGGATCGCAGGTTTCTCAGCTTTTCCCGCTGCTTGCGATAGAGGATATATGCCTTTGCAACATCGCCATAGCCTGCCTCACTGAGAACAGCCTCGACGGAGTCCTGAATCTCCTCCACGGTGATCATATCGTTCTTGATTTTCGGCTCAAAATGTGCGGTGACCTTCAAGGCGAGGAGGTCGATGATATCGGGATGATACTGTTTGTTTTGGGCATCGAATGCCTTTCGGATGGCAGCAGAGATCTTAGAAAGCTCGAATGCAACGGTTTGACCGTCACGTTTGGATACTTGATACATGGCAATTCCTCTTTTCTTTCAGTTTATGGGGTCAATACCCCGAAGGGCGGCTTGCGGTACATAGCTGCGAACAATTTGCAAAAATCGTTGCATTTCTGCATCGGAACAGCCGGTCAGATCGGGCTGTATGAGGTGACCGGAGTCACGAAACGCTTGCAGATAGTAGGCTTTTGCGCCCCGAATCCATTGCCCGATCCGGTGAAAATCGGCATCGGTATGGAAATCCTTGACGACTGTCGTGCGGAACTCATAGGGTACGGTGTCTTGCAGTAAGAATCGAACACTCTCGTGAATCTCATCCATGCGAATGCGCTCCGTTCCGGCCGTCACGGCATATTTTTCGGGTGAATTCTTGATGTCCATGGCAACCATATCGACACAGCCGGATTCGACAGCAGATCGGAGCTTGTCCGGACAGCTGCCGTTGGTGTCGAGCTTAACGGCATAGCCCATGGCATGTACCGTTTGCAAAAATGGCAGCAAATCGTGCTGAAGCAGCGGTTCACCGCCAGTGACACAAACGCCGTCAAGCAAGCCGATTCGTTTCTTGAGAAATGCGAGCAGCGAGTCCATGGAGATTTCCTCGCTACAGTCCTGCGTGACCAGTCCGGCATTGTGGCAGAAGGGACAGCGGAAATTACAGCCTCGTACAAAAATCGTACACGCAGTTTTTCCGGGAAAATCGAGCAGCGTGAGCTTTTGTAAACCTGCGATTTTCAAGCTGTTTCCCTCCTTTTTGCCACATGGACACGAGATTTTGTGTTTGGCACTTTCATATGCAAAACACAAGATATAGTGTTTTGATTGCATATTACCTACTATAAATCGTGTGCGTATCTGTATTATATCATAGATTCTATCTCTTGTCAAGCCCCAATTTCCACTTCCGGGCAAATTTCAGGACAACCAAAAAATGTTTGGCTAAAATGACAAAAAAAGCCATGCGGAATCTGTTCAGAATGCACCGCATGGCAAATTGTTTTCTGTGATTTTTTGCTGATCTGTATATTAGCGGTAAGCAGCGGCAAGCTGTTCAAATGCCGGCAGGCTGCGCTCGATCATCTCGGTTGTAACGCAGTAAGAAATCCGGACAAAGCCCTCACAGCCAAACGAATCGGAAGGCACGAGTAGCAGCTCATAGTCTCTTGCCCTTTGGCAGAACGCATTGGCATCCGGCTCGAGTGCCTGCACAAACAGATAAAACGCACCGTCGGGATAGATGCAGCGATAGCCATAGGCGGTTAGTGCGTGATAGAGCAAATCACGGTTCTTACGGTAAACGGCGAGGTCTGCGGTCTTACCGAGATTTTCGGCAACCACACGCTGCATGAGGCTCGGTGCACAGACAAAGCCCAGTGCACGGCCTGCACCGCAGACGGCAGCATACAGCATCCGCTGCTGCTCCATGGTCGGCGACACGACAATATAACCGATGCGCTCACCGGGCAACGACAGAGATTTGCTATACGAATAGCAGACAAAAGTGTTGGCATAGAGGTTGGTCAGGTAGGGGACAACGGCGGTATCATCATAGACCAGCTCCCGATACGGCTCATCGGCGATCAGGTAAATCGGATGACCGTACTCCGCAGATTTTTCCCGCAGGATATCGCAGAGAGCCTTGAGATTTTCCTCGGTATAGATCACGCCGGTCGGGTTATTCGGGGTATTGATGAGAATTGCTTTGGTAGCAGGGGAAACCATCTTCCGAAATGCCTCGAGGTTTATCTGAAAGTGAACGGTATCGGCCGGTACGATCTCGAAGGTTGCACCGGTTTTTTCTACGAACACACGGTACTCCGGGAAAAACGGCGCAAAGGTCATGCACACATCGCCCGGACAGAGAATCGCATGGAGCGTTACGGTCAGCGATGCAGCCGCACCGCAGGTCATATAGATGTCGCCGGCAGAAACGCCTGCCTGATAGCGGGTATTGATATCGGAAGCGATGGCGGCACGGACAGGTTCTGCGCCGACAGCGGAGGTATAGCTGTGGAGTGCAACCGAAGGGATTTCGTCCATCAGCTTGCGCATGGAATCATGGACGGATTCCGGCGGTGCAACACTCGGATTGCCGAGGCTGAAATCGAATACATTTTCCCGTCCGATTTCGGTGGCACGCTTGTTGCCGTATTCAAAGGTTTCACGAATGACGGAGGGAGCCTGTCCCAAAGCGAGCATAGCAGCATTACAAGGTTCAAATGACATCATACATCCTCTTTTCTAAAACAGAATCCATCGGGTGACCGATATTAGCATTATACAATGAAATGACGGTGTTGTCAAGGTCAGAGCAGTACACCAATCAGATGGACGAGCAGGGCGCAGACCCAGGCAATCGCACATTGCACAATTACGACAAAGACTGCCCATTTTGTCCCAAGTTCCCGTTTGATGGACGCAATCGCTGCAACACAAGGGGTATACAACAGGCAAAATACCAGCAGAGATGCCGCTGCAACCGGCGAGAGCACCGTAGAAAGTGCCGCCTCGGCAGAGAACAGCACGGACAGAGTCGAAACCACGCTTTCCTTTGCCATAAAGCCGGCGATGAGAGCGGTGACGATTCGCCAATCGCCAAATCCGAGCGGTGCGAAGAGCGGTGCCAGTAGACCGGCAATCGAAGCCAGCATACTGTCCTGCGAATCCGTGACAACGGCAAAGTGGAAGCTGAATGTCTGCAAAAACCAGACGACCATTGACGCAGCAAAAATGACCGTAAACGCACGCTGCAGGAAATCCTTTGCCTTATCCCAAAGCAGGTGAGCGACGTTCTTTGCGCCGGGCATACGGTAATTGGGTAGCTCCATTACGAACGGCACTGCCTCTCCCCGAAAGCGTGTACGTTTGCTGATCAAGGCAAATAGAATGCCGACAACAATACCGAGCAGATACAGTCCAATCATGATCAGACCACTGTATTCGGGAAAGAATGCAGCAGTGAAAAAGCCGTAGATGGGCAATTTTGCGGTACAGCTCATAAAGGGAGTCAGCAGAATGGTCATCTTGCGGTCACGCTCGGAGGGGAGCGTACGGCTTGCCATAACGCCGGGGACAGTACAGCCAAAGCCAATCAGCATGGGCACAATACTGCGACCGGACAGACCGATTTTACGCAACAGCTTATCCATGACAAAGGCGACACGCGCCATATATCCGCTGTCCTCGAGTAAGGAGAGGAAGAAGAACAGCACTATTATAATAGGAATGAAACTCAAAACAGAACCCACACCATTGAATATGCCATCAATGATGAGGGAGTGTATGACCTCATTGACGCCGATGCTTTGCAGAAAGGCATCGGTTTGCACGGTCAGCCACTCAATGCCGGTTTCGAGTAAGCCTTGCAGCCATGCGCCGATCACATCAAATGTCAGCCAGAAAATGGCAGCGATAATCAAAATGAAAGCAGGGATGGCGGTATACTTTCCGGTGAGGAAACGGTCAATCTGACGACTGCGGCGATGCTCTTTGCTTTCTTTGGGCTTGACGACCGTGCGTTCACAGAGCGAATGAATGAACGAAAAGCGCATATCGGCAATGGCGGCGGCACGGTCAAGCCCGCTTTCGTGCTCCATCTGCACAATGATATGCTCGATCATATCGGTTTCGTTTTCGGTCAATTTGAGTGCATCGAGCACCATCGTATCGCCTTCTACCACTTTCGATGCTGCAAAACGGATTGGAATATCGGCAGCTTCGGCATGGTCCTCGATCAGGTGCATGATGCTGTGGAGGGCACGGTGGAGCGCACCGCCCTTACGGTTTTTGTCGCAGAAATCGGTGCGGCCGGGCTTTTCCTGATACTGCGCCACATGGACAGCGTGTGCAATCAACTCATCCACGCCCTCATTTTTCGCTGCGGAAATCGGCACAACCGGGATGCCGAGCAGCATTTCCATTTCATTGATGTAGACGGCACCGCCGTTGCCACGCACTTCATCCATCATATTGAGTGCAAGCACCATCGGGATATCCAACTCCAGCAGCTGCATGGTCAGATATAGGTTACGCTCGATGTTGTTGCCATCGATGATATTGATGATGCCGGTTGGTTTCGATTCGAGAATAAACCGGCGGGATACAATCTCTTCGCTGGTATAGGGGGACAGCGAGTAGATTCCGGGCAGATCGGTGACGAGGGTGTTTTCGGTATTTTTGATTGGACCGCTTTTCTGGTCGACGGTCACGCCGGGGAAATTGCCGACATGCTGATTGGATCCGGTCAATTGGTTGAACAGAGTTGTTTTGCCGCAGTTCTGGTTACCGGCGAGTGCAAAGGTAAGGGTCGTTCCCTTGGGAACGGGATTCTCGTGGGCTTTCTCGTGATATCGACCGCCCTCACCGAGACCCGGGTGGTCACGATGGGTCGGTAGCTTGATGGGGGCATCGGGTTTGGGCGGCGGCACATTCAAATCAACGGTAATCTGTGCCGCATCGGCAAGACGGAGCGTCAATTCATAGCCATGAATTTGCAGTTCCATGGGATCTCCCATCGGAGCAAACTGCATGAGGGTCACGACCGCACCGGGAATCATACCCATGTCGAGGAAATGCTGTCGAAGTGAGCCTTCGCCGCCGACATGTGTAATGACAGCGGATTGACCGACGGCCAATTCTTTGAGGGTCATGTTTAATTCCTTTCTGTATGTTTCAATATGAGCTCACTCTGTAAGCTGCATACCGCTCAAAATGGTAATAACAATATTGGCAACACAGTAGAGCGTAAAGAGAATAAAGCCAATGTTACCGCAAATGGTTTTGAGTTTGATACCGGGTGCCAGCGGTGCTTCCGGTGCAGGAACCGTAAACCGTTTGCGAAACACACAGAGCAAAACAATGCCGGTAATGACAATCATATAGAGGAAACAGACATAAATCAGGTAGGGAATCATATCCTTCAAGATATCCAAGAGAAGATTCATATCAGTAGAACCGGAAAGGATTGCGTTGAGCTGTTCGATGTCGAGGTCTTTGAGAAAGAAGAAGGGCAGTGCCGATCCGCAGAAGTTTAGCATCATATGCAAAATGATGGAATAGCGTACTTTTCCGGTGCGCACATAGATGAATGCAAACAGGAATCCAACACCGGCTGCATAGAAAAACTGTGTGAGATTTCCATGGAACAGACCGAATAGCAAGCCGGACACCGCAATTGCAATACCATCTCCGTACTTGCGAATGCGGTCAATCAAAATTTTGCGGAACAGTATTTCCTCAATGATCGGCGCAATCAGCACAGCAATGGAAATAAACAACAAGGAGGCATCGCTGAAGATACCTTCTTCCAAACCGGTATAGCTGGTGTCCCAACCGAGAATGGCGGACAGGATGGCATTGATCATCGTGCCGAGGTAATTGCCTGCGATAGCAATGCCTTCACACATACAAAATGCAAGCAGGATTTGCCAAATTTTCATGTCATGCTGTTCCGGCACAGTTTTTGGCTGATTCTTGGCAACCAGCAGATAAATCGGAAATGCGACGCAATACATCGGGACAAAGGAGCTCAAATAGGATGCCCAAAGCGGCACATTGTCATCAAAGACAAACTGCATCAAAACCATAGCGAGCATGGCAAGCACCGTTCCGATTACGGCATAGAGCATTAAATTCAGTGTCACACGGTTGTATGCGGCTTTGGCCTCGGCGGGGTCGGCATAGCTTGGTGTAGGCTGCTCAATTTCTTGATTGCAATAGGTTGGATTCTCCATAATTATCCTCCGAAAAATTCAGCAGCGACAGAAAGACGATGCCGCTGCTGAACTGTCAAATCATATTGGCTTATTTCTTATCACCGATGTAAGCCCCGGTTTCCGGATTAATGCCACGGGCACGCAGCTGCTTTTCAAAATCGCTGTTGATTTTGTCGAGCTTTTTGCGACGCTTTGCCTCCGCAGCAGAAACGGGTGTATCCGGTGCCGCAGATGATCCGGCAGTACCGGTTGGTTTGGGCGGGGCAGGTTTTTTCTTTTTCTTAGTCGGCATCTGGTACTCGGTGTAGTGTACAGCTTTCCCTTCGGATTCTGCCTGTTTCTTCGGATCCGGAATGCCCATGGCAGACATCAGCGAATCCATATCCAACACAGGTACACCACCGGCAGGCATAGCAGGTGCGGCCTTGGGCGCATCTTCCGGCGGTGCAGAATAAACCGGCTCGGTAATGGGAATCGGATTGCCCTGTTCGTCATAAGTCTGGAAAACCTGACGGCCGTCTGCACTATATCCCACGAAAAGCGGCATTGGCGTGCCGGGAGCCTTGGGTTTCACAGCTGCCGGTACGGAAAAGAGATTTGTCTGTGGCTGCGGCTGTGCGTAAGGATTCATGTAGGGCTGCTGCGGATAACCCGGATATGGCATATTGCCTTGCATGGTCTGTGTCGGATAGGGCTGCATAGGCGGCTGACCGTAAATAGGCTGCTGAGGATACGGGTAAGGCGCAGCCTGTGGAATGCCGTTCTGCGGCACGCCATATGGATTCGTCAAAACGGGTGACGGCGGCGGAGTGGGGGCCGCATAGGTCGGCTGTGCAGAGGTCGGTACAGCAGGAATCTCCATTTGTACCGGCTGTGTATAGTTCGGTGCTGCGGTCGGCATCGGTGCGGGTTTCGGCATAGCAGCCGAAGGTATCGGCGCAGGCATCGGCATTTCCGGAACGGATTCTGGAGTTCCGGTTGGTGCAAATGCAGCCGTCAGCGGACTTTGTGTCGGCATTTCCGGTGCAGACGGCGGTGTTATCGGTTCCAGTGTCTGCATCGGCTCGGGCTGTGCAACAGCGGTTTGCATGGATTTCTGCTGCGACACAGAAAGGAACGGATCGTAATCGTCCGGAGCGGGCTGCGGATTGACTTCGATAATGGAATCATCATTTTCAGGCAGCGATGCAACAAAGCCTTTGCTTTCATCCAGACCATCGATAGTCGGCTCGAGCGGAATATTCGGATTCGTCTGCGGCATTGCCTGGTTAATGGCATTGCGGTCAAACAGAATATTGGCAACAGTATCAAAGGGATTGAGCGATTGCTGCTCTGTAGGCTGTGTAGCAGAAACACCGGACGGAAATTCATCACTCGGTCGCTGACCTAGACCGGATGTGGGCACCTCCGGAATCTCCAAAGTCGGAAGTTCATCCTGTGTCGGAGCAGGCGCAGGCGGTGGTGTCATCGTGGAAACCGTACCACCCGTACCGGGAATGGCAAACTGTGCCAAAACATCATCTTGTGCCGGAGCAGGTGTGGGCGCAGGCGGTGGTGTTATTCGGGAAACCGTACCACCCATACCGGGAATGGCAAATTGTGCCAGAACATCATCTTGTACCGGAGCAGGTGCAGGCGGTGGTGTCATCGTGGAAACCGTACCGCCCATACCGGGAATGGCAAACTGTGCCAAAACATCATCTTGTGCCGGAGCAGGTGCAGGCGGTGGTGTCATCGTGGAAACCGTACCACCCATACCGGGAATGGCAAACTGTGCTAAAACATCATCTTGTGCCGGAGCAGGCGTGGGCGCAGGTGGTGGCGTCATGCTAACTGGGGTTGGCGGAGTCGGTGGAGGCGTCATAATTGGATCCTCAGCTTGCTGCATAGCCTTACGCATGGACGGCGGCACATAGGAAGCATCTGTTCCCTTTGCAGCACTGCTGCTCGGCGACACAGCAGGAACTTCAACCGTATCACGAGCGTGTCCTCTTGCGGCAGCACGTTCCCGTTTAAGCTGCCGTTGCTCTTCTTTCAGAAGTGCAGCCATTTCACGATTGGATTCACGGATGATTCGTTTTGCAAGAATCGTTTTACATTTTTCACAAGTTAATTGTGCCACATCTGTCATTTCGCCGATGGCGGTATAGCGGCCGATGTTTTCCGGCTTTGTAAAGTTGATACCGCAGGCAGTACGTTTTCCGTTATCGGTACCATGAATTTCGTTGGCTCCAGATTTTCCGGTTTTGGTTGCCGAAATGAGATCGATATGCATAAGTGGATACCTCCAAACCACATTAGTATTCCATACCATACATTATACACGACTTCAGCAAAAAAAGCAACAGTTTTGAGAGAAAAAAATCTAAAATCAAGTCGATTTTGTATATTAGGGAAAAAAGACGTTCAAAAATCGTTGATGTTCGCCAAATTTCACAGAAAATTCAAGCTCTCATCTCGATTCAAACTATGGCTTGACAGCAAGAGAAAAATGTGGTATGATTAAAGAGTTTATAGGGTGCAGCATTTGTGCTGATTTCCATTATATAAAAAAAATAGTATGGCAGCTTGGCTGCCGATTTGAGAAAGGGAGGCTGACTTCATGTCAATCATTCACGCAATCATTCAAGCGATCATTCAGGGGCTGACGGAGTTCCTGCCGGTATCAAGCTCCGGGCATCTGAAGCTCTACCAAACCATCACCGGACAGAGTGTTGAAGAAGGCACATTCTTACTGGTGATCCTGCATTTGGGCACACTGGTTGCTGTGTTTATCGCATTCTGGGATACCATCTGGGCATTAATCAAGGAATTTTGTGTTCTGCTAAAGGATTTGTTTACGGGTAAATTCAAGTGGAGCGAGATGAACCCCGAACGCCGCATGATCATCATGCTGATCATTTCGCTGTCATTGCTTGTACCCTGCTACTTCATCAAGGATATTTTCGAGAATATCGGTTTGCCGATTCTTGCACTTTGCTTCTTATATACATCGGTACTGCTGTTCTTTGCAAACCGTGTGAAAAACAACACGAAAACGCCCGCTGAAATTACGGTCAAGGATGCGCTGGTGATCGGACTGTTCCAGTGCGTGGCACTATTTCCGGGTGTTTCCCGTTCCGGCTCGACGATCAGTGCTGGTTTGTTTCGGGGTCTGGACAAAAATACAGCCGTTCGTTATTCCTTTATTATGGGAATTCCGGCGATTTTGGCAGGCTGTCTTTCGGAACTGAAGGATGCCTATGCGGGTGGTATTACGGTGGATATTCCTGCAACACTGATCGGATTTGTTGTTGCGGCAGTGGTCGGTATTCTGGCAATCAAAATGGTCAACTGGCTGATTAAGTCCGATAATTTTCATGTATTTTCCATTTACACCCTGATTGTGAGCATCGGCACGTTCGGCTACTGGTTGTTCACCTCCGTGCTGTAAGGCTTTATCACAGACAGAAAGAGGAAGGGAGCCGTCATGGCAAAACAGAGCAGTAGCGGACAGAGAAAAACAGCATCGAAATCTGCCGCCTCGAGCAATCGCTCAACCACGAAAAGGTCCACTGCAAAGCGTTCCGGCAGTACTGCCTACGCTGCCAAGAAATCCTCGGCAAAAAAATCACGACCTGCAAAAACTGCCAAACCGCAGACCAAATCTCCAGCAAAGCAGCAGCAAAAGAAGCAAGAACCACCCAAACCGATGAACAATCAGTTTTGGTCGGTCATGCTGTTTGCAATCGGTATCTTGGTACTGCTGATTGCAATCATTCCGGGAAACCGTGCGTGGGCAGCGATGCACAATGCACTGCTAGGTCTGTTCGGTGTGGGCGTATTTCTTGTACCGATCATTCTGATTTACACGGCAATTCTCATCGGTCAGGATCGCAATAAGCAGGCATCGGTGCGTGCTATTTGGGGCATATTTTTGATTTTATTCTGTTCGGCGTTTGTCGAAATATATTTCGGCGACCGTACCTTGACCGATGCGAATGTCGCCGGTTGGTTTGATCGAATGAAAAACACGCTCGATCAGCTTTATTCCAATGGGCTGAATCTCAAGGGCGGTGGTCTGATATCCGGTTTGATTTCCGAGCCGCTGATCTTTCTGTTCGATGAGATCGGTGCCAAAATCGTCATTATCCTGTTCATCTTTGTGTTTATCATGCTGTTGACGAACAAGGGCATTGTGGATTGCTTCTGTATGTTATGTTCACCATTTGTATGGGTTTGGAAAAAACTCCGCAGCTGTATCGGCAACCTCATGGATGCGTATGACGAGGAAGATGAAGCGTACGAGGATGAGGATGAAGACGATGACGAGGCGGAAGACAATGAGGAATTTGATGATGCGGACAACGAAATTCCCGAACCTTCGGTGAATGTTGCAGCCGAGCCTGCCGAATCCATCCAAGAACCCGAACCTCGCTTTCAGCGAAAGAGCCGTCGGAAAGCGAGAGACTCTGCTGCAGCAGTCGCCGAGTCCGAACCTGATAACCGAGAAAAGCCCAAAGGAAATGCGATTTTCGACGATATTGACATTGACATTCCGATTTTCGACAACGGTCAGCCAATGCAAGAGGACAGTAATCCGCTGATTTTCGGTGATAACCCACAGTCGATTCTAAGCCAAATGACAATGGAAGAAGAAGCAAACTTTGATGCGTTGGTGGAAGATGCGGCACAGAGCAGCAACGCTGACAGCAATGTCCTGCCATGGGTGGAAGAAGGCGCAGATCCGGATGCAGGCGTCTATGAAGATAATGAGCCAATTCCGTATGTGATGCCGCCGCTCAGTCTTTTGAAGCTCGCAGACAACAGTGCAAACGATGCCGATCGTTCTGCGGAATTGAAAGAAAAGGGGCATCAGCTGGTCGAAACGCTGTCGAGCTTTGGCGTGTCGGTACGGATCACCGGCATCCGCAGAGGTCCGACCGTCACTCGATATGAGATTCAGCCGGCAGCCGGTGTAAAAATCTCGAAGATTACTGCTTTGGCAAACGACATTGGTCTGAACCTGGGCGGCGAATCGGTTCGTATCGAAGCCCCGATACCCGGGAAACCGGCGGTTGGCGTGGAAGTACCAAACAACACGAAGGATATTGTGTCTTTGCGTGAAATTCTGGAATCACCTGCATTTCAGGAATCGAAAAGCAAGTTGACCTTTGCCGTGGGGAAGGACATTGACGGCAATGTCATTCTGGGCGACATCGCCAAAATGCCGCATATGATCATTGCGGGTGCGACCGGTTCGGGTAAGTCTGTCTGCACAAACTCGATTATCATGAGCATTCTGTTCCATGCGTCGCCGGAGGATGTGAAGCTGGTGCTGATTGATCCGAAGGTTGTTGAGTTTGCACCCTATGACGGCATTCCCCATCTGCTGATACCGGTTGTGACAAATCCGCAGAAAGCTGCCGGCGCACTCAACTGGGCAGTACTGGAAATGGAACGGAGATATTCGCTCTGTGCGCAATACGGCGTGCGAGATTTGAAAGGATACAATGCGGTGGCGGAACGCAATCCCGGTATGAAGAAACTGCCGCAGATTCTGATTATGATTGATGAGTTTGCGGATTTGATGATGACTTCATCGAAGGAGGTTGAGTCTGCTGTCATTCGCATCGCACAGAAAGCGAGAGCGGCAGGCATGCACCTGATTATCGCAACACAGCGCCCGACGGTTGATGTGATTACCGGTCTAATCAAGTCCAATGTGCCAAGCCGTATTGGCATGAGCGTCAAGTCGATGCAAGATTCAAGAAACATTCTCGACTGTCCCGGTGCGGAAACCTTACTCGGCAACGGCGACCTGCTGTTTTATCCGAATGGCTGGAGGGAGCCGAAGCGTGTACAGGGCTGTTTCTGTTCGGATGCGGAAGTCGAGGCTGTAACCGGTTTCCTGAAGAGCGGCAGCACGACCGAATACGATGCGGAAATTATAGAGGCAGTAGAGCAGAATGTCCCGACGGCGAAGGGTGAGAAATCATCCGGTGGCACAGACGATAGCCATGAGTCCAACAGCGATGATGTACTGCTTGTCAAAGCAGCAGAGCTTGCGGTCGATATGGGACAGCTCTCGACAACGGCACTGCAACGCCGTTTGAAGCTTGGATATGCAAGAGCCGCACGCATTGTGGAGGAATTGGAATCGCGTGGTATTGTCGGACCGTCTGAGGGTGCCAAGCCCAGAAAGGTATTGATGTCGCCACAGGAATTGACGGAATGGAAGCTGCGAATCGCAGCCAACGGCGGCAATGTGACACATTGACGAGAGCGGCAATGGCAAGTGGAATGCTTTGCCATTGCTGTTTTCTCATCAATGGAAAGGAGTGCGATATGGAACAGTTTTTACCGGTCACACCGGAAGAGTTGATATCGGCAGGTGTGACACAGCCGGATTTTGTGTATATTACGGGAGATGCCTATGTCGATCACCCGAGCTTTGGCGTTGCTATCATCTCTCGTGTGTTGGCAGCCCAAGGGTATTCGGTTGCAATCCTGCCACAGCCCAATTGGCGCAGTGAAACCGATTTTCTGCGATTTGGCAGACCAAGACTGGGCTTTTTGGTCACAGCCGGCAATATCGACAGCATGGTCGCACACTATACCGCTGCAAAGAAACGCCGCAGCGATGATGCCTATTCGGCAGGTAACAAGGCAGGGAAACGACCCGATCGTGCCGTGATTGTCTACTGCCAAATGCTGCGGAAGATTTACGGCAAAGATATCCCGATTCTGATTGGTGGGCTGGAAGCATCGCTCCGACGATTTGCACATTATGATTATTGGGATGATGCGGTGCGGCCATCGATTCTGGTAGAGAGTGATGCCGATTTGCTGATGTTCGGCATGGGTGAACGGAGCATCTCGCAGATTGCGGCTATGCTACGAGATGGCGTACCGGTTTCGGAAATCCGAGATGTCCGGGGTACCTGCTACTTGACTGCACCTTCGGAAACGCCCTATGGCTGTGCCGAATGCCCGTCCTATACGCAGGTCTGTGAAAAGAAAGAGGCGTATGCCAAGGCATGCCGCATTCAGTATGACCAGCAGGATGAGGTCTATGGCAAGCGTATCATTCAGCGGCACGGCAACCAAATGCTCGTACAAAATCCGCCCGCATTTTCATTGACGCAGGAGGAGATGGATGCTGTTTACCGTCTGCCCTATGCGAGAACTTATCATCCGATGTATGAGTCGGAGGGTGGTGTTCCGGCGATTCAGGAGGTACGCTTTTCCATTACGCACAACCGTGGTTGCTTTGGATTCTGTAACTTCTGCTCGATTGCCCTGCATCAGGGACGAAAAATCACAACCCGCAGTGAGGAGTCGGTACTCGAAGAAGCCAAGCTGCTGACGACCTTGCCTGATTTCAAAGGCTATCTGCATGATGTTGGCGGTCCGACTGCCAATTTCCGCCATCCGTCCTGTGATAAGCAGCTGCAAAGCGGTTTATGCAAGGGGCGCAAATGTCTGGCATCGACACCCTGCAAGAATCTTCATGCGGATCATACGGAATATTTGCGGCTGCTCCAAAAGCTGCGTGCATTACCCAAAGTCAAACGAGTATTCATTCGATCGGGCATTCGTTATGATTATTTGATGTGTGACAAAAATGATCAATTCTTCCGAGAATTGGTACGTCATCATGTCAGCGGACAGCTGAAGGTTGCGCCGGAGCACTGTGCATCGGATGTTTTGGATGCGATGGGAAAGCCCCATATCGAAACCTACCGCAAATTCCAAAAGCGATTCTATGAGCTGACAAAAAGCATGAATCTTGAGCAGTATCTTGTGCCTTATCTGATGAGTTCTCATCCGGGCAGTACACTGCGAGATGCCATTGCGTTGGCATGCTTTTTGAAGGAGGAGGGGATTCGTCCGGAGCAGGTACAGGATTTCTACCCGACACCCGGCACAATTTCCACCTGTATGTTCTATACCGGTCTGAATCCGTATACGATGGAACCTGTTTATGTACCGAGAACAGCAAAGGAAAAAGCGGAACAGCGTGCATTGCTGCAATATTTCAAGCCGGAGAATGATGCTGTGATTCGTGCGGCATTGATGCGAGCCGGACGGCGTGATTTGATTGGCAGCGATCCGCATTGTTTGATTCCCGCAGAGCCGCCGACTGTCATTCGCAGAGCGAAGTCCCCGAAGGGAGGAAAATCATCATGCCGAAAGTCTCAAAAAACTGTCGGGACGTCATCCGCCGCTACAAAAAAGCAAAACGCCGACAAACAAGCCAAAAAGAAAAAGGGTTTATCCTGATCGCATGCTTTTGTGCGTTACTGCTGATTGCAGGATTGACGCTCTATGAGGAATGGCAGCAATCGCAAATGCCGCCGCTCAGTGCCGACAAGCTCTATGTCCGATTTCTTGATGTCGGACAGGGCGATGCCACACTCATTCAGTTTGGGGAGGATACTGTCTTGATTGATGCCGGTGAACCGTCCGAGGGAGCAACTGTTGTGCAGGCTCTGCAGCATTACGGTGTGACGCAGCTTGACCATGTCATCAATTCTCATCCTCATGCCGATCATCTGGGCGGTATTCGAGAGGTACTTGCGGCATTCCCTGCCGAGCGAGTTTATATGCCCGAATTGCCCGATGAACTCGTACCGACCAGCAATAGTTTTTTGAACTTCTTGGAAATACTGGAGGAACAGAACAAAACACTGACCCGTCCGAATTGTCATGACACGATTTCGATTGGAGAGGCTGTGATGACATTCCTGACTGTTCCCGTAAACGACTATGACGACCTCAACGATTGCAGTTTGGTTTGTCTGCTGGAATATGGAGATACGAGCTTTTTGTTCTGCGGCGACCTGACCAAAACCGCCGAGCTGGACTATCTGGATGCCGGATTGCTGACCGAACCGATTACGGTTTACAAATGCTCACATCATGGCAGTGCCGGTTCATCGAGCAAAGATTTCCTCGCCTGCATTCAGCCGGAATATGTTGCGATATCGGTTGGCGCAGATAACGATTACGGTCATCCGGCACAGTCCTGCTTAGAACGGTTGACCGCTTACACTGACCAAATCTACCGAACGGATTTGGACGGCACGATCTCTGTCATTTCCGATGGCAGACAAATTTCCATCGAAACCGAACAAACTTTGAAGGAGGATACACCATGATTATCATTGAGCGAATCGAGGATGAAATCGCCGTACTCGAAATCAGCAAGTGCAACGGCGAAATCGAACATCGCAATTTGCCTGTTGCATGGCTGCCCTATGGTGTAAGAGAGGGCGATGTTTTGCGAAAAACGGAGCATGGTTACAGCGTAGACAGGGAAGCGACAAAGGTACGCCGTGCGGAAGTACTTGCCAAGTTGCGTGCGCTGTCGGAGTAAGCAATATGGTGCAAACAGATATTATCATTGTCGGCGGCGGTGCTGCGGGCTGTTATGCCGCTGTTACCGCTGCAAGACGAGGTAAAACAGTCTTGCTGTTGGAAGGCAATGACCGCATCGGGCATAAGCTCTCGATTACGGGCAAGGGTCGTTGCAATGTCACCAATGCCTGTGATTGCGATACGCTGACTGCGAACATTGCCCGCAATTCACGCTTTCTGTATTCGGCATTTTCTAAGTGTATGCCGGAGGATGTGATGGCATTCTTTGAAGCGGAGGGCGTACCGCTCAAAGTGGAAAGGGGCAGGCGAGTATTCCCGGAGAGCGACCGTGCGCAGGACATTGTTGATGCACTCAAACGTGCAATGCGCCAAGCCGGTGTACAGGTCGTACATAAGCGTGTGACAGATTTGATGACAGAAGATGGCAAATGCGTTGGGGTACGCTGCGGCGATACAGCTTATTCTGCAGCATCTGTGCTAATTGCAACCGGCGGTGTTTCCTATCCGAGAACCGGCTCGAAAGGCGATGGCTACCGCTTTGCCGAACAGGCCGGGCATCGGATTATAACGCCGCAGCCGTCGCTCATACCATTGGAAACGGTCGAAACCTACCCGGCAGACTTGTCAGGATTGTCACTCAAGCAGGTAAAGCTGACGGTCAAGCGTGGGAAAAAGGTCTGTTTTTCCGAGCAAGGAGAAATGCTGTTTACGCATTTCGGCGTATCCGGACCGCTTGTACTGTCGGCAAGTGCAATGATGGATCCGGCACATGCGACCGAATACAAGCTTTTCATCGACATGAAGCCTGCCCTGACGCCGGAGCAGCTCGATACCCGTATCCAACGGGATTTCGCCGAACAGCCCAACAAAATTCTCGGCAATGCCATGGGCAAGCTGCTGCCGTCCTCGCTGATTCCGGTGATGATACAGCAGACAGGGCTTTCGATTGCACTGCGCATTCACGATATGACAAAGGGTCAGCGGTTACAGCTTGGGGCAACGATGAAAGCCTTGCCGCTGACAATCAAAGGGATGCGTCCAATTGCGGAGGCGATCGTGACACGAGGCGGTGTATCGGTACGAGAAGTTGACCCGAGCACCATGCAGTCAAAGCTGTGTGCAGGGCTGTATTTTGCAGGCGAAGTACTGGATGTCGATGCCTATACCGGCGGCTATAACCTGCAAATTGCATTTGCGACCGGTTATTCTGCAGGACTTGCAATGTCTGCATCATAACACCATTTGTTTGAATTGAAAGGAAGGATTCCAATGGCAGGATTTACGATCGTGATGACGATGCTGCTGTTCTTTTTCGCAGTGATGTTTGTTGGATTGATTTTCTCGATTGCAGCGATTATCTGTCTTGTTCAATATACAAAAGCGAAAAAGCAGCTGCAATCACTCTCGGCTTTGGCGATAGCGGACGGCATAATTTCCGATGTACGAACACAGGCCAATCCCCAAAATCCTCGTCAAACCTGTTGGGAGATTGCCGTCGAATACCAGAATGCAGACGGTGTCCCGAGAACCGCACTCTTTGCACAGTATAGCTTTGTACCGTTGCCGATTTCGATGGGGCAAACGGTGTCGTTGGCAATGTTTCCACAGCCATTGACCACGGTACCCCAAGAGGTACTCGATCCGCATCGTGGCGTGAACGGCAAGCTGCCGCAGCAGATCTATATGCAGCAATGGATGGGCGTACCCATGGATGAGACGGCAAGCGTGATGTTCCGCTCCGATCATGAAAAGCTGCTGCAGGAGTTTGGCAAACGCAAAAAGCGTCGTTTGATTGCAAGCATCATTTACGGCATTTTGGGCACAATTCTGTTTATTATACCATTCGTCTGTATCATTTGGGCAATGATTACCGGCTGATTGGCGCTGCGTTTGGAATAGAAAGGAAGCAAATACTCCATGCTGGATCATATCATCATTCGGGGAGCCAGAGAGCATAACCTCAAGAATATCAATCTCGAAATCCCGAGAAATCAATTGGTTGTCTTTACCGGATTGTCCGGTTCGGGCAAGTCCTCGTTGGCATTCGATACCATCTATGCAGACGGACAGCGTCGCTATATGGAGAGTCTGTCATCTTATGCTCGTATGTTTTTGGGGCAGATGGAGAAACCCGATGTCGACAGCATTGATGGTTTGTCACCGGCGATTTCCATTGACCAGAAAACCACATCCAAAAACCCTCGTTCCACCGTTGGCACGGTGACGGAAATTTATGACTATCTGCGTCTTCTGTATGCTCGAATCGGTATCCCGCATTGTCCGGTCTGCGGTCGTGTAATTGAACAGCAGACGATTGATCAGATTGCCGAAGATATCTTGGCATTGCCTGAAAAAACAAAGCTGTTGGTGATGGCACCGATTGCTCGTGGTCGGAAAGGCGAATATGCGAAGGAATTGGAATCGGCGAAGAGGGCCGGTTATGCGAGAGTACGCATTGATGGTGAAATGCACGATCTGAGCGAACCGATTCGTCTCAAGAAAACAATCAAGCACACGATTGAAATTGTGGTAGACCGTCTTGTGATCAAGGAGGGCATTCGCAGTCGTCTGTGCGATAGCTTGGAAACGGCAAATGGGTTAACGAATGGACTGGTGTTGATTGATGTTGTCGGAGAAGGGGAGCGGCTGTATTCGCTGTCTTATGCGTGTCCGGAGCATGGTATTTCGGTCGAGGAATTGACGCCGCGGATGTTCTCGTTCAACAATCCGTTTGGAGCATGTGAAACCTGTACGGGATTGGGTGTGTTCACGGAATTTGATCCGCAGATGATTATGCCGAACATGAATCTCTCGATTCAGGAGGGTGGCTTTAAGGCACTGGGCTGGAATGCTGCCGACCCGAAATCCATTGCCAATATGTACTACCGTGCGATTTCGCAGGATTACGGAGTACTGCTTGATGTGCCGCTGAAAGATCTGACTGAAGAGCAGCGCAATTTATTTTTGTACGGAACGGGCAATCATGTGTTGGAATTGCATCAGGCGGAGGAGTACGGCGGACAGATCTTCCACCATCCCTTTGAGGGTCTGATTCCGAATCTCAAGCGGCGTTATGCGACCGGTTCACAATCCGTCAAGGAAGAGCTTGGGGCATATATGTGTGAAGTGCCCTGTCCGGACTGTCACGGCAGACGACTGAAACCCATCTCGTTGGCAGTCACGGTTGCCGGACTGGATATTGACACGCTCTGCCATAAATCCGTAGACGAACTGGTTACCATCTTCTCACAGATTCAGCTGACCGAGCGAGAGGTACGCATCGCTCGTCTGATTATTAAGGAAATCCGTGCCAGACTGCAATTTTTGAAGAGTGTAGGTCTCGGATATTTGTCGCTGGCAAGAGCCGCAGGCAGTTTGTCGGGCGGTGAAAGTCAGCGTATTCGGTTGGCGACACAGATTGGTTCGGCACTGATGGGTGTGCTGTATATCCTCGATGAGCCGAGCATTGGTCTGCACCAACGGGACAATGACAAGCTGATTGCCACACTCAAGCAATTGCGAGATGCCGGCAATTCGGTCATTGTGGTGGAGCATGATGATGATACCATGCGTGCGGCGGATTATATCGTAGATATTGGACCCGGCGCAGGCGTACACGGCGGCGAGATTGTGTTTGCCGGTACACCGGAAGAAATGCTGCAATGCTCGGATTCGATTACCGGTCAATATTTGAGCGGCAAACGGCAGGTACCTGTTCCCACAGAACGGCGCAAGGGAAACGGCAATTTCCTGACCGTTCGTGGCGCAAAGCAGAACAATCTGCAAAATGTCACCGTGTCATTTCCATTGGGCTGTTTCATCTGTGTGACGGGTGTATCGGGTTCGGGCAAGTCTTCGCTGGTCAATGAGGTGCTGTACAAGCATTTGGCAGCTACGCTCAATCGGGCAAAAATCCGTCCGGGACAGTTTGACTCGATGGATGGACTGGAGCATCTCGACAAAGTCATCTGCATTGACCAGTCGCCCATCGGCAGAACCCCTCGCTCCAATCCGGCGACCTATACGGGTGTATTCGGTGACATTCGGGCGCTGTTTGCGCAAACGAATGATGCAAAAAAGCGTGGCTATACCGCAGGCAGATTCTCGTTTAATGTCAAAGGCGGACGCTGTGAAGCCTGTGAGGGTGACGGTATCGTCAAGATTGAGATGCACTTCCTGCCGGATGTGTATGTGCCCTGTGAGGTCTGCAAGGGTAGTCGCTATAACCATGAAACCCTCGAGGTCAAGTACAAGGACAAATCGATTTACGATGTACTGGAAATGACTGTGGAGGAGGGCTGCGAGTTTTTCTCGGCTATTCCAAAAATTGCGCATAAGCTGAATATGCTGCGAGAGGTCGGGCTTGGCTATATCAAAATCGGACAGCCTGCAACCACGCTTTCGGGTGGCGAGGCACAGCGTGTGAAGCTGGCAACGGAATTGCAAAAGCGTTCGACCGGACGGACACTCTATATCCTCGATGAGCCGACCACAGGTCTGCACAAGGCAGATGTGCATCGTTTGATTGAAGTGTTGCAGCGACTTGCAGATGCCGGCAATACACTGGTGATCATCGAGCATAACATGGATGTCATCAAGGTTGCCGACCATCTGATCGATTTAGGTCCGGAAGGCGGCAGCGGCGGCGGACAGATCATTGCCAAGGGGACACCGGAGGAAATCGTCGCATGTCCGGCTTCGTATACCGGCAAATATCTAGCCCCCTATTTGACAGCAGAAAAACCATGACGTAACGACTTAACAACGAAAGGAATGCGAACATGACCATCGAAACCGAACGACTCATTCTGCGCCCTTGGAAAGAAAGTGATGCCGAGGACTTGTACACCTATGCCAAAGATCCGGACATCGGTCCGATCGCAGGCTGGCAGCCGCACAAAAGCGTGGAGGACAGTCTGCATATCATACGAACAGTCTTTGCACAGCCGGAATGCTATGCCGTTTGCCTGAAAACAGACAACAGAGCCATCGGAAGTATCGCACTTATGCTGAACGGAAACACCGAACTGACCGATCGAGATGATGAATGCGAGCTTGGATATTGGATTGGCAAGCCCTTTTGGGGGAATGGATATATTCCCGAAGCAGCAAAGGCGCTGATTCGGCATGGATTCTTGAAGCTGCGCATGAACATTATCTGGTGTGGGTACTACGAGGGCAACGAAAAATCCAAACGGGTGCAGGAAAAATGTGGTTTCACGCATTATAAGACACATCCGCATTTGTATATATCCTTGATGCGAGAAATACGCACAGGGCATATCACACGTTTGACTCGTGCCGAATGGCTGACCCGGAAACAAATCTAAGACATGAAAAAGGCGAAACGCTCGAGAGAACGTTTCGCCTTTGTGCTGTGAGAGAATGCTTGCGATTAGGCCTTGCCGACAGAACCGAACAGCTCCATCTTCTCCTTGACCGTTGCCTTGATGGCCTCGAAGCCCGGAGCGAGCAGCTTTCTCGGGTCAAAGCCCTTGCCCTGAAGATCCTTGCCCTCTTCGATATACTTACGGGTTGCAGCAGCAAATGCCAGCTGGCACTCGGTGTTGACATTGATCTTGGCAACACCCAGTGAGATTGCCTTCTTGATCATATCCTCCGGAATGCCGGTACCGCCGTGCAGCACGAGCGGCATATCACCGACCTGCTCCTTGACAGCAGCGAGGGTGTCAAAGGAAAGACCGGCCCAGTTTGCCGGATATTTGCCGTGGATGTTACCGATACCGGCAGCCAGCATGGTGACACCGAGATCTGCAATCATCTTGCACTCTGCGGGATCTGCGCACTCACCGGCACCGACAACACCATCCTCTTCGCCGCCGATAGAACCGACCTCTGCCTCGAGAGAGATGCCCAGCACATCGCAGGCATTGACCAAAGCGGTTGTCTTCTGGATGTTCTCCTCGATCGGGTAGTGGGAGCCATCGAACATGACAGACGAGAACCCTGCATTGATGCAA
This sequence comes from uncultured Clostridia bacterium, assembly GCA_944388075.1. GTDB lineage: Bacteria > Bacillota > Clostridia > Oscillospirales > Ruminococcaceae > Firm-04. The sequence continues at coordinate 9,519 of CALXHI010000016.1, read as the reverse complement.
GCCTTTGCACCCTCGAAAGAGCCGTGGTCGAGGTGGAGTGCAACCGGAACGGTGATGCCGAGGTTCTTGATCAGACCATTGACCATACCGACAACAGCGTCATAGCCGCCCATATACTTACCGGCACCTTCGGACACACCGAGGATAACCGGAGAATTTTGCTCCTGAGCAGTCAACAGGATTGCCTTCGTCCACTCGAGGTTGTTGATGTTGAACTGACCTACGGCGTAGTGACCCTCACGAGCTTTGTTGAGCATTTCTTTTGCAGATACCAGCATTGAAAATTCCTCCTAATACATTTGCGATGAAACCATCGCATCAGTCTTTGTGTGCATCACGCACCGCATATATTATACCTGATTTTAGAAAAAAATGCAAGGGGAAATTTGCAGATATTGAAAAAGAAGCGCATGATTTTCATTATCTTGACAAAAATAGGAAACAGGTGTATCATATGAAGGAATATATCGAGAGGAGCACTAAGCCTTATGAACCAAAAGCAGGAGATGAACGCATTCGTCAAGGAATGTATCACAACGGCATTGTTCGCACTGATGAAAAAAGCAACCGTTTTCGAGCATTCGTATTACCGAGCTGACCCGAAAGGCAGGGGGCGGACGGGTATCCTTTTATCGTAATTTCACGAGCAAGGAGGATGTGATCAGCCAATATCTTGCAAAAATCACGCAGGAATGGGGAAAACAATTCGAGCAAGATCCGTCTGTCGGATTGGTGGAGAGCCTATTTGCACATTTCGCCTCTCATAAGGATACCTTTATTCTGATCTATCAATCCGGACTGTGGCATCTCAATCTCAAGATGATTACGGATGCCTGCGGAGCAAAACCGGAACAGTGCAACCGAGATGCCTACCTCGGTGCATTTGTTGCCTATGGGCTGTACGGATGGGCAAATGAATGGTTTCAGCGTGGAATGCCGGAAACACCGTCTGAAATGGCAGCATTGGCAAAAATGGTAAAACAATCGCCGGAATCACTGCATAATACAGAAGAAACCGGTACAAACTGGAAGTAACATTCAAATGATGGAGGTCCGGTTATGCTTAAAAGAATAGTTACCATGCTTGTAGTATTGGGAATGGCGGCGGCAGCTGTCAACATTGGAGATACTGCCGAACGGCTGCACAGTCTGGAGGAGAATGTCCTGCGACTGCATATTCTGGCAAACTCTGATTCCACGGATGACCAACTGGAAAAACTACGCATTCGAGATGCGATTTTGGAACAAGCGGCAAACTGGTATGGAAATGCGGCATCTCAGAGCGAAGCCAAGCAAGCCGTAGAGAATGCTTTACCGGAAATCGTTGCGACAGCTGAGCAAACGCTTGCCGAAACCGGCAGCAATCATATCGTAACCGCATGTGTTTGCCGTATGGTATTTCCCGAACGGCAATATGGCGATTTGACCTTGCCGGCAGGGGAGTATGACACGCTGCAAATCGAGATTGGCAGTGCGGAAGGACAAAACTGGTGGTGTGTGATGTATCCGGATCTGTGCATTCCGGCTGCTGCCAAATCGGATTCTGTTGAAACAGAAGTTGTGTTTGATACTGCTGCACAGGATTTGGTTGAACATCCGGAATCCTATCGTGTGTCACTCAAATGCGTGGAACTCGGACGTGCTGTCAAGACATGGGCAGCAGATCAATTCAACGCATGGATTGACCGATTTTGCACAGATATACCGTAAATCAAATGGAAATTGAAAAAATAGATAAGTTTTTATGAAAAGTACTTGCATTTTTGGATTAGTTGTGATATAATTATGGTAATGAATTGTAACAGCAGGGCTTGTCAGAAAAGGAGGGCCGTTATGTCGATGAGAACACAAACTATTTTAATTGTAGACAGTGACCGGGATTCCTTGTCTCGAATTTCTGCACTTTTCGCTGAAACCTATCAGATTGCCCAAGCAGACAGTATTTCACAGGCATGTGCGCTGATGCAGCAAATGCCTGTCAACTTGATGCTGATCGATATGACCGATTCGGAAACCGATTATGACATTTTCTTTCGGCAGCGTTTGGAGAGTGAAGCACTCTCTCACATTCCGATCTATGTCTTGACAGATGTGCTGGACGAGCCGTGTTTGCAGAAGTTGGCGGAATATGACATTGTCGGGCATATGCAAAAGCCGATTCTACCGCAGGTGCTGCAGCTGGAAATCCGCAATCTGCTCCGACGCATGGATCCGGCACAGCTCAACCTTCCGATGCTTGAAGATGCCGATTCGACACATCAAAATCCGCACGATTGCAATACAACCGATACTCTGACCGGTCTGTATCAACGCAATTACTTCTGCAAAGAGGCGGAAGAACGCATTGCCAAAGCACCCGATGAACACTATGTCATCGCCTGTATGGATGTTGACCATTTCAAGCTGATCAATGACCAATACGGTCTTGTGTTTGGTGATCAGGTGTTGCAAGGGCTTGCCTATGTGATTCGTTTCTACCTGCGTCAATGCGGCGGCATTGCATCTCGCATTTTTGCGGATAACTTCGCTGTTATGCTGCCGCAAGAACAAATTCCCTTGCTTAGCGAAATGATGAAGGCGATGGAGCAGATGATGTTGGGGCATGGTGCGCCTTTGCGGCTGCACATCAGCTGTGGGTGTTGTGTGGCTGCACCGCAGCTCGATGCGAGTACGATTCTTGACCGTGCTATTTTGGCAAAGCGATCGGTAAAAGGTCTATACGACCAACATATCTCGTATTATGATGAAAAAATGCGTGCACAGCTATTGCAAGAGCAATGGGTACTTGGTGAGATGGAACAGGCACTCGACAGCGGACAGTTTGTACTCTGGTTGCAACCGCAATATGATGTTGCCACACGTGCCATTATTGGTGCGGAAGCATTGGTGCGCTGGAATCATCCCGAACGGGGTTTGATCATGCCCTCGATTTTCATCGACCTATTCGAGCGCAATGGCTTTATCTACCATCTCGACCGCTACATCTGGGAAGAAACCTGTAAGCTGCTCAAGCAGTGGATGTCGGACGGCAAACAGCCGCTGCCGATTTCAGTAAATGTTTCCCGCTACGATGTGTTCCAGCCTGATTTTTACCGTGTGATTACCGGGCTTGTTGAACGCTATAATATCCCGAAGTATCTGTTCCGCATGGAGATCACAGAATCGGCATTTACGGAATCGACGGAAGAATTGTTTGCGATAATTGAACAGCTGCAAAACTATGGTCTGGTTGTAGAAATCGATGATTTCGGCAGCGGCTATTCGTCCTTCAATACGCTGAAGGATGTTACCGCCGATGTGCTGAAAATCGATATGCGATTCCTGTCGAATTCCAATCAATCCGCTCGCAGCGGCAATATCCTCGAATCAATTGTACGCATGGCAAAATGGCTCGATATGCGTGTGATTGCAGAAGGCGTGGAAACGCAGGAACAAGCCACATTCCTGCGGTCCATTGGCTGTCCCTATGTACAAGGGTTCTATTTCAGCAAGCCAATGCCGGTGCAGGAATACGAAAGCCTATGTGAGGATTCTCCGCAAGCGCAAACGGCTCCGACCCTGACCGCAGTTCCTGGCATGAATCCCGATTCGTTCTGGAGTCCGAACTCTTTGGAAACGCTGGTCTTTAATCGTTATGCCGGCGGTGCATGCGTCTTTGAATTGCTCAACGGTCAAACTGAATTGCTTCGTGTCAACGAGAAATATGCGCAAACCTTTGGCGTACCATGGTCGGAATTGCAGATGCTCCGCCAGAATGCGACTTTCCCATTCCCACTGCAAAATCGCTATTTGGCTGATCAAGCCATCAATGCTGCCATCGAAACCGGCAACCCGCAGACCTTTGAAGCAGAATGTGATTTCACCGCCTTTACCGGCAAAAAAGAATGGATTCGATTTACGCTCAGCATGATTGCGCATACCGGTGACCGCTATCTGTTTTATCAATATGTCGAAAATATCACAGCACAGCGCAAGGCGGAAACTGAGATGTACGAAGCATTTGAGCAAATTCAGTTTTTGTCGGATATTTCCAATCAGCTGCTGACAACGGTCTATTCGAGTGATTCCATTCGCAATGTTTTGAAACGCATTCTCGATTATTTCGGTGCAAGTCGAGTGTACATTCTCGAACCGGATGCCGCACGTACAACGCTGTCGATGACCTATGAGATTTGTGATGAACAGGTCAAGCCGATGATAGACAGCTATACACCAACACCGATCGACGCCAATCTCTACTGGATGCGCCACAGTATGCAACATTCGGAATCGATGCAGTCCGGAATCGAAACCAACAATCCGTTGCTCAGTACGATTGCGATTCGTCACCGAAATGCGTTGATCGGTCTGCTCTGTGTCGAGCAGCCTGCCTATAATCTGGAGCAGATTCCACATATGGTTCCGCTCGGCGACTACATTTCCGTGACTTTTGCAAGACGCAATCTCAACGAGCGTCTCCGCCTTGAGCATGAGAAGATCGAATCTATCATGAACGGTATGCCCGGCGGTTATGTGCAATTACAACAGAACGATACCGGCGACTGGCACATTCTCTTCATGAATGACGGTCTGTTCCACCTGCTCAAACGGGTACCGAAATCGTTGGACGAGAAGGGCATGGATTACCTGTTCTCCTATCTCCATCCTGATGATGTGTCGCTGACGCAAGACACCATCCAAAAGCTCGATGAAGCACATCCGAAGGAGGTTATCCATGTACGCTTGCGTCGATCGGACGATATCTATATTGATGTGTCGGCGCATCTCGTTTTGCAACCAACGCCGAAAAACAGCAAAACAATGTTCAATGTATACTTGTCGGATATCAGTGCCATTATGGCGGTTGATCGTATGCGACTGGAGCTGCTCGACTATCTGCCTTGCGGTGCTTGTATGTATGAAATTGTCAACGGCGAGTTCTTGATTCTCTACCGCAATCCTTGCTTTGTTTCGATGGTCAATCGTGATCCGAGTTTGTTCATGGGCAAGCAATTCATTGAAACCCTTCACCCGGACGACCGCATGGCCATCATGAAGCATATCGGCGAAACCATTAAGACCAAGAAGAGTGTAACCATGCCGGTGCGGATTCTGGTCGGTGAACATGACGATTACCGTCATTTCGAGATGACCGGTCGTATCGTCCAGCAAGAGCAGGATCGCCTGATTGCATTTGCCTACTTTACGGCACTCGATACATAACAGTAATCAAAACGGCTCACAGTATGTCGCTGTGAGCCGTTTTTTCTATGCAAAAACCGTACCGAAACATTGCAGTCTCGGTACGGTAATGGTAATTGAAATTAGCCCAGACGCTTCTCGAGTGCATCGAGCTGAGCGGTGAGCTCTGCCGGCAGACGATCGCCAAAGTCCTTGTAGAAGGTACGCAAATCGGCAACCTCTTCCTTCCACAGATCGGTGTCAACCGTGAGCAGCTCATCGAGGATAGCCGGCGTCACCTCATCCTCGATGCCCTCGAGGTTGAGATCTTCCTTCTTCGGCAGATAGCCAATCGGCGTCTCGACTGCATCAACCGTACCCTCGCAACGAGAGATGATCCAATCAAGCACACGCATATTATCGCCAAAGCCCGGCCAAATGAAGTTGCCCTCGGCATCCTGCTTGAACCAGTTGACATTGAAGATCTTCGGAGCCTTATCGCCGAGCTTCTGACCCATCTCGAGCCAGTGTGCCCAGTAATCAGCCATGTGGTAACCGCAGAACGGCTTCATAGCCATAGGATCATGACGCAACACGCCAACAGCACCGGTTGCAGCAGCAGTGGTCTCAGAGGAGACAGCAGAACCGATGAAAGTACCATGTGCCCAATCGAAAGACTGGTAGACCAGCGGGGTAGTCTTTGCACGGCGACCGCCAAAGATGATAGCGGAAATCGGCACGCCATTCGGATTATTGAACTCAGGCGAGATGCACGGGCAGTTCTCTGCCGGAGCGGTGAAGCGGCTATTCGGGTGAGCGAGCTTCTGCTTTTTGCCGTCCGGACCGACCTGAGCGGTGAACTCAACGCCGTTAACCTTTGCACCCTTCCACTCGGTTGCATCGACCGGCGGATTCTTGTCCAGACCTTCCCACCAAACGGTGTTGTCTGCATTGTTCAGTGCAACATTGGTGAAAATAGTGTTCTTCTTGGTAGAAGCCAGTGCATTGTAGTTGGACTTTTCATTGGTGCCGGGAGCAACGCCAAAGAAACCATTCTCCGGATTGATGGCATACAGACGACCGTCTGCACCCTGCTTCATCCAAGCGATATCGTCACCGACGGTGAAGATCTCGTAGCCCTTGGACCGATAGCCCTCCGGCGGAATCAGCATTGCCAAGTTGGTCTTACCGCAGGCAGACGGGAATGCGGCAGTGATATAGGTGACTTCGCCGTTCGGCTTCTTCACACCGAGGATGAGCATATGCTCAGCCATCCAACCTTCCATCTTGCCCTGATAGGAAGCGATACGCAGAGCGAAGCACTTCTTGCCAAGCAATACGTTGCCGCCGTATGCGGAATTGATGGACCAGATGGTGTTGTCCTCCGGGAAGTGGACGATATAGCGGTTGTTCGGGTCAACATCTGCCTTGGAGTGCAGACCACGAACGAAATCGTTGGAAGTGTCACCGAGGTTCTCGAATGCGGCCTTGCCCATACGGGTCATGATGTTCATATTGAGAACAACATAGATAGAATCGGTCAGCTCAACACCAACCTTTGCCAGCGGGGAGCCGATCGGACCCATGGAATAGGGAATGACATACATCGTTCTGCCCTTCATGACGCCGTCATACAGGGGCGTGAGCTTTGCATACATTTCCTGCGGGTCGCACCAGTTGTTGGTAGGACCTGCATCTTCCTTGTTACGGCAGCAGATGAAGGTGCGATCTTCCACACGAGCCACATCATTGGGTTGTGTTCTATGATACAGACAACCGGGCAGGAGATCGGGATTGAGCTTGTACATCTTGTCGTGACTGTCGTCCGGCAGAGAGCAAACTTCCTCGGTCAGTGCGTCCAATTGTTCCTTAGAGCCGTCGATCCAAACGACCTTCTCAGGCTTCGTGAGTGCGATCATTTCATCGACCCACTTGTTGACATTGGGGTTCTTCGTCAAAGACATAGTGAATAGGCCTCCTAACTCAAATTTCGGAAATCACATTTCCTACGGATATTATACGATTTTTTTGTGAATCTGTCAAGTACTGAATGGAAAATTTCGGTGAAAAATCGACAATATCAATTTGGAAAGTAACGAAATTGCGTGTTTTTCCTTATATTCTGTCTATACGCTTTTGCTATCTTGCACAAAGTTTTGCAGATACGTTGTGAAAACATCTCTATTTTGAAGCGTATGCTGTTTTGACGCTGACGCCGTCCAGTCGTCCGATTTGCCCTGCTAATGCGTTAATGCGTTCGGGCAATGCGTCCATGGCAACGGAAATCAGACAGATATCCCGTTGATGGTAGGGCAGTCCCATACGGCCGATGATTTCATCTTTATATTGATGGAGCAATTGATTGATGCGCTCAGTACTTTCAGGATTTTCAACGATAATCGCCAAAATAGCAAGACGAGATTCCATGTAGAACCGACTCCCTTCCGACTTTGTTTTTTCTCTATTATAACACAGTCGGCGGCATTTGTCAAAGGTATAGATGGAACGGTTCAAAGCAGCATGCCCTCCAATTCACTGCGCAGATGGCGGATAATGCGTTTCTCAAGACGAGAGATGTAGGATTGAGAGATACCGAGAGCATCGGCGACTTCTTTCTGCGTTTTTTCCTTGCCATCCAGTAAGCCAAAGCGCATCTCCATGATTTGGCGTTCTCTCGGCTCTAAGCGTGCAACGGCATCGAGCAGCAGATGATGTTCGGATTCTGTTTCGATGCTGCGGTTGACGGAATCCGGTTCCGTACCGAGCAAGTCCGACAGCAGCAGCTCGTTGCCGTCCCGATCGACATTAAGCGGTTCATCGAACGAGATTTCCGAACGTTGTCCGGCAATTTTTCGCAGGTGCATGAGAATTTCGTTCTCGATGCAGCGTGAGGCATAGGTAGCCAGTTTGATGTTCTTTTCGGGTTGGAACGTTTCAACAGCTTTCATCAGTCCGATGATACCGATGGAGATGAGATCATCGAGGGCAACCGATCCGGTATCGAATTTCCTTGCGATATAGACCACAAGCCGCAGGTTATGGACGATAAGCGTTTCCCGTGCCAGTGGGTCACCGGCTGCGAGGGCTTGAAAAGCAGCAGCCTCTTCCTCACGAGAAAGCGGTGCCGGCAGCGCATCTGAGCCGTTGAGAAAGAAGATTTGCTGCTCTGATTCCTGCGAAAGCAGACGAGTTCGCAAACGATACAGATAATGTTTCAGCATATGCAGAGTGATGGGCTGCATAACAGAGGACCTCCTTTATGGTGCATTTCGTATACAGCAGGTTGGAACAATGGCAGGGGTCTGTTCTTTGGTGATGGCAACCATGATATCCAAATTGCTGCGTTTGTGGGTATCGGCAGTTTCGAGATAGGCGGCATCGGGTTGAAAAGCGGGCAGCAGTGCCGTCCCGCTGACCGTTTTCACCGTAAGTAAGCGAAACGCATTGCAGCCAGAACAGGCAGTTAGGGTATCACGATGAGATTGCAGCCATTCGCCAAGCGCAGATTCTGTGCAGACTACCACCGGTTTTCCGGTAAACGGCTCTCGCAGACCGTTGCCGGAATCGGCAAGTGCAGGCATGGCAAAATCCATGCCATGAATTCGGAGATGAAAGCGATATTGCTGCGGAGCAATCCGAGCATGCACCCGTTCCATCCAAGATGCTCCTGCCGATGCCGCCGTTACCGCAAACAGCAGTACCAACAGAGAAACATCTGCGTACAGTACGGTATTTTGGGTGCAAAATCCGACAAGGCGCAGCTGCTGTCCAAGTGCATAAACCGCACCGCATACCAATAAACTTAAGCCAAACAGCCAGATCGTTTGTTGTACCCATACCGAGCGATTGGAGATGCCGAATGCGATTGCACATAAGCTCAGTGACAGCAGAATGCGCCCGCACAGACAGAGCCACCAAGGCAATGGCGGAAGGAAAATCGCCAATGCAGACAGCGCACCCATGGCAGCCGCAAGCAAACAGCGTTTTGCGGTCAATGGAATATGGGTCATATGCGCAACTGTTTTGAGCAGCGCAAAATCAACCCACAAATTGGACAGCAGCAACACATCGAGATAAACCGTCATATGCAACACCCTATTTGAGTATAGCACGGTCAAGGTGCAAAAGCTGTCGAAGTCGGACGATGGATCAAAAGATATTCGGATGTCCGGATACGAAGACATCAATGTCGATTCGCAAAGGATTGACAAACACACAAATATGTGTTATACTTAATTAGTGTATCCTCAACAACCAGTCATTTTTAAAACGTCCCTATTTTCAACATCAAAAAAGAAAAAGGACAAGACAAATTCAAAGAGGTGCAAAAGCATCGCCGCAAGGCGGTCGATGTTCATT
>CALXHI010000015.1 GCA_944388075.1 uncultured Clostridia bacterium | reverse complement strand
AGCTTTAACGCTTCTTCTTTGAATTCTTTGCTGTACTTCATTACATTTACCCCTTCTGGTTTGATCATTTCTATTATACCAGATCTTTGGATGTTTGTCGACTGCTCTGTCAGTATAACATATCATTCCACCCATTGCTGCTGAAGTCTTCGTTACCTAAGTTCTCCACTTTTTTCTGTCCACTTTATTGACATTGGACCAACTCCTTACGTCCAACGTTTTGTCCGCAGGCCCTTTTTTTAGCGGCGTAGATTTTCCTTGACAAATCGCCAAATCTGTGTTACTATATATAGCGGTGCAACAATATCACGGATTTGGAAAGGAGTATCGCAGATGGAAATGCAGCAGACCCAAAGCATTCGGCTCTCGTATATGCCGGCGGTGCGTTCGGAGTTTGTGAAGAATTTCGATTCCGGCAATCCCGATACGATCACACTCTATCGTCCCTATGCGGCACTGCCGCTTGCAACACTGGAAAAGCAATTGCAGCATCCCGACCCGATGGAAACCATCGGTGCAGGACTGGAACTGGGGGAACGGTATTACTTTGGCATTGGCGTACAGCAGGACGATCTTAAGGCGTTCGGACATTTTGTGAAAGCTGCGGAGCTTGGCGCACAGGATGCCGCCTATATGGTAGCGGAATGCTATCGTGTCGGCAGGGGCGTTAAGCAGGATTTTGAGCAGTATTTTGTATGGCTGAAGGCAGCTGTCGATGGCGGCTCTTGGATGGCGATGTTCAATCTGGCGGCGGCATATCGTGAGGGTAAGAAGCCCTATGGCGGGTTCGGCGTTGTGATTGACCATGAGCAATCGCTTTATTGGACAGAGCGTGCAGAGCTTGCCATCCGTGCCTACTGGGATTTCTATACGCAGGCAGGCTTTGTTGATTTCGAGGAAACGTTGAAACGCTTGCTGCAAGCCTATGCGCAGGCAACACATCTGCTGTCGGCGCATCATGCGGACGGTATCGGTACGGTACGTAATCTCGATCGGGCATTGTTCTGGCTTGAGCGTGGCAAGCGCTTTGCAGCACAGGCAACCGGTGAGCTGCGGCAGCCGGTCTTTGACGATGCGATTGCAAAGCTGAAGGAGCGAATTGTCAGAGATCAGATTCGGAAATCCAAATAACATCAAGAGGGCAATGCCGGTGCGGTATTGCCCCTGTGTATGAATGCCGTTGGATACAGTGTTGTGAAACGATAGGGAGGTAATTTTTTGGTACGGAACGATTTGCGAAATATTGCCATTATTGCGCACGTTGACCATGGTAAAACAACCCTCGTGGATGAGATGCTCAAGCAGAGCGGCGCATTCCGTGAGAACCAGTCGGTCGAGGAGCGTGTCATGGACTCCAACGATTTGGAGCGAGAGCGTGGCATTACGATTCTGGCAAAAAATACATCGGTCATGTATGAGGGCGTGAAGATCAACATCATCGATACACCCGGACATGCTGATTTCAGCGGTGAGGTTGAACGAGTGCTGAACATGGTAGACGGAGTACTGCTGCTGGTCGATGCCGCAGAAGGCCCGATGCCGCAGACACGCTTTGTGCTGTCCAAGGCGTTGGAGATGGGACAGAAAATCATCATCGTCGTGAACAAGATCGACCGTCCGGATGCCCGTCTTGACCAAATCGGTGATGAGGTTCTGGAGCTGCTGCTTGATTTGGATGCCAATGACGAGCAGCTCGAAAGTCCGCTGCTGTTCTGCTCGGGCCGTTCCGGTACGGCATCGCTCAGCCAGTACGAAGCCGGAACGGATTTGAAGCCGCTGTTTGACACGATTCTCAACTACATTGAGCCGCCGCAGGGTGAGCCGGACGAGCCGCTCCAAATGCTCGTTTCCTCGATTGATTATAATGAATATGTCGGTCGTATCGGCATCGGACGCATTATCCGTGGCACGGCAAAGATCAATCAGTCCGTGCAGGTCGGCAACTATCACAGCGACGAAAAGCCCACCAATGCAAAGCTCGTATCACTGCTGCAAATCGAGCAGCTGCGCCGTGTACCGACACAGGAGGCCACCGTCGGCGATATCATCTGGGTATCGGGCATTGAGGGCATCAACATCGGCGATACCATCTGTGCCGGTGGCAATTTTGAGCCGCTGCATTTCACCAAAATCAGTGAGCCGACCGTCGAAATGACATTTTCTGTCAACGACAGCCCGTTCGCAGGACAGGATGGTAAATTCGTCACGTCGCGGCAGCTGCGGGAGCGTCTGTTCAAGGAACTGCTGCGAGATGTATCGCTGCGAGTATCGGAAACGGAGAATACCGATTCGTTCCTCGTGGCAGGCCGTGGTGAGATGCACCTGTCGATTTTGATTGAGACGATGCGTCGAGAGGGCTATGAGCTTGCCGTATCGCCGCCTCGTGTGCTGTTCAAGGAGATCAACGGCAAGCGGCATGAACCGATTGAGCGGTTGGTCATTGATGTGCCGGAGGATTGTGTCGGTGCGGTTATGGAAAAGCTCGGCAGCCGCAAAGCGGAATTGCAGGAAATGCACCCGCAGGGCAGCCGTATGCGCATGGAATTTTTGATTCCGTCTCGTGGACTGTTTGGCTACAAGAGTGAGTTTTTGACCGATACGAAGGGCGAGGGCATCATGTCCTCGGTTTTCGAGAAGTACGAGCCTTACAAGGGTGATATCTCTCGCCGTGCGATTGGATCGCTGGTGTCCTACGAAACCGGCGAAGCGGTCACCTATGGTCTGTATAACGCACAGGAGCGTGGTGCATTGTTTATCGGTGCCGGTACAAAGGTATACGAGGGCATGATCATCGGCTCATCGCCGAAGGCGGAGGACATTGTGGTCAATGTCTGCAAGCGCAAGCATCTGACCAATACCCGTGCCAGCGGCAGTGATGATGCGCTGCGCCTGATTCCGCCGAGAGTGTTGAGCTTGGAGGATTGCCTCGAATTTTTGGCAGAGGACGAACTGCTTGAGGTTACACCGAAAAGCCTTCGTATCCGCAAGCGCATTCTCGACAACAGCCTGCGCATGAAAGCAAAGTTCAAGAAGGCATAAGGTCAATGCCTTTTCGCATAGGCTGAAAGCGGGAGGCGATCGCTTTGACAGAATTTGACAGAACAATGTATGATATGGATCAAACGGTATGCTTTGGGGATGTGGCAGTGAAACTGCTGAAACCCAAAACCAACGCAGAGCAAACCGCATGCTGGCTTAGAAAAATGGCGAAAGTGCTCGAAAATATTTGCGCAGAACATGAAGCGGCAACAGAAGATACCACAGTTTCATTGATTGGAGAAAGACAAACAAATTTGTAGTCTTGCACAAAAATGCCGCGAAAACATTTACACGAATTGGGTGAGAAACGGTGTGGTACAGCTTGACAGAAAGCGAAATTTGTGATAAAATATGTTGTATGAAAGTCTATGCTCGATTTCTATGCAGCAGATGTATGGAATTTTGAGCGAAAGAGGTTATGTCGATGAGATCTATTTGCAAGCGGTCGTTGGCAGGTGTCCTCAGTTTGGGATTGCTCGCCACGCAGACCATGATTCCCGCTGCACAGGCAGTACCTGTTTCTAACAGCATTCGCATCTCGACTGCGTATGTGCTCGATGTTCCGTTTACCATGCCGACGGCAACCGGTGCGCAATGGAATACGCATTCCGACTGGGTTCAGGAACTGGACACATTGCTGCTTTCCATCAATGCGTTCGACAAAGAAGTGGATGCGGAGGCGATCATTGGATTGCTTTCGACGGCGTTTCCGGCATATGCCGAGCAATTCTCCTACCTGAGCCGTGCGCTGGACACCATGACGGTTTCGTTCGATGGCGAGCAGATTCGGTGCGAGGCACAGCTGGAATCTTTGAGTCAGCTTTTGGGCGATGCTATGAATGCTGTGGTTGCGGAGGTGGAATCGAAGTATCCTTCCCTTGACTTGCAATCTTTGGATATGCCTGCAAACTGGACAATCACCGTAGGCTTGGAAGATTTTTTTGAAACATCTCTGATTGGAGCCGTTTCGGAAATCACATTGGAATCCGGTGAAACGCTGTCTTTGATCGGTCGTGGCGAATCGGCACAGCCGAATGTGTTTGCCTATGCAGGACAGCAGTATCAGGTTCTGATGGAAACACTCGCAGCACAGCGTGAAACGGCAACCGATCCGGAGGAGATCGCCTATCTGAATGCTTTGCTCGAAAAAATGACAGAGCAGAGCGGCAACTTTACCGCAGCATTGCAAAAGGCGCAGGATACCTATGACGAACTGTATGCGATGGAGATCGCTGTCAGTAAAGAAGGCAGCATGGTCGATGCGATGAACCGTGTGTTGGCGATTGTGAAAGATAAGCTGCCGGAGGATAAGGCAGATCTCATCCCTTCGGATGATGTTACCGATCCGGTTTACACGGAGCGTCTGGACAAGGCGTATGCACAGTTTGTCACAATGCTGGATGAATTCCTGCCGGACAGTGTGACCTACGATATCACGGCCGATGAGCTGAAAATGCTCGCTACCATGGATACCGCTGCAAGTGTACACTACGGCGATGGTCAAATGCTGATTACGGCGACTTTGCCCGATGACCAGAATGCCACTGGAGAACTTGTGGATTTGGCGGCAACGGATTCTGTGATTTATGCAGGTCTTGCCGATGCCTATGCAGAGTTGTATGGTGAGAGCCTGCCGGAGGGTGCAATCATTACCGGCGTTGATACCGTAAAGACCGTAGAGATTGGTGTGAAGACAGTATCCGCACAGTCGAATGCTGCCGATACGCTGGCGTTTGGGTTTGATGTGACGCGAGACTTCTTGGCGATTACTTATGAAATGCCGGTAGTTACAACAACCACGACGGAAACCACGACAACCACCGGTGAAACAACTACTACAACCACGAATACCACAACCACGACGGAAACTACGACAACCACCGGTGAAACAACTACTACAACCACGAATACCACAACAACAACCGAAAGTACAACGATCACAACGGATACCACGACCACAACAATGCCTGTTTCCTATACACTGGTTGCAGAAGGCGATTTTATGACAGATGGCTTGTATTGGTCGGATGACGATACGCCGTTTGATTTGAGTAAGGTGGCATTGTTTGTCAATCTGCATGAGTATACACTTGATGCAGACGGGAATGTACAGCTGGGAGATTTAGTCGCATATGCGAACTATGAGCCGTTTGGCAATGCAGAGTTGGAATGCACCTATACTGCACCGTCGGATGTGCCATATACTGGCATGGGCAACTATCGCATTGGCGTCACGCTGAACGAGGCGGCAGTGATAATCATCGAAGAGTGCGTTTCTGGACTTCTGACAGCAGAACAGCTTGTGGCGGCCGGCTGCTATGCCGGTGCCGAGATCGACCAATTCGATGCAACGCTGGCAATGCGTGGTGACGTTCAACTCAACGAGGACGTTTTGGCGGATGATGCCGGCAATGCGTTGAGTTTCTACGCTGCAACAACAATTCTGGGTAAGGATGTTGCGGAGGCCAAGACCTTCTTGCACGAAGATCCGGAACTGTTTGATCTTGCATTCTATGTTGCAGACGTAGATGCAGATGGTACGGTCGATAATGTTGACGCTATGATGATTTTGCAGTATTACGTCAACAGAGACGTGCTCGGAAACGAAATTTCCTGGGCAGAACTTCTTGGTAGCGATGTCAAACCAAACTGGCATTGATTATATTTTTCCATAACGCAAAACAGAAAGGATTGAAACTCATGAGCAAATCGATTTTCAAGAAGGCTGCTGCCGTTCTGTGCAGCGCAACCACCCTGCTAGCCATGGGAGCCGCCAACGTGATGAGCGCATCTGCTGAGGGCATTGTCACCATTTCGGCTGATCAGATTTATGCAGAAGCAGGTGCAACCGGTGTTGCATTCTCGATCTACATGGAGAACAATCCCGGCTATGCTGCATCCGGTATCGGTGT
>CALXHI010000014.1 GCA_944388075.1 uncultured Clostridia bacterium | reverse complement strand
TTCAACAAGGATGGCCTCCCACCTGTGGCACTAAGGTCTTCAACCGGGCCGGCTCACCATGCCGCCTGATACCTGTCTATTACAGATTTTGGGTATTCTCTGACTGCACATTTCTTGACAATTCCACCGTTCAAATACGCAACCGGCACTTGACAAATCGCAAAACATGGTATGAGGTGCTTTTGTTGCGCCGGAAATCAGACGACTCACATTTGACACAGCTGACTTTTTGTGTTATACTGTATGAGAACAAAGCAAGGGAGGGTTTCCTCACCATGAAACAAATTACGATCGGATTGATGGCGCATGTCGATGCCGGCAAAACCTCACTCGCCGAAGCGATGCTCCATCGTGCCGGTGTCATACAAAAGCTCGGGCGGGTCGATCACGGCAACACCGTCTTCGACTATAACCCGATGGAACGCAACCGCGGCATCACCATCTTCTCCCATCAAGCACGCTTTCTGTTGAAAGATTGCACGGTCACGCTGCTCGATACACCCGGACATGTAGATTTTTCTGCCGAAACCGAGCGTACCATGCAGGTGCTCGACTACACCATTCTCGTCATCAGCGGTACGGACGGTGTGCAGAGCCATACCCGTACACTCTGGAATCTGCTTGAACGCTATCAGATACCGATTATTCTGTTCGTCAATAAGATGGATATTGCCGAACGCACGCCAAAATCCATCTTGCAGGAATTGCAGGCCAAGCTCTCTCCTCACTGCGTTGACCACAGTACAGACTACGGTGCCGTTTGTGAACAGGCTGCCACCTGCGATGAGAATTTGATGAATGCCTATCTCGATACGGGGACGCTCGCAACTGAACAGCTTGCCGATGCCATTCACAGACGGGTATATTTCCCCTGCCTGTTCGGTTCGGCTCGGACCATGCAAGGGGTAACGGAGCTGCTTGCGTTTCTGGAAGCATATACGCTTTCTGAGCCGATATTGCCGTCATTCGGTGCAAGCGTTTTCAAAATCTCCAACGATGTCAAGGGCAATCGTTTGACCTTTCTGAAAGTGCGAGGCGGTGACCTGCGCAACCGCATGGATCTGGCCTATCATGCCCTCGACGGCCGTACCTTGACCGAAAAAATTACCGGCATTCGCCTGTACACAGGGGTGAAATATGATGCGGTCGAGCAAGTGCCTTGCGGAACGATTTGTGCCGTCACCGGGCTATCCGCCGCCTATGCCGGACAGGGACTCGGTTGCGTTCCCGATGCACCGAACAGCCGCATTGTGCCGGTTATGCGGTATCGGGCGATTCTGCCGGAATCTCTTGCAGATGCCGAGGCACGCAAGCTGTTCCGTATTCTTGAGGAAGAAGACCCACAGCTGCAAGTGGAATGGGATGCACAGCTGCAGGCGATTTTCGTGCGTCTGATGGGAACGGTCCAGCTCGAGGTATTGCACCGGCAACTGCAAGACCGCTTCGGCGTTGATATCACCTTTGACAGCGGACAGGTGACCTATCGGGAAACCATTGCCGAGCCGGTCGAGGGTGTCGGGCATTACGAGCCGCTACGCCATTATGCCGAGGTGCATATTCTGCTCACGCCACTGCCACCGGATAGCGGCATCCAAATCGAATCCCGAGTTTCCGAGGATGTGCTTGATCGCAATTGGCAACGCTTGATTCTCACGCATATCGAAGAAAAACAACATATCGGCGTACTGACAGGTTTTCCGATTACCGATATCAAATTAACACTTGTTGCCGGAAAAGCACATCTCAAGCATACCGAAGGCGGCGATTTTCGGCAGGCAACGTATCGTGCCGTTCGGCAGGGTTTATGTTCGGCACAGAGCATTTTGCTTGAACCGTACTATGCCTTCACGCTTGAATTGCCACAAGATGCACTCGGCCGTGCAATGCACGATATTGAAAGCCGCTTCGGTACATTTTCCCAACCCAATATTATGGATGGCATTGCAATTTTGGAGGGTACTGCACCGGTTTCCGAGTTCTCCGACTATGCCGCAGAGGTCATGCGCTATACCAAGGGACAGGGTGTGTTGTCTCTGACGGTTGCCGGCTATCGTCCCTGTCACAATGCCGATGCCGTCATCGCCGCACGGAACTACCACTACGAAAATGATCTCGATAACTCCCCTGATTCGATCTTCTGTTCGCATGGCGCAGGGTATCTTGTGCCATGGCAGGAAGTTCCCGACCATATGCACCTGCCCTTTGCCGGCACACAGATACAGAGCTTTGACGAGGCATATACACCATTGCCGAGTACCCGAACCTCCGGCATGGCCGGTGATGATGAGCTGATGGCAATTTTCGAGCGCACCTATGGGAAAATTCATCGGGATACACGCAAAGCAATGCGCCGCAATTGCTTTGAGGAATCGCAGGACAAGCCTGCTAAACCTGCAAGGCCCATCCCGACCGGTCCGGAATATCTGTTGGTCGATGGCTATAACATCCTCTTTGCATGGTCTGACCGCAAACAGCCCTCCGCACAGGATTTGGATTTGGCACGCAATCAGCTGATTCAGCGGCTTGCCAATTATCAGGGCTGGCGGGGCTGTCGTGTGATCGTGGTGTTCGATGCCTATCGGGTCAAACGTCATGACCGTACCATCGAGGAACACAGCGGCATTCATGTGGTCTACACAAAGGAAGCCGAAACTGCCGATTCCTACATCGAAAAGGTATCCCATCAACTAGCCCAAAATTATCGGGTACGGGTTGCAACCTCCGATGCCCTCGAGCAAATTATTGTACTTGGCAACGGCGCACAGCGTGTATCGGCACGAGAGTTGCTCTCCGAGCTACTGACAGTCGAGGCGGATATTCGCAGTTATCTCGATACCCAAAGCACATAAAACAAACCGCAGTTCACCGTAGAACTGCGGTTTTGCTATGCTGTTCAGTTTTATCCATCTGACCAATGAGCGTTTCAATTGTTTCCTTGATATCCATTGTTTACTCCTCCATGGTAATTTGCGCATCAACTGCATTTTTTTTAACGGATTGAATGCCGTTCATGCAGCCTGCGACTGTCTTATAGCCCTCACTGACAGCAATCGGTTGACCATTTAGTGCTTTCAAACGAAACCGATACTCCCCTGCTTTATCACGATAGATCTCAAATTTCGGGTGTTTTTCTGTTGCATAGTTTTCTTCGGTCTGGTTCTCGATGGTGGCAATCGGCGCATTTTTCATCACACTGGCTATGCCGTTGCGGCAGGCTTGTTCGGTGTTATAAAGTTCTGATGTGGCGATGATTGCGCTGTTTGCAGC
Organism: uncultured Clostridia bacterium; assembly: GCA_944388075.1. GTDB lineage: Bacteria > Bacillota > Clostridia > Oscillospirales > Ruminococcaceae > Firm-04. Next base: position 244 of record CALXHI010000014.1, on the reverse strand, counting down.
TTTCAGACCAAAGCGAAAGCCTTTTTTCGTTTGCTTGATGACAAATTTTCCCATATCTCGTTCTCCTATTTTCAGGTTTTCATTGATACACTGCACAAAATGTACTATGTGTAAATGTATAATTAGTGTATCCTCAAACCATAAATATTGACAGAAATATCGACAAAAACGTCCTAATGTGATATAATAGAAGTGCAAGGAAAAGTGTTAAAAACGAGAAAAAAGCTTGCACTTCGGAGGATGT
>CALXHI010000013.1 GCA_944388075.1 uncultured Clostridia bacterium | reverse complement strand
AATGAACATCGACCGCCTTGCGGCGATGCTTTTGCACCTCTTTGAATTTGTCTTGTCCTTTTTCTTTTTTGATGTTGAAAATAGGGACGTTTTAAAAATGACTGGTTGTTGAGGATACACTAATTACTCCGCGACCATATCATTTTTCAATTGTTGGTTCTGGCTGCACCCAGCTCATCATTCATTTCTGCCAGCGTCATCTGTCTATTCATGCTTTTATGATACCATATTTTTCTTGATTTGTCAATTGTACGGTGTTGCCTTAATCCAAAACCGACACCGCATGTAATGGTTACAGTTACATGCGATGCCGGCTATCTGATTCAGTAGGATGGCGGCTATTTTCCGTTAAGGACATTCGCCATTTCACAACCACCCCATATTCTATTCAATTTTCACTCTGTGCTTACTCATAAGACATCAATTCCCTTCTTATGCAATATTGTTTCGCATATATTGCAACGCCAATCACTATGATTCCGCTCTGCGGCATGGGTCACATTGCATCTCATATTCACTTGGCGGGAGTTGAGCCAAACGCTCTAAGAAGCCGAACATGCTTCTGAAAGTTACGTTGCAAAGCTCAAGAGAGCTTCAAAATGCCATACACCGTTGCGCAATGCAGGAACTCGTTCCGATGCATCCGGAACGCTTTACTCTATGTTGCAAGCCACAGCACATCGAATTTCTATTCGAACACCGATCTTTTGACCGATGCAATCGAGCTATCGTTTTCCTGATTGGAATGGGAGTCGTACAACGAATTGTTGTCCGGACTACATATTACAAGTTCGTGTACCCACTCACCGTGAAAGCAGTCGCCTTGGTGCTGCAGCCCATCTCAACGGTGGAGAAAGGCGTAGATGAGGTAATGTCGTCTGTGCCCACCGGACTCACGCTCCTAACCGGATCAAATTTCACAGCCGGATATCTGTACGAAGATAAACGCTATGATGTGTCCTAAGAATACAGCAGATTCCGCAAGCGGACTTTTGAGTGTGATGACTGTACATGGTCGGATTCGCAGCCCCATAACCTACGCTTACGAACCGATTCGATCTCTCTCGGCTGGTACAGCTGGTTGCATTCAAGCTGTCTGCTGTTTCTTTGTACCCTTATTATACCACACTTTCAGACAAATGTCAATAGTTTCCGGCAACTTTTCAGAAAAATTTTGTCCCGAATTTTTTCGATTTTGCCCTTGACATTTGACAAAAAATCGGGTACAATAAAAGTGCAGATATGCAAATGCAACCAGCGAATAAGAAATCAAAGAATGGAGTATACTATGTCTGATAATCTGAATCCGATGAGCAGCGGCGAACTCGAAGCCGATGTCTATGTGCTGACTGATGAGGAAGGCAACGACAAGGAGTTTGAGCTAATTGACATCATGAAGGAGGGCGAACGCATCTACTATGCGTTCGTGCCCTACATCCGGGATCCGCAGGAGTTGCTGAATCAGGAGCTGGAACTAGTTGTTGTTGAGGCAACCACCGATCACAATGGCTGCGACATCCTCGCACCGATTGAAAGTGACGAAGAATATGATCGCCTCGCAAACATCTTCCTCGATCGTCTTGATGAGGATTGCGATTGTGAGGAAGACGACTGCGATTGCTGTCACTGAATGAAAAAGGAGGAGAGTCCCATGGCTGATGATATCCAAAACGCCATGAACCTTGACGAAGAGCCGCAGCGTTTCATTTTTGTAGACGAGGGCGGCAATGAAAGGCCCTTTGAAAGCGTTGGCTCAATGGCAATCGATGAAGTTACCTATATGGCGTTTCTGCCTTATGTGGAAGACCCGGAAGCGGAAATGGAATTGGAACTTGTGGTAATGCAGATCGTGCCGGATGCCAATGGCGATGGACAGCTTGCACCAATCGAAGATGACGAGCTTTACGAATCCGTCTGTGAGCGATTCATCGCACAGATCATTGCCGACTGCGAATGCGATTGTGATGATGAGGACTGCGATTGCTGCCACGGTGACGAGGAATCCGATTTCGAGGATGGCTGTGATTGCCAAAGCGACTGCGATTGCGACGAAGCCTAAACGACGCTTCTGCCTTGTTCGAGCAAGCTCGATTTGATATAATCCAACACTTTTGAAAAGGGAATCCCATGCTCTGTATCAGGATTGCAGACCTCCCGCTTATGCGGACGAAGGGAGCGAGAGCGGTACAGGCGGATACCCACCTGTCTCGGCGGGTTTTATGCGTTGAGCGACGGCAAGGCGGATGAAAAAAGCGGGTGTATTCTTCGGAATACACCCGCTTTTCATGTACACACAAAAACGAACCGCAAGCCTGCGGTTCGTTTTCGTTTGTAATTACGCATTCGGATTCAGGTCGCTTGCAGGAATTAAATTCGCTACAAAACGCAACACCAAGGATGTATCCGTCGCAGTGACTCTTGCATCTCCATTGACATCTGCCTGTGCTAGACCGGCGTCCGTCACCACAACGTCTGCATCCTCCGCAATATAGCGGTTGTACAGAACGCCATCCGCAACATTCACAATACCACTACAGTCAATATCGCCCCACAGCTTTTCGGTAGCCGTATCGGATGTGGTGGTCGTAGAGGATGTGCTATCCGAAGGCGTATCCGTCACAATCGGCGTACCGCTGACAATCGTGCCACCGTCGAGATTGCTGCCCTCGGTTGAAGCATACGAAGCATAGAACTCGTTCAGCGACAAGCCTGTACCATTGTTGCCCAATGCTTTCTGATGATCCAGACCGATATACAAGCCGCTTTCCTGTGTCTGCCACAGCGACAGCTCCATCATGCCGTACTTTTCTTCATCCCACTCAATGGATGTGCCGCTGCCCTGCGTAAAGCCAAGGCCGCTCCACAATCCGCCGGTATCACCGGAATTGGTGTTCAGGCACCAGAATGTATGGCTGATGTGGTTATCAATCATGTAGTCACGAAGTAGCTCCATCCATTTCTGGTTCTTGCCGCCATCCATATGACCACCCCACTCGCCAATCAACAGCGGTGCAATGTCTTCCGCATTGATAAACGCCCAGGTATCATACCAATAGTCATCGAGCAAGGTCTGCGTGGTGAAGTCCTTGTCGAACCAAGTCTGTGCATAGACGGACGGACCGTAGTCATGCGGCGAGTAGACGATCTGGCTCGTACCGCTGTCCGGAACAACGGGATTGTCCCGTACGCCACGGAGTTGTCCGCCCCACCAGCCGGGATAGTACGGCGAATTGGTTAGTGAATCGGGCATGCCCCAGTAGTTGCCGGAGCCTTCCTTCAACTGCTGCTCGACACCTTCGACAAAGATCAACGCATTCGGATTGACTTCAAGAATCGCATTGGCACAGCGAGTCGCCGCATATGCCCAATTGTTCTCATCGGTCGAATCATCCCACTTCGCAGCCTTATCGCCTTCCTGCCCTTTGCCATGCGGCTCATTTTTCAGGTCATAGCCCAGCAAGGTATCATCATTGCTGTACTTCTCCGCAAGCCAAACCAAGGAATCGATCCACATATCGGTTGTCACCATCGTACCATCGGAGGTTTCTTTGCCATACCATAGGTTATAGACATGACCGGAGTTGTCGGCGTGCGGGCTGTGGATATCGACAAACGCTTTCAGACCGTACTGCTTGCACTTTGCCATGATGATATCGAAAATCTCCATGCTGTTTTTCAGCGTCTTACCGTCCTCCAGCACAAAGTCCTTGTTAATATTGACATAGTAGCCTGCCGGCGTGACGGTACCATCCTCCGCAACCGTGTCCTGTGGCGGATCGTAGCCTGCCTGCACAGAACCGACCGGATTCGGCGTCCCGTTCATCCACGAAAGCAGCAGCTCCGTAGAAATCGGGAAACGAATCACATTGATGCCGTGGTCGGCAATCGACGACAGGAAATCGTCAATGTCACCGCTCCAGAGATAGTGCGGAACATTCTCGCTGCAGTTAAAGCCGAACCAGTTCGCACCGGTCAGCCAGACCTCGTTGCCGTTTTTGTCATAGAGACGGCTACCCTTGGCATGAAGCCAGTCATCATTGCAGTCATCGACCGCTGCCGCTTGCAGCAGGTCCGACGAAAACGGTGCTGCATAGCCCATGCTGCCGAGCGTCATCAACGCTGATAAACCCAGTGACAACATTTTTTTTGCGTTCATGATAAAATCCCCCTTATCATATTTTTCACAAGGACGGTACAATCCTTGCAAATGAACGAACATCAGAAGATGCCAAATCGCTTCTTCTCATAGAACGGCTTCTCGCTGTTGACAAGCTCCTTGGCACGAATATTGGACGCCGGCACGCAGTCAAATGGCAGCGAGGCATAATCGGCACAGTCGCTCGTCAAGGCTGCGGCAATTTCCTCGATATCAGCACCTTCTGCATCCAAGGCAATCAGCAGAAAACGCTCATCATTTTCGGCATCTGCCTTGATATAAGCCTTCTTAACAGCCTTTTGCTTCTTCAGAGTTGCCTTCAGCGCATCGATCAATTCATCGGTAATCGGATTTTCTTCCTCTGCGGCAGTTCCCTCCTGTGCCGCAGCCTTTGCAGCCTCCAAATCCGCCATCGCCTGACGAATGGCAGCCTGCTGTGCATCTCTCTGTTTCTCGGCAGAAACAGACGGTGCAGCTTGCTGATTCGTGTGCATCTGGATCGGGGGCTGACCCTGTGCCTGACGGGCTTCCAGTGCCTGGCGACGCAGCTCCTGCAGCTTGTCAAGATCACCGCCGACATCGCCCAGCGCAATGATTTGCTGACGAATCAGGCAGAGATTCGAGCCAAAGGGATTGATTACAGCGCCCTTCACGCCCTCCTGCGACTTGATAAAGCGGTAGATATCCTGAAAGTTCATCACCGCAATCTGAAAGACCTCGTTGGGGTTACGGTTCTTGCGCAGCTCTACCTCATCGGTAAACGCAGGCATGAACTTATCGCCCTGCTGGTTGGTCATCATCTGGAATACAATGCGAACGGGCACACGCTCCCCTTCTGCGGGCGGGGCTTCGGTTTCGACCTTTTCGGCCTTCACCGGAATGAGATACTTGGCTTCAAGGGCTGCTTGTAAAAATGTACGCTCATGCTCGGCATTGGTCAAATCGAGCTTGAATGTCGCCATCGCATCCACAAGAACCGGGTTTGTAATTTTCGGCATAGGTTCCGGCATATCATATCCTCCTGTCATAAACTATCGGATTCTTCCGACACTATTATCATTGTATCATATTTCGCAGAAAATTGCAAGCCTTTTTGCAAAATTCGCCCATTTCTCGTGAAATCGAAAACTTGGTGAAAATTGCTTGACGTGTGTCCGTTGTCTATGATATAATAATAGTGATAGGCATTTTGCACCATATGCAATGTGCTGTCACTTTGCACCGTATAAAAATGATGTATATAGGAGGAATTCCATGTCTTTTGATCGTTTGATTGCCAAAATCATTGAAATGAAAAACCCAACCGTTGCCGGACTCGACCCAAAGCTCGACTATGTCCCCGAATATCTGCAAAAGAGCTTCCTCGGTGAGGACGGCGAAACCCTCAAAGCCGCATCCAAAGCCATCTTCCGTTTCAACCAGATGATCATCGATGCCATCTACGACATCGTGCCTGCCGTCAAGCTGCAAGCCGCCTACTATGAGATGTACGGTCACCACGGCTTCAAGACTCTGGAGCGTACCATTCGCTATGCCAAGCTGCGCGGGATGTATGTCATCACCGACGGCAAGCGCAATGACATCGGTGCAACCATGGATGCCTACACCGCTGCCCATCTCGGCACCTGCACCATCGGCAGCACCGAATGCGAACCGTTTGGTGCCGATGCCCTGACCGTCAACGGCTATCTCGGCACGGACGGCATTGCACCGCTGCTCCCCATCTGCAAGGAGAAGGACAAGGGCATTTTCGTTCTCTGCAAAACCTCCAATCCGTCCTCCGGTGAATTTCAGGATCTGCTGATCGACGGCGTACCGCTCTATGCCCGCATGGGAGATCAATGCGAAAAATGGGGCGAGGAAACTATCGGCGAATACGGCTACAGTGCGGTTGGTGCTGTGGTCGGTGCAACCTATCCCGAACAGCTCGTCGAACTGCGCAAGCGTCTGCCCCACACCATGTTTCTGGTACCGGGTTACGGTGTACAGGGCGGCGGTGCTGCCGGCATCGCAGGCGGTTTCGATGAAAATGGTCTTGGCGCAATCGTCAACAGTTCCCGTGCCATCCTCTGCGCTTACAAGAAGGAAGGCTGCGATGAGCGTGACTTTGCACAGGCTGCTCGCCGTGAGGCACTCCGTATGCGGGAGGACTTAACCGCACATATTCACATCGGCTGATCATTCAGGGAAAGGAGGTTCTCATGCCTGCATCCGATTACATCCGCTCCATGCAATATCCTATTCATACAATGACAGAGTTGAAGCCCGGTGTTTGGAGCATGGTCATTGCCTGTCCGGACATCGCAAACGCTGCCGTCTGCGGACAGTTTGTCCACCTCATGCCGCAGGGCAATTTCACTCTGCGCAGACCCATCTCCATCTGTGAAATTGACCGCAACGCCGGTACACTCCGTGTGGTATTTGGGGTGCGTGGCAAGGGTACTGCACAGCTTGCAACCCTCCGTGCCGGCGATACCGTTGATATGCTCGGGCCGCTCGGCCATGGCTTTACTTTGCCCGATGCCGATACCCCTGTCATCTTGATCGGCGGCGGTATCGGTACACCGCCCATGCTGCCCTTGGCGCAATATTTCGGGAAATCTGCGGTCGTCATTTCCGGTTTCCGCAATGCCGATGCCGTGATTTTGCAGGAGGACTTTGCCGCTGCCGGCTGCAAGACCATCCTCTGCACCGATGACGGCAGTGCCGGCAACAAAGGTCTTGTAACTGTGCCGCTTGCTGAAGAAATCACAGCCCGTAAGCCGGCACTGATCTGTGCCTGCGGGCCGATACCGATGCTAAGTGCAATTGCCGCCATGGCGAAAGAACAGGGCATTCCCTGTCAGGTATCGCTCGAAGAACGCATGGGCTGCGGTGTCGGTGCATGCTTGGTCTGCGCCTGTAACATCTATCTGAACGACGGCGAAATCCATGCGGCACATGTCTGCAAGGATGGACCTGTCTTCGATGCAGAAAGGGTGGTTTGGAATGGCTGATCTGTCTGTCAATATCTGCGGTGTACCGTTCAAAAATCCGATCATTCCGGCATCGGGTGTATTCGGCTATGGTCGGGAATATGCAAACTACTATCCGCTTTCTCTGCTCGGCGGTATCTCTGCCAAGGGCACAACCCCCAAAAAGCAAAACGGTAACCCGGCTCCCCGTATCGCCGAAACCCCTGCCGGTATCCTCAATTCGGTGGGACTACAAAATCCGGGCATGGATGCCTTCCTCCATGAGGAACTGCCTTGGCTGCTGCAACAGAATACCGTCATTCTCGCAAATTTTGCAGGACCGTCTCCTGAGACTTGCGCAGAATCTGCCGCAAAGCTCGATCAAACCGATGTGCAAATGCTTGAGCTGAATATCTCCTGCCCGAATGTCAAAAACGGCGGTCTTGCCTTTGGTGCGCAAGCCGATACTGCCGCCAATATGGTCAAGGCAGTGCGCAAGGCAACCACAAAACCGCTCATTGTCAAGTTGTCGCCCAATGTCACGGATGTGACCGAGATTGCCCGTGCGGTCGAAGCAGAGGGCGCAGATGCCGTGTCCCTCATCAATACGTTGCTGGGTATGCGCATTGATCGGCGTACCCGCCGCCCGATTCTCCGCAACAATACCGGCGGTCTGTCCGGGCCTGCGGTATTTCCGATTGCGGTACGAATGGTCTGGCAGGTCGCCAATGCTGTCAAGATTCCGGTCATCGGCATGGGCGGCGTACAAACCGGTGAAGATGCCGCCGAGCTGATGATGGCAGGCGCATCGGCGGTACAGGTCGGTACTGCCATTCTCTCCGACCCCTACGCACCGCTCAAAATCATTGATGGGCTGAACCAATTCCTCGATGACAACCACATTGCCGCTGCTCGTGACTTGGTGGGTACGGTGCAGCCATGGTAACAAAGCTCTATCTCATTCGCCATGCCGAAGCCGCCGGCAATGAAAAAGCCTTCTTTCAAGGCACTACCAATACCTCCATAACAGAAAAAGGGATGCAGCAGCTTACGCATCTGGCAGAACGCTTTCGCACCATTCCGCTCGATGCACTCTATTCGAGTCCCCTGCACCGTGCCGTCCAAACCGCCGAGGCGATCAATCGGTTTCACAATCTGCCGCTGCAAATTGAACCGGACTTGCATGAAATCAATGGCGGCGATATGGAAGGCAAAACTTGGGATATCCTCTATGCCCAATATCCTGCGGCTTTTGCGGATTGGACGAGCAATCTGCCGGCATTCCATGCCCCGAACGGCGAAGCCATGACGGATGTTTATGCCCGTATGCAGGCAGTGCTCACTCGGATTGCCAAGGCGCATTTGGGACAAACTGTCGGTATTGTTTCACATGGTCTTGCGTTACGCAATTTCCTCGCCTATGTCGAATTCAACAGCATCTCGCACCTAGCCGATGTCGGCTGGGCAGATAACACCGCCGTATCGCTCGTGGAATACAAGCCTGCATCGGGTTGGACGCTCCGATTCAAGCAAGACAGCTCCCATCTGCCCGATGCCTGCAAATCCAAACGGGTTGCCCCATGGCTTGCCTATCTGCCAAAGGAGAATCCGTCATGATTATTTTCAGCGTTGATTTCGGCGATACCCGTACCGGCTGGGCGGTCTGCGATGCAATGGAGATGATGGCGCATCCGGTGGACGTGCTGACCGAGCGGCAGTTTGAACGATGCGCAGAAAAAACCGCACAGGCAGCCCTCGCCGCCCATGCGGAAGAAATTGTTGTCGGCCACCCGGTCAACATGGACGGCAGTCACGGTGATCGGGCACAGAAATGCGAACAATTTGCAGAACTGCTCCGTGCCCAAACGGGATTACCCGTCACGCTCTGGGATGAGCGTTGCACTACCGTCTCCGCACACCAAATCCTCAACACCACAAATACCCGCGGCAAAAAACGCAAGGCTGTGGTCGATGCAGTTGCCGCCGTCCTGATTTTGGAGAGCTATCTGGGCTATCGCCGCAATCGGCAGCTCAATGCATAAAGTCACCGATGCTGTCCATGACGGCTCCGACCGCACGCACGGCTTTGACGGTGCGTGACTTGAGTCTTGCCTTTTCCGCACGGTTGGCATTGGAAACCAAATATCCAACCGTACCGGCAGCAATCCCCAGGGCGATTCCCTTCGCCAACGACTGATATTGCATACAATCCCTCCTCTCTGCCCAACGGCAAGTATAGTATGCCGGTCAAAGGGTGATGATATGCAAACAGAAAGGGTTTATCCTATGCTTCATTTGGTTTTGGTTGAGCCTCGCATTCCGCAGAATACCGGCAGCATTGCCCGTACCTGTGCGGTCACCGGTGCGGCACTCCACCTCATTTATCCGCTCGGTTTCAAGATTACCGATGCACAGCTCAAGCGCGCCGGACTGGATTACTGGGACAAGCTGGACATCTACCATCACAAGAATCTGGACGCATTCTTTGCGGCATATCCGGCAGCCACTGCGCAAAACCCCTACTTCTATTTTACTGCAAAAACGGGTACACTCTATACAGAGGTGCAGTATCCGGAGGAAACGTTTCTGTTTTTCGGCAGAGAAGATACCGGACTGGATGACCGCATCTTACAGGCGCATCCGGAACGCTGTGTGCGGATTCCGATGCGGGAAACGCTCCGCTGCTTGAATCTTTCCAACAGCGTTGCCATTGCTGCCTATGAATATCTCCGGCAGCATCAGTTTGCAGGTCTTTGCCTTGACGGACGCATTTCCCGTGCCGATTGGGAATCCGCCGTGCCAAAGCCCTATGATATCAGCCAAGTATAATGCCAATCTGAAACGAAAGGAATTATTATGCGTAAAGAACGAATCAAGCTACTCACCGACTCCTGCTCCGACATTTTGCCGCAGCAGGCGGAGGAAATGGACATCCAAATCCTCTGCTTCCCCATCACCGTAGACGGCAAATCCTATCGGGAAACCATCGATTTCACCAAAGAGGAATTCTATGAGATGACTGCAAATGCACAGGAGTTCCCCTCCACAGCCCAGCTCACACCCTTCGAATTTTCGGAAACCTTCGAGCAGCTTTCGCAAGCGGGCTATACCGATGTGATCTATGTTTCCATCGGTGCCGGCGGTTCGGGTACCAATCAAAATGCCCAAAGTGCAAAGGCACAGTTTGAACAGGATCATGCCGATGATCCCAATGCCATGCGCATTCACATCATTGACGGCGGCAACTATACCGCAACCTATGGCTATGCCGTACTTGAGGCTGCCAAAATGCTCAAGCGTGGCGCACATCTGCCCGAACTGCTCGATTATTTGCAGGATTGGGTCGACCATGTGGGTCTGTACTTCGTTCCGCTGACGCTAAAGTATGTCAAACGCTCCGGCCGAGTCAGTGCAGCAGCAGCATTTGCGGGTGAACTGCTCGGTCTGCGTCCGTTCTGCCGGATCACCCGCTGTAAATCGACCGTTTTGCAAAAATTCCGTGGTGAACAGACCATCGTACCAAAGCTGGTCGAATTTGCCAAGGAAACCATGCTGCCCCACACACCATATATCGTCATGACAGGTGTATCGGACAAGCTCGCCAATGAACTTGCCGCCGCATTGACCAAGCAGCTCGGTTATCCGCCTGCCTATATCTGCAAAATCGGTGCGGCAATCACCTGCAATTCCGGTCCCGATGTAGTAGGCTTGGTAATCCGTCAGAAATCCATCGACGACTAATACCAGCCCCCATGCAGATGCCTTGCATGGGGATTTTCATACAAAACAGGGTGACATCACAATGGGGAGGCCTGTGATATCACCCTGTTTTTTGTTCATACGTTCACGCTCTGTCCCGATCAGGCATCTTCGTTTGCCATCAATTCGGTCTTGGAGACACCGCCCTGCTCGAAGAACAGACGGTCAATTGCCAGCATACAGCCGGCCAAGAATGCCTGATTGCCATTGACACGGCTTTCTTCAACGGTGATTACCTGCTCAGAATCGGTCAGTGCGTTCAGCTTATCCTGCACCATGCCGACCAGATTCAGCTCATGCACATAGTTCTGGAAGAACACACGCTTGGAACGATGTGTGATGGCATAGTTGTACAACAAGAGTGCGTAGTCGCTTGTCACCTCATCCATCAGAGCAACAATGCCGGGATCGCCTGCCGTATATGCCTCGATCAGGCGCATACCATCGACACTGTTTGCATCTCCGCCTGCCAGCTCCCAGAGTTTCGGCATGGATTCCTGCGACCAATTGGCACGAACCTTTGCATAGACTGCCTGCGGCGAAATCTGTGCCTGAACAGAACCCTTCGGATAGCCTTCCATGTCATTGCCATCCGGACGCAGAATGAACCGAGTCATGCTGCTTTCGATGGCATTGTCCTGCAGAACCTGTCTGCCGATCATAGCGGCGGAATGACAGCGTTCACCGGCACAAATGAGCAGCGGATTGTCCTCATAACTTCTCGTCAACACCTGGTTTGCGGCTGCATACAAACCAATTGCATTTTCGCAGCAAACAGGAACATTCAACTCCAGCTCCATCATGTACCGCAGCTTCGAGAAGTCAACCTCATTCTCGTTCACTGTTGCACGCATCTGCTCCCAGCGACTCGGAACAATGCCAATGCCCATGCCAAGAATTTGCTTGGCATTCAGACCGCTGTTCTTCATCATCTTGTGACCCGTTGCAGCAATGAAAGAAATGATATCCTGCTGATCAGAATCTGCGCTGAGTTCCATGCTCTCCTTATCCAGAACCTCCCCTGCCAGATTGGACAGACCCACACTCAGACAGTTCTCGTTGATGACAGCACCCAGCACGAACTTGTAGTTCGGATTGATGCCGATGAGGATCTTGCGGCGACCCTTTTGCAAATGCTCACGGTCAACCGGCGCCTCGCCAAGCTCTTGCAGCACGCCCTGCGAGATCAGTTGATTGGTGATGATGGTGACAGCTGCACGCGTCAGGGACAGACGATTTGCAATGTCCACACGGGATAGCGATCCGCTTTCCTGAATCGCCCGCAAAATCGCCTTCCGATTTCTTCTCTTCAAATCAAGTTTACTGATACCTTGTGCTTCCATACATGAGACACTCCTTACAATTTAAAATTTGTGTTTGTTGCGGGCTTGTCTATACTGCATCACAGTTTTCACCCTTGCCCATCTATAGTATACACTATGAATGTGACAGGATTATGAACATTTCGTATTTTTTTGCGTAATTCATAATCAATCTGTTCTATCTTATTCGTTTCATGAAGTGAAATTGCCTGTGAAATCAAACGATTCCTGTATATTTTGTATAGAGGTTAGACCACTGGAAATATTTCACAAACCTATCACATTCATCGGCAATTGCTAGTATTTTGCACTATCTGCGGTTTAAAACAGGTAGAAAATTTGTACTATCAACGGAAACAAATATACTATCAGCAAAACCAAGCCAAACGCCACCCGTATACCCCAAAGCGAAATCGTCTCCAAATGATGCTGTCCATTCGGCGAAATCCGCTTTCGCAACAGCCACCATGCAAAGCACAGCAAAATACCGAATATCGCAAGGCCAATGCCGAGTGCCAGACCTCTCGGGCGAAATCGCAACACAATCGAATGATTGCCCGGCTCCAGACGCAATGCAGTTTGGCAAGTGTTCACACGATACAATGGCTGCCGCTGACCGTCCACCTCTGCAATCAATCCTTCATCATACGGAATCGCCATCACAAGTGTTCGGGCGTCTTCCAGTGTGCAGTTTGCCGTATATTCGCCATTGGCATAGGCGATATCTACACCCTCATACGACTCCATTGCCGCTTCAAGTTGGTTCAACGGTACCCCGAATACACCAAAGCTGTCACAGGTAAAGCTCTCCTCGACCACAATTCGCACCGATACATAGGCATGGTCGGTTTCGCCGAGAAATACCAAACCGTTATCTGAATTTTCCGGATAATCCGAATTGATCATACGCCCGTTCATGAAAATCTGCACGGCATTGTTGCGGGAATTGCCGATTTTCGTGCCGGTCAGGCGATAGAGATCAAAATACAACGCCTGCGGTTCTTCGACAAAAAACGCAAAGCGAATCTCACCCTTTTTCTCCTCGTCCTCAAGTGTGCAGATGATTTCCCCGCCTTCACTCGTTTCGAGGGTCAGTTCCTTTGTTGTTGTCGCCGCATACGGAATCACCCATTCGCCCTCGCCAAAAACCTGTTCCGCCAGCGTTTCCTGAATCTCCATACGAGAACCGGACTGCAAATCGGCGATTGTTTCGGGTTCGGCATCTGTCCAATAGCCCATCGGCAGCGTCAAATCACTTTTCCCGATGGCGAGTACACCATCTGTCCAAGTCGTCTCCACCCAAGACGGGAAATCCTGTTTCTGTCCCAACAGATATCGAACATTCCAAATGGCATCGGTCAACACCGTGCCGCCGACGCCGTTCACTTCCATCCAATAAGAGCTGTATCCCATCTGTTTGACACCACGCATGAAATCCTCTCGTGTCAGCGAAGTGTAGTGCGCCAAGGTCGGGTAACCCAATCCACCGACCATATTCGAGTGCATATACTTCTTTGTCAACCCAACACGATAGAACGCTTCATCCTCGATGCGATCCGCCGTACGGATCGATTGATCATAGAGCGTGTCCACATCTGCCGTTTCCCCAATATAACTGCGATACTGCATCGGGAACTGCATCAGCAACAGCACGGACATTACAATCGCCGTTCCACGCTGCCGGATACAACTATGCCGATACAGCCAAAACAATGCCCCAAATGCGCCTGCATACAACAAAATGGATGGGGCAAGATACTTGATATTGTCATCCAGTATCCAGAGCGTATTGACATAGGAAAAGAAGGCCTTCGGATATTGCTTTGCCATCATCCATTCCACTACTACAGCGGCAATCGGCAAAATGCAAAGCAGGCCCCATACCAACACCCTGCGCTTACGTTCCGACGGTTCCGGCTCTGGCTGCGTATCGCTGAGCTTTTGTGCCGATACCGTCAACAAAAACAGAATGACAATATACCCCCAGCGATATGGAAATGCCTGATAGCTGCCCGTATGCCACATGGCATTGATCGGGTCAAAGAGCGTAGCGATCCCGAGCAGGACACACATCCACCACTGCATACGGGTTTCGCCATTGCGGTTTCGGTCAAGCCAAAGCAGCGGCAGCACAGCCACGACGATTGCCGTACTTCCGAGCAAAGCAAACCGCTCATCCAACGCATGAATCCCCTGATGTCCGGACAGCCCTTCCAATATGCCGCCGCTGCGTGCAGATGCCTGCACCTGCAATAATGCCGGAAGCCAAACCCATGCCGTCAGACAAGCAGAAACAAAGCTTGTCCCCCAAAGTTGCACCGCAGCTTTCCTACGCTGTTTCGGGTCAACCATACAATGCAGCACAACAGCCGCATAGAGAAGCAGAAATATTACGACCATCACGCCAAGATAATAGCACAGAATAAAGGTGGAACAGAGCGTGATGCCGTACAGCAAGGGCTTTTGTTTGGTCAGCAGCTGTTCTAACCCGAGCAAGAAAATCGGAAAGATTGCCTGCACATCCAGCCACATCAGGTTTTGATAATACATCAAGCCATATCCGCAAACGCCATACATCACACTGAGCACAATCAGAGAAACCATCGCAAGCTTCGGCGCACGCTGGCGCAGATACACTGCAGCCGTCATGGACGCTATGGTTAGCTTGCAGGCGACCAAAACCGTGACCAGCAGACTTGCGGAAATATCCGTCACACAAATCAAAAACGAAAGCGGATTGCTGAGGAAAAAGAAAAATACACCCCAAAAATTCATACCGCCGGCGGAGAGCACCGTGTAAGTCAGGGATTCGCCACTTGCAAGGATATGCTTCATTTGCAGCAGCAGCGGGACAGCCTGCTGTTCCATATCGCACCAGACCAACGAATTTTCCCCGAATGGGTACAGCCCATAGATTGCACCAAAAATTGAGAAAAGCAAACCTGTCACAACACCTGCTAGAATGGAAGAGAGAATGGTTTTGCGAATTGTAGTCATATGGATTTCCTTTCAAAAAAAGAGTACCGGACAATACCGATACTCCTTATTATATCACAGCAGCATAAAAAATGCAATCGTTTTATTCATAAGAATGCAAAATCGGCTGTATTTGCTTGTGTTCTAATGCCAATGCAATCGTTTCCGGCAATTTCATAAAATCTGCAACTAAAGATGTGGGCTTTGTTTGCGGCTGATCCTGCCCAAACGGAACGAAATAGTAATGCCGCCGATTGAGTAAATCGCCGAGATTCCGTGCCGATGCCGCAAGCCCATCGTTGGTCGCAATGGCAAGTACAACCGGTTTTCCGCCTCGGAGATGGGATTTGACCGCCATAGTCACAGTATTATCGGTAATGCCATTCGCCAGCTTTCCGAGCACATTGCCGGTACATGGCGCAACAACAAGCACATCTGTCAAGTTTTTCGGACCAATCGGTTCGGCATCCACGATGCTGCGAATCAGCTTACCGTTCCCATATGCTGTCAGTGTTTCGAGAAATACGGACGGTGCACCGAATCGGGTCTGGGTGGTTGCGAAATGCTCCGACACAATCGGTAACAGCGTGGCTCCGGCTTTAAGGCAATCCTCTGCGGCATGAATCGCCCTCTCCGCACAGCAAAACGAGCCGCAAATCGCAAAGCCGATGCGTACCCCTTGCAGCTCAAGCATCGCACGCACCTCCCTCTGCCAGCATCTCCAAAACCGTATCGGCAACAATCTCGCCGGCGGTGACCGGTGCAGTTTTGCCCGGCAGCGACAACGCCCATATCACACGAATGCCATAAGCAGATGCTGCTTCAAAGTCAACGCCCCATGATGTCGGAGACAGTACTCGGTACGACACTTTGCCATACTGTTGCACGACACCGTTTCCCGACCTTCGCCATATATCCCATCCGTTCGAGCAAATGCAGCAGCATACGCAGACTCTCAACCGAAAACTCCGATTCCTTTGCAATATCCTGAACGGTAAAGGCTTCCGGCAAATGTTCCGGCAACAGCATTCTGTAATCCAATGGCGATTCCAAGGCAAGCATATCCACCAGAGCAAGCGGTACACGGTCAATCCGTTCGCCCCGCTCTCGTTTGGATTTTCCTGTTTTACAGCGATACTCCGCAAGCTCCAGCATACAAAGTCGAATGCGGAGATTGGGATGGGCAATCAGGTCACGCAAGCCATAGAGTTCCCAAATGGTATCGCTGAGCGACTCATGTTTCGGCGAACGGCGTTTCGACTGCACCACACCATCGGCATCCACCGCAATCACCCATTTGTTGACCGCCACCGGAAACACGATGGTCACCGGACATAGCGGCAGAAATGCGGTCAGCTTTGGTTTCAGACGAGCCAGATTGCGCGTTTGGATTTCTATCACGCCATCTTCGGTGACGGCATCAGCGATAAAACCGACAAAAGGTATTTCATGCGTTGCAGGGTTCGGTGCAAAATAATACTTTAGCGTCAGGTGCAGAGAGGTTTCCCCCAGTGTCCCGATGCCCTTGCAGCCCAAATCCCGTTCAGCCGCCTGTATGGCGATGGCAAATGTATCCATATATCCTCCGAAAAGAAAAACACAGTGCCGAATTGACACTGTGCTTTCGTGCTGAATGAATGTGTCGAATTACTCCTTGACACCACCGGCAGCAACACCGGCGATGATGAACTTCGACAAGAACAGATAAATCAAAACAACCGGAATGATCGAGAGGAAGATTGCCGCATAGTTTGCACCGTAATCGGCGTTACGGTCAATGGAGATAACCTTCTGAACGATCATCGGCATCGTCAACTGCTCCTTCTTACCCGAAACGAGTACGAGGGACTGGTTGTAGTAGTCATTCCACTTCTGGATGAAGGCGAAAATTGCCTGCACGGCAAATGCCGGCTTCATCATCGGAATGGAGATGGTCAGGAATGTACGGAACTCACTGCATCCATCGATACGAGCTGCTTCGATGATATCGAGCGGGAACGAGGACAGCATGTATTGACGCATGAAGAATACGATAGCCGGTGCTGCAATCGACGGGATGATCAGCGGAATGTAGCTATCGAGCAAGTCCATGTCAACAAGCATGTTCATGAAACCTACAGCAGTAACCTGCGTCGGAACCATCATGACAGCGAGAATAAAGGTAAACATCGGACCCTTGGCACGGAAATCGTACACGACCAGACCATATGCAGTCAACCCAGAGAAGAATACAGTCAGTGCGCAGCAGGAGCCAGCAATGATCAAGCTGTTCTTCAAACCGGTCAGTGCATCATAAAACGGCGTGAACAGATCGTTTGTGTACAGGGTTTTGATATTCTGAATCAGGTGCGTACTTGGAATCAGAGAAACACCATCCTGAATGATTTGATCGGTGGTACGGGTTGCGTTGACGATCAAAATCCAAATCGGGATCAAGCAGATCAAGGTCAGGATAATCAAGCCCAAGTAAATCAAAACCGATTTGAAAATCAAATGTGCCTGATAGCCGCCTTTATCGGCATCATATTTTACCTTACTCATAATCCAAGTCCACCTCCCATTGCTTGCTTGCGTTTTGCTTCCTTCATGGCAGCTTTTCTCTTACGCTTTATCTCAATGGCATCCTTATCTCGCTGGACATAGAAGACCAGTGCACCGAGAATACCGGTGATAAAGAACAGGATAACGGATGCCGCAGCAGAGTAACCGGAGGACGGTTTCATGTAGTTCTTGTGGAACAACTCATAGATAAAGACGGCAACCGTCTTGATATTGTCATTGATGACTGCACCGGTATGGAACATGTACGGAATATCGAACATTTGCAAACCACCGATCATGGAGGTCAGCAAAGTGTAAACCATCATGGACTTCAGCAAGGGAAGCGTAATACGCCAGAAAGTCTGACGGGAGTTGGCACCATCGATTTCGCAAGCCTCATAAATCGAGGTGTTGATGCTCATGATACCGGACATCAGCATGATCATGGTGTTACCAAACCACATCCAAACTTGAATGAACATGACGATGATACGAGAAGACCATACACCCGTCGCAAGCATCAGCTGTTCACGACCTTCCCCACCAGAAAGGTAAAGCTGATTAATCACACTGTATTGAGAATCGCCAAACAGGGATAGGAACAAACCAGCAACGGAAGCAGCTGTAATGATGTTCGGCATATACATGACAACCTTGAAGAACTGCTTTCCCGGGATTTTTACACGCAAGTCGGTGAACCAAACGGCAAGCACCAGCGAGAGAATAATCTGCGGAATGAAGTTACCAACCCAGATGATGATGGTATTTTTCATAGTACTAAGAAACTCTTCGTGTATAACAGCAGCTTGGGAAAACTCGTTTGAATCACCGAAGAGAATAGCCTTGAAGTTATCGAAACCAACAAATTCTGCATTCTTGAGCGGCTCAAAGACACCGTTGTCGTAAAATGCAAGCTGGAAGGTTTGGATCAAGGGCCAAAGCATAAAAATGCAGTATACAATAAAGAACGGCGCTGTAAAAATGTAGCCGTATTTCGCATAACTTACGGACTTAATCCGTCTTTGTGCAGCCGTAGCCATTCAGCACACCCTTTCAAGAAAAATGAAAACAAGAATCCACCCTTATGTAAAATATACGCCTATTGGGCACAAGGCCCAATAGGCACATATTCTGTTATGCTATTTTCAGGCATGAATCGGAACGACCTTGACTATGTCTGAATCCGCATTCGGGGACTGCAATTACTCGACGGAAATACCCTCGATCTTTGCACACTCTTTCTTGAATTCGTTGATCATGGTGTCGACATCTGCGAACTCGCCCTTGACCAGCTTATCGACAGAATTGTTGAATGCGTCCTTGATCTGGGCATCGTAAGCAGTGATCTTACCGTCCATGTCAATCTTGGAAGCAGCCTCGTACAGAACAGCGAACTGATCCTGACCGCCGAGCAGATCATTCTTGTTAGAGCCCTCGTCAACGATCTCCTTCATAACAGTCGGATTGTTGACAAACTCACCCTTGAACAGAGCGTACTCCTTCATGGTTTCCGGGTTGACGGTAAACATCTCGACAAAGTCATGAGCCAGCTGACCGTTGTCGCACTCCGGGCTGACTGCCAGCCAAGAACCGCCCCATGCATAGGAAGACGGACCGGCAGTGATGTTCCAGGTGTAGTCGCCCTTAGACTTCTCGAGCTGAGCGTTCGCACCAAGACACCATGTGCAGAAGAAGTAACCCATGGTCTTGCCCTGAGTACCGATGGTTGCCCAACCGTCAGTCCACTGAGCTTCCTTGGTTACATAGCCATTGTCATAGTATTCCTTTGCGAGGTTTGCGTACTCAGTGCAGAACTCATCAACCTGAAGCTTGTTGTCAGCATCAAGCCAAGCTTGAGAACGGTTGTACTGCCAAACCTGCCACATGCCACCGAGGGTGTCAGCCATAGCGATGCCCTTCGGAGCGAGTTCCTTCGCAGTTGCGGTGAAGGTATCCCAATCCTTAACCTTCTCCTGCATTTCCTCAGGCGTATTGACACCGAGGTGCTCCTTTGCGAGGTCAACATTGTAAACGTATGCGCCCGGAGTTGCCTGCCAAGAAGATGCCTTGATCACGCCGTTGCTGTCAGTCGCAACTGCCTTGGTGTAGGCATACTGATCATCGAAAGCGGAATCTGCGAAGCCCAGATCGGACATCGGAGCAGAGAAGGTGTCGTTGTTGATGTACTCGAGGATCCAGTCTGCCTCGACAACGAACAGGTCAACATCCTCGTCGCCGTTGAAGTAGTTCACATAGCCCTCACGAGCCTCCTGACCCTTGGAACCAACATTGACATACTTGACCTTTCCGGCTTGCTCAGCATTGTTGGTATCCCAGAACTCAATCATCTTGCCGATGTCATCAGCAGTCCAGCAGAGAACGGACAGTACATCACCATCGTCGCCGAACTTGATTTCCGAACCCTCAGCCTTGGAGCTGCTGTCGTCAGCCTTGGAGCTGCTGTCAGTCTTAGAGCTGCTGTCACCGGTGGAGCTGGAGTCATCGCCACATGCGACGAAAGCGGTAGATGCGATTGCCAGAGTAGCAATCAGAGCAAGGGACTTCTTAAGCTTGTTCATGATAAGTTTCCTCCTTAATTTTGTTGCGAACAGTTTGCTGCATGCCGCAACATATGTTTTCGCCCATATCGGGCAATAGGATTGGCTGCTTGATGCAGCTTTGAGCGCACTGCTGTGACAATGCAGCTCGGCGAACATCGAACAACAGACTGCTTGCAGCGGTGTCAGGTTCTGCCGCACACAGAGTCGCCCAATCTTCATACTGTAAATATACACGAAACACTCACAAATGTCAATGCAAAATACCGTTTCGTCATTATATTTGTTCCTCTTGCATAATTTTTTCAGTTTTTTTTGTGCATTTTTGAAATCGATTTCCTCGATTTCATCGCGTTACAAGCAAAAAAGTGCCGATTTCTAACATTTTGGTTACAACATTGTAACGATGTCGTAACAAACTTTTGAAAACAGGATACAATTCTTTCGTATTTTCTTTGCATTTTGAGTGCTCGACTTGATTTTTTTCCCGATTTCCTGTATGATATATAGTATCTCAATCCCGTTCAGGAGGTATCGCATGGCACATTATCCCTTTACAAACCGCCCCGATCTGCTGGTGCTGACCTGTATGCACGCACTCGAGGGCACTGCCGATATTACAATGGTATGCCATCACTTCAATGACAATTCCTGGGAGTTCGTCTGCGACGGTTCGCACAAGGATGAGGACGCCATTCTCATCAGCATTGGGGAGCTTTGCGACATCGACCCAACACTCCATCTGCTCTCCGACTTGCCGGTCGGCGGCTGTGCGACACGGAAAAGCCGTATCCATGCTTGGGAATTCGGTCGCATTGAGGGAGAAGATTTTTACCCTGCCGCTGCTTCACGGATGCCGTAAATCCGAGGTTGCCGGATCGACATAGAGATGCTCCTCCAAACGATGAAAAAGCGCATTCGTCATCCCGTCAATATAGAGCAGTTCATACAAATGCTCGATGCCACGCACCTGTTCCCGCAGTTTGAGAATGGAATCCGCCATCTCTCCATCTACGCCTTCGATACAAAGCAGCTCCTGCCGGGTTACGGTGTTGATATCGTAACGCCCGGCAGGAGCTTTGGTTTCTGATATAGTCGGCAGGGTGGTCTGTTCCGTTGTCGATGCAGCAGCGGTTTCTTCCGACATGACAGTCACGGACACCGACGCAGATACCGTCACCGACATGGATGTCAGAACCGTCGTTTCGGTCGTGCCTTCGAGCGTATGTTCCTGTATGATGGGATGCGAAGCGTTTTGTGTCGATACACATGTGGCAGCAATCAATCCTCCTGCCGCCACAACGCTCAGGATTGCCGGAAGATACCATTCCCGTTCTCGCATATCCTTCACGCTCTTTCACCATCCTCTGTCTTCAACATCAGCCCCGCCCGGCTTTGAAGCCAAATCCAGCACGAGCGTATCGGGCGAAAGCCGCTGCAAGCACTCCGCAGTCAATATTTTAGCGGGTATCGTATTGACGATCAGCGCATAAAAGCTCCAATCTGCATCCGACTGCGTCAGTGAAATTGTGCGGCAGCCGTTGCATTCGCTCCGCCCAATGCGGCGAACGGAAACCGTTTCAATCCCGCCAGCGGCGGCGAAATGCAAGGCATGTCACGCCCTCCGCTTTTTTGAACTGTTTGGAAAAATAGCTTTGGTCATTGAATCCGCAGCGCTCGGCAATCTCGTCTACAGATTTATCGGTAAACCGCAGCAGCCGCTTGGCATAGTTGATGCGCAAGCCAATGATGTGTTGGAAGATGGTTTCGCCATAGGCACGCTTGAATTCCCGTGTCAGGTAATACTTGCTGATGAAGAACCGATTGGACAGATCCGATAGCGTCAAGTCCTGCGTGAAATTGGCATCCACATACGCAAGCACCGCTTTGAGCTTGGTTTGCAATGCGGTGTCCGGCTCTTCTCCGAGATTATTCAGCGTCAGCAGCATCGTCAGCAGATTGGCAAGCAGCCCCGAGGTCAAAATCTCGGTATCGGCATAGGTTTCCGCATTAAGCCGCATAATTTCCTGCAACACCGCAACGAACTTGGAAATGCTCGTCGGATGAAATATCGGATTCGACTGTGCCACGAACAGCTTATAGTACTCCTCCGTGGTACAGCCGTTGAAATGCACCCAAAGCAGCTCCCAAGGATTTTCCGCATTGCTCTGATAAGAATGCTGCGTACGGCAGTCAATGAAAAAGCAATCGCCCTGATGCAGCTGCACCTCCTGCCCATGATAGGACAGCGTGCCTTGTCCATCCAGCACAATCGCCAGCAAAAATGATTGCAAATTTTGACGGCTGGTATGGTGACCACCACCTGCTTTCAGATGCCCGCATTCCTGCAAATAAAAGAAGGTTTTCTTCGCCACTGCGCTGGGGGTCTTAATGATTCTGCTGTCCAGCGGATTGGGGATTTGTTCGGTGATAGTGATAGGGGTTTGCTCCTGCGCCATGGGTACGCCGACCTCCGATTTGTTGTTTTGAGATTACACATGGTATACATCTCTTATTTTATTATACTGGTTTTATTTACAAATTTCAAGATTCTACTTGGTAGAATCTTACGACATATTTTTGTGCAAACTGACAAAAACAGCCGCCCCGCAGATCACAAGGGCGACCGTTTTTTTTCGGCATATGCACACGACTTTTGAGCCATCATTACAGTGAAATTCCGGTAGCTTTCAGCATCGCTTTCGCCGTTTCGAGCGAATCTACGCCTTTTGCCTGCTTGATTGGCGCAAACTCCTTCTCCCGTTCGACCTCATAGACCAAGCAATCCCGATGCAGCCGCACCATATCCAGCACGAGTGTTTCGTATTTATAGGCATTGGGCTTGTCGGGTTTCACAATATTGCCCTGTGCGTCCATATAAGTAAGCTTCTTCTTCACACGGTAAATCGGCAGCGGCGTATCGACGATCTCCAGCAGCCGCTCGAGGGAAAACAAATAGTTCAGAATCACGCCACAGCGATAGGTCAAGCGACCATCGGGACCACGCTCGGACTTGTACGGCTCTTCCAGCTCGATATATTCAATAATACTCGGTTTTCCATCCTCCAAACAAAGCACGCCGACCTTCTCCTCCGGATCGGCTTTGGAGATGGTTTTCGCACCGCATTCGCAGCCGCTCTCAATGACCCCACCAATAAAGCATGGGTCAGCAATCTGCTGCAAGGCATTGTCCACCGCAAAGACATTGAGCCATGCAATCCCCTGCGCCTTCAGCAGCTTCAAAAGCCCTGCATGCACCATCGAGGAAAACCAGCCGCCATTGCCATTCGGGGCTTCCACCACCTTACACGGCGACTCCATCAGCAGCTTGCCGTCAAAATCCGTACCGAACGCCATTTCCTGCGTAAAGAAATGCACATCCGCTTTCGGATAGCCAAAATAATCATGGGCTTCGAGATAGGAAACCGTAGCGTCATGATTGAGCGTACTGGTCATGATGAACAGCGGAATACAACCGCCGGACTCTGCCGCATAGCGTTTGATGGTTGCAAAATGTAAGCCAAACAACGAAACCTCTCTCGTTTCGCCAAAATCCATGCAGCCTTTCGGACCTTCATAGCCAAGGCGAGAGCCTTGACCACCTGCCAGAAGCACCGCCGCAACCTTACCTTCCTTGAGGGCTTGCAGACCAAGTGTACGATACTGCGCCTCGGTATCATGCCGTTCTTCCGGCGCAATCGACGCAATCGGTGTGATGACGCCGCGCTGCTTGTGTTCACATGCCGCCGCATACGACAAAATATCCCAATCAAAGCCCTCCAGCTGTGCAATCAAGGCAGCCTGTTCTGCTTCCGTCAATGTGTCAAAATATTGCAGCACATGGCTTTGCTGCATGGCCTGCAATTTTTCTTGCAATGTCTCGGGTACTTGCATCCTGTGATATCCTTTCTGAGGATCAATAGTTTCCGGAACGGTCTTCCAGAAGGGTAAAGTCTACATTGTAGTATTCCACGCTGCCGTCCTCATTGACATGGGCACAGCGCAGATGTACGCTTTCATTCGCACGCTTCCCCTCAATGGCAGCACTCAGCGTATCGTAGTCATATACGGGCTGCCCTTCAACCTCCACAATCCAGTCGTTGATTTTGAAAATGGTATCGTTCAGCGTGGAGTCCGGGTCAATATCGGTCACCAAAATGCCGATCGTCTGCAATTCGAGCGGCAAATCACCCTCAGCCATCTTATTGGCAATCGCATTCTCATAGAACTGAATACCGATGCGCACACGGCCACCGACATAGCCCTTTTCCACCAATTCCGTGATGATCGGTAAGGCTTCATTGATGGTAATGGCAAAGCCCAAACCCTCATAGACATTACCCTCGAAAATAGAGCTGCTGCTGTATTTTGAAGAGGTAATGCCGATGACCTGCCCATACAGATTGACGAGTGCGCCGCCCGAATTGCCCGGACTGATCGCAGCATCCGTCTGGATACAATCCATCTCGTAATTCGTTTCATCGGCACGCACCGGTCGGTTAAGACCCGAAACAATGCCCGTGGTAATCGAGCTGGTCAAACCGGCAGGATTGCCCAATGCACAGACCTGTTCACCCAACCGCACACTGTCCGAATCGCCCAGCACTGCCGCCTGCAAGCCGGTCGCATCCACCTTCAGCACGGCAATATCGGTTTTCATATCCCGCCCGACGATCTCTGCGGTATACTGCGTACCGTCCGAGCTAATCGCCGTCACTTCATCGCCGCCGTCAATCACATGGGCATTTGTGGCGATATAGCCATTGCTGCTGAGAATAATGCCCGATCCGGTCGAATACCGCACGCCATCGGCATAAACATACAGCTCCACAATGCTCGACATGACCACTGCGGCAATCCCTTCAAATGTATAGGTGCCGTCCTCATTGGTTAAGATGGGATCTGCATCGGGACGTTCCTGCTGCACGAGAATCACCTCGTTGACATCACCTGCGGGGTAATAGCCCTGCGAGGACGATACGCCGCCCTTCACATCCCAAATAATGCAGAAAATCGAAAAGCCGACAATCAGCACAACCATTACGATCATCCAAATATAAGATGTGCGTGCCGAACGTGCCTGTTCCGCCGTGACCTCCGGCGATACTGCCAACACATCGGGCAGTGGGGAAGCCTCCGACTGCGGCTTTGCCATAAGGTTCTCCGATTCGGCTGTATCAGCCTCGAATGCTGCCGTATCATTGACAGATGCCGCAGCATCCGATTCCTCCGCTTCGATAGCGGTATTCTGCTCCGGATTCATCGGGGATTCCGACTGTTCGGGTTGCAGAATGCCGTCCGTTTCATGCTCTGTCATCCGGGTTCCTTTCCTCCTGATGTGTCCGCTTGCGCGGCAGACTGAGTATAAATTCCGTATAATCGCCCTTGACGCTCTTGACCGTCACAGCACCACCATGCAGCCGCATAATCCGGCTGACGATGGACAGTCCCAAACCAACACCGGTCGTGTCTTTGCTGCGTGAGGCATCTGTTTTATAAAAGCGGTCGAAGATGCGTGCCATATCGGCTTCGCACAGACCCTCGCCGGTATTGCGCAGATGCAGATGTGCCTGCTCGTCATCCATATGCGCCGCAACCGAAATCGTACCGCCTTCATTGACGAACTTGATCGCATTTTCGATCAGGTTATAGAACACCTGCTGCATCAAATCCTTGTCCACTTCCGCCATGACACGGGGACAGTTCTCCAAGCCGGCAATCGAAACATGCTTCTCATCTACTCGCTTCTCAAACAGCAGCAGCGTCTTGATCAGCAGATGGGTCAGGTCAAGCTGACAGTAATTCGGCTCGAGCGTACCCTCCTCAAACTTCGATATGTTCAGCATCGACTGCACCATCCGAGACATACGCTGTACCTCTGTTGACACAATCCGCAGATAATGCTTCTGCTTCTCGGGTGGAATTGTGCCGTCCAAAATACCGTCCACAAAACCGCCGATGGTTGTCATCGGCGTTTTCAGCTCATGGGAAACATCCGATACAAAGGTTCTGCGGCTGCGTTCGTTGCGGTCGATGAAATCAGCCATCTGGTTGACCGTTGCCGCCAGCTCATCCAATTCCGCATCGCCGGTCAAGGTCAGACGCACCGAAAAATCGCCCTTTGCATATGACTCTGCCGCCTGTGCCATCTGCGACATCGGCTGCACCATTCGTTTCGTATTTCGATAGAACAGCGGCAATGCTGTCACTCCGAGGACTACGACTGCCAGCACCAGTACCAGCAGCAAATCCTTTGAAAAGGTTTCCATATGCTCTACCGGAAACATCAGCATCAAATAATAGTCATGCTGATCAATCGGACTCCAAAGCACATAGGTCGCCGTCGGTTCCGAAAAATTGCCGGTCGCATTGGACAGTACATAGTACGGTTCCTCATGCGACTCCTCCCGCATGGTCTGACTGAGCGTGATTTCGGTTGTATTGAAATCCGAACGCACCAGACAGCGGCCTTCCTCGTCAAACAGATAGCAGTCCACATTATATGAAAGCGTATAGGCTTCCAATTCCGCCTGCAATTTCGCAGCCGGCAGAAACTCGCCTTCGGTATATGCCTCCAAAATGCGTGCTTGCAGCACCTGTGCCGTGCCCAAGCAGTCCGCATTGACGGTTTGACGATAGATTCGATCGGCACATAACACAACCACCAAGCCCGTCAATGCACCGGCAAACAGCAAAACGATCGTATTCACAAAGAAAATACGATTGTAGATCCGTTTCAGCATAGCATTCGCTTACGATTCGTCATCCACTTCAAATTTATATCCGACGCCCCAAACCGTCTTCAGCCGCCATTGCTTGGAAACACCCTCCAGCTTTTCCCGCAAGCGCTTGATATGTACATCAATCGTGCGGGAGTCACCGTAATACTCGAAACCCCAAACCTCATCGAGCAGCTGATCTCTCGTATACACTCGATTGGGATTCGATGCCAGACAGAAAAGCAATTCCAGCTCTTTCGGCGGCGTGTCAACGACCTTGCCGTCCACCTTCAGCTCATAGCGTGTCATGTTCACGTTCAGCTTGTCGTATGTGACCTCCTGCTTGTCCACAGTCGTGGTCGCCTGCGAAGCTCTGCGGCAAACCGCACGGATTCGGGCGATCACTTCCTTGGCATCGAAGGGTTTGGTAATGTAATCATCCGCACCGAGATTGAGTCCCATCACACGGTCAAAGACCTCATTTTTCGCTGTGATCATAATGATCGGCACATTGGACTTCTTCCGGATTTCCTGACAGACGCTCAGACCGTCCATGCCGGGCATCATCACATCGAGCAAAACAACGGACGGGTGCAGCGCATGGAATTTTGCAAGTGCCTCCTCGCCGTCATTGGCGATAATGACCACATACTCCTCTTTCTCCAAATACATCCGCAGCAAATCACAAATATCTGCATTGTCATCGGCGACCAAAATCGTTTCTCTTGCCATTTTATATCCTCCCATTCTTGTTGCTTATTTTGATAGGTATACTGATATAGTTTAGTATACACTACTTTGCCTCGTATTTTATGAACGACACGTGAACATAAATTGAAATCAATATGAATTGAGAGAATGCCCGCATACGAGCATCGTCGTACACGGACATTCACAGGTTGACCGATATCAGGAATGGGAATGGGCGTGGACCGGACTGTTATCACGGAACAGGAACGAAATACACCAGACAGCAGAGATCGCCACCAAAATGTAGATCACTCTGCTGACGACCGTTGCCGCGCCGCCGAACAGCCATGCCACCAAATCCAATTCAAAAATACCAACCAAACCCCAATTGATACCGCCGAGCACCAGCAGTATCAGAGCCAGTTTATCCCACATGATGAAACCTCTCATTCGTGGTAGTACGGAACTGCCGCCGCTTGCCTTTCCTTGTATGCGGCAAGGCATGTTCCGAAGATAGTATATCACGCAAATGCGAAATCTTGCATACATTCACTTGCATCATTCTTCCAATCTTTATGTTGCAGCAATATTTTCCCAAAAAAAGACAATATATCAGTTCTGTAGCACAAAAGCACACTTGCAATACAGGGTGCTGTTATGCTATAATAATATATATGATTCGTGCAGAATCATTGTACCACTTTTGGCCATATATTAGCATATACAAATCAGGGGGAATTTACCATGCTGCAACGCAAACAAATTCGGAACCGGCTGTTCGCCATATTGGCAGCCGCTTCTGTCCTCGGAACGGCTGCACCGCTTGCGATACCCGTTTCTGCCGCATCCCAAGATATTTCCAATACGATGAGCTGGGATCCGGTTCGCATCGGCGGCGGCGGCTTTGTTTCCGGCATCGTCACCGGACAAAATGCCATGTACGCCCGTACCGATGTCGGCGGTGCATACCGCTATAACTATCAGACGGATTCTTGGGAACAGCTTTTCGGATTTCTCAATGAAGCAGAGCGCGGCTTTCTCAGCGTCGATGCTATGGCAATTGATCCGACCGATGATGATACGGTCTATTTCCTGTGTGGCTGCGCCTACTTCTCCGATGCCCGCACCGTCATCTTCAAAACCACAGACGGCGGCGATACGTTCACCCAAGTCGATGTCACCGATATGATTCAGGTACACGGCAACGGCAACGGCCGTCAAACCGGTGAATCCATTGCCGTTGACCCGGACAACCCCAATATCATCTATGCCGGCGGCGATGTCACGGCAGGTGACTCCGCACTGATTAAGTCCACCGATGGCGGCAAGACCTGGAAGCCCGTCATGAGCTATGATGCACTCGGTCTGTTCGACAGCACGACCAAATGGCCAACCTGGACCGACCATGTTGCCCGCTGCCTCGATGCAGGCGAATATAACACGCAAAACGGTGTTTGCTCGATCTATATCTACGACGGCAAGGTTTATGTCGGTGCATCTACCACCGGTCAGTACAGCATGGTGGTTGCCGATGTTGCCGATGACGAATTCACCGACTTGAGCAGCAAGCTCTCCTCGGACACCTATCCCGCTCGTATCACCGGTGACGGACAGGGCAATCTCTACTTCGCCTATCAGGGCACGGTCGTTGTTGGCAATGGCGGCTCGGCAGGCGGCATTTTCAAATACAACACCCAAACCGGTGCAGTTACGGATATTTCGCCGGTTATCGGCGGTTTCAGTGAGGCGCATGTTGACCCCTCCAATCCCAACCGCATTGTCACATCCACCTGTGGTCTGTGGTATTCGCAGATGTGGCAGGAATGGGACGATGATCACGGTCCGGCATGGGGCGACCGTTTCTTCAAGTCCGAGGACGGCGGTGCAACCTGGACAGAGATGACACCCGGTAATACTGCCGGTTGGAATCAGCCGTTGATTTCCGAATATTTGCAGGACGGCGGTTATGCTTGGATTCGGGATAAGGCGATTCACTGGGTAGGCTCGATCGTCATTGACCCTGCCAACCCCGACCGCATCCATATCACCTCGGGCAACGGCGTATTTTCCTGCGATAACACCTGGGCAGATGTACCGCAGTTCTATTTCCATCCGGACGGCATCGAGGAAGTGGTTGCTCTGGATATGGTCAGCGTACCGGGCGGTGCGGCATATTCTGCCATCGGTGACTATGACGGTTTCATCCACACCGATGCCACCGAAATTCCAACACAGTATCAGCCCAACATCGGCTCGACCTCCGGCATTGCCTATTGCCCGTCCAATCCCAAAATCATGGCTCGTGTCGGACAGAATGATGCCAAGGGCTATTACAGCAAAGATGGCGGTTCGACTTGGACAGAAATGAACTTCGCCTACAGCGGCGGCAAAATTGCTATCACCGAACTGACGGACGGCAGCTACCGTATCATCAATTCGAGCAGTTCCGGTTCGGCACTGTCCTATTCCGATGACTTTGGCGGCAGCTGGACGGCTTGCAGCGGCATCAACGGCAGCAAGCAAACCTACCCCATGGTTGATCTCAACGACCCGTCCATCGTCTATGCTTCCGGCGTCAAGCACAATGACTACTGGGCATCCGATCCCACCAAAACCGAGCCTACCCTCGAAGAATCGCACTATTCCTTCTATATTAGTCAGGATTACGGCGCAACCTTCACCGAAACCGTAGTCTCTCGCTATGATATGTGCGACCACACCGGCGATATGGCATATGTCACGGACGATACCATCGCCATGGCAGTGGGCTGGTATGGCATGTACCTGATCACGGAGCAGGGCACGAACATCGAGAAAACCGATGTATTCTATGCCAAAACCGTTGGCTACGGCGCACCCGAAAAAGCCGGCGGCGTCAATACACTCTATATCTATGGCAAACCCACTGAAGCCGATGTCGAGGGCATCTATCGCTCGACCGATATGGGCAAGACTTGGGTCTGCATCAACACCGATTCGCTCTATGGCGGCACGGGCAACGGCAATTTCCTCGTCGGCGACATGAATACCTTCGGCACGGTCTATCTCTCGACCGTTGGCTGCGGCATCATTCGTGGCTACCTTTCCGATGCACAAACCGAAATCCCCACTGCCGATTGGGGCGATGTCGATTGCAACGGCACAGTCGCAGTTGCCGATTTGGTTCTGCTAAACCGCTATATTGCTGAGGATAACAGTATCACTGTCTCCGAACAGGGCCTTGAAAACGCAAAGGTGACCGGAAATGCAAGCCTTTCCAGCACCGATGCCCTAAAGATTATGCGCTTCCTTGCGAACCGCATCACCGAGGAAGAGCTTGCACCCTGACTCCCATACAAACACACTAACCGGCACAGGATTCCGATCCTGTGTCGGCTGTTTTTATACGCAGAGGAAAAAGAAGAATGGCTGTACCAACCGGTACAGCCAAGGTGACATCAAATCACAAAATTGGGAATAGGGAAATAAGAAATTGAGAAAATGGGGGTTGACTCATTCAAGTCCAGTCACGGAGCGGCTGCTCCATGACTCAACCTCAACGTAAGGCTAGTATACCCTCGTCGGATTAAAATAACCTGAAAAGAATGAAAATGCAGAAAAAAATTTTTGGTCCGGCTCAAATACCCCATACAAAAAGAAAAACTATGCGGAAACCGCATAGTCTTGAGATGAAATGAACACAAAATGGGGGGATTGGGGATTTGAAACAAGGTTTCCTCAACCTGTGCCTTAAGTATACCTGAAAAAATTGACGGGAGATTGAAAGGAATGTAAATAAGCTATGAACTTTTCAATTACATTTTGTAGAATGATTTTGGCACTATTCCAAACTGTACAATTGTGTCCGATTGCTGTTCTTTTCAGTCCTGTTTGACGCAGCCTCTTGACAATGCCGCTTGCCCTATGGTAAGATGAAGATGGCTCAATATCGCATAATATTTCATGCGATTTCAGCAAATAATCGGGCAGATTCGGCAATCCTTTCCGAACATTTCAGGATACGCCATCGCCTAATACAGACACACATATCCGAATAGAATCAGGGGGGTATCTATAAAATGAAAGGCATCCGTTCCAAGCTCACAGGACTTGCGGCAGCATTGACGATGGCGCTGACCGCAGCGCCTATGCCTGCCACGCAAGCCTCTGCCGCCTCGGAGTACTGGAAATTCGATTTCGGTAATGGCGGTACGGCAAGCGGTTACACCGGTGTCACCGCAGCGACCACCTATCAAAGCAGCACCGGCTATGGCTTCAGCTCCGGCTGTACGGTCAAAGATGTTTCCGCAAGCGGCTCGGGTGCATTGAGCGATGCCGTGCAGTTCACCAATGCAACCGCCACCGGCACGAATACCTTCTGTGCCGATGTTCCGAACGGGCTTTATCAGGTTACGGTCTGGCTCGGTAATACCAACCGCACGAGCGTTGCCGCAGAGGGTATGCTCCAGCTGATCAACCTCACCGGTAATAACGCCACCGATACCTTCCAGATTCCCGTCACAGACGGACAGCTCAATCTCTGCTGTGTCGAGGGCAAGGCGGGCTATGCGTTCACGCTGTCGGCTCTGGAAATTACCAAAATCTCCGACAGCACGACCACAAACCCAACCATCTGGATTTGCGGTGACTCGACCGTCTGCAACTACTATCCGCTCGATAGCTCCGTACAGGCCGGCTGGGGACAGATGCTTCCCTCGCTGATTGATACCTCCAAATGGCAGGTGCGCAATATGGCGGCAAGCGGTCAATATGCGGCAGGCTTTGTCAATGCCGGTCAGTTCACCGCCATTGAAACCTACGGCAAAACCGGCGATATCTATGTCATTTCCATCGGCATCAACGATACCAACTATTCCAATGCTGAAGAATATTACAATGTCGTTACCGATATGGCAAAACGAGCCATGGCAAAGGGTATGACGGTTATCCTCGTCAAGCAGCAGGGCAGAAATGGTGACGCTTCCCGTTCGCCGCTGCTGACCGGACGTTGGTTCGGTACAACGCTCGACCAAATCGGCACGGAATTGGGACTGCAAGTCGTTGACCTGTTTACGATGTGGCAGGATCACTGCATCGAAATCGGCACGGATGCCACCACCGCACTCTATATGGACGGCGATACCCTCCATCCGAATCGTGCCGGTGCAACCGTGCTGGCAGAGTTCATGGCGGATGCACTGCCGCTTGACGGTACGGTCAACGTTCCGGATACGACCACCGGTGCAATTTTCCCCGAGGGTTCGACCTATCTCATTCAGAACGTCAACAGCGGAAAATATCTTTCTGTCGAAGGCGGTGTGGCTGCCAACGGCACGAATGTCTGCCAGAACACGGTGACCGTTCCTGCTGAAAGCAATCTCTGGAAGCTGACCGCTGCTGCCACCGAGGGCGAATACTATATCTATTCCATGCTCGATGGCGGTACAACCTATCTGCTCGATGTGGACTACGGCAATATCGCAGATGGTACGAACATCGGCATCTATTCCAATACCAATGCCGATGCGCAAATTTTCCGTCTCGTGGCGCAGGACGATGGCAGCTATGTCATCCAAACCAAATCCTCCGGCTATGCCTCCTGTGTTGAGGTTGCCTCAGCACTGACCGATGAGGGCGCAAATGTAGCACAGTGGACGCTCAACGGTCACGCCTGCCAGAGCTGGAAGCTGCTCCCGGCATCGCTCTCCGATCTGCCGCTCTTGCAGGGCGACCTCAACAATGACGGCGTAGTCAATGCCATCGACGCCACCTTGCAGCGGCGTATGCTGACGCAAAACAGCGGCTCGAATGCCGAAAAACAGGCCGCCGATGTGGATGGCGACCTCTATCACACCGCCACCGACCACCGCATGATGGTCAGCTACCTCTCCGCACAGACTGATACTTTCGCAGAACCGCAATATCCTGCACAGAATCATGCCATCCTCAATGGTATGACCGAAACCTCCAACACCGGTTTCCGTTCGCCCTCCTATGTCAACCTCAACAACAGCAAGGACAGTTCGCTGACCTTTGCCATTCGTGTGGCAGAAGCCGGCAACTACCTCTGCACCTTCCATATCGCAAACGGCTCAGCCGATGACCGTCAGATGCTGATTTCGCTGGACGGCACAACCGATACCTGGCTGCAAAGCTTCCTGACTACCGACAGCTGGATGACTTGGGCAGAACGTGCTTTGGTACTCCCGCTCCATGCCGGCATCAACTACATCACGCTGACTTCCTTCACCGAACATGGCGGCCCGAACATCGACTATATGCGTGTTGCCAAGACCGATGAGCCGATTGCCGAAACCTATCTCCCCGGTGAAGAGCCGGACGAACCCATCACAAGCGAAAAAACCGTGGTCTATGTCGCAAGCGATTCCACCGCACAATCCTATCGTGCAAGCTATGCACCGCAGCAGGGCTGGGGCTACTACCTCAGCGATTCCTTCACCGACGCAGTAACCGTTTCCAACCACGCCATCGCCGGTCGCAGCTCCAAGAGTTTCTATGACAACGGCAGATTGACTACCATTCTCGATGCCATCAAGGAAGGCGACTACCTGATCGTCTGCTTCGGCATCAACGATGGCGCATCGAGCAATGCAGAACGCTATGCGCCCTGCTGCGGCTTTGTCGATAACCCGACCGAAGGCTCGTTTGAATACTATATGCAGTTCTATATCGAAGGTGCACTTGCCAAGGGCGCAACGCCGATTCTGATGTCACCGACCCTCTCGATCAAGAACCAGAGCCAGCCGTTCTCCGCCGGCTATCGCAATATCGATACCGCCTGCACACAGTTGGCTGCCAAGTACAATATCCCCTACTTCGACCTCAATCAGGCGATGGTGGGCAATTTCAACAGTCTCGATTACAACACCGTCTACAACTACTACATGGGTTCGACCACCGACGGCGGTACGGATTTCACCCACTTCACCGAAACCGGTGCCGCTGCCGTGGCACGCATTATCTGCGATGGCATCAAAAACATGGGGCTTAGCCTGTCCAATCAGGTATCCTGATACACTTGCGAAACCTCCCCAAAAACCGAAAAGAACGGCAGACGATTCCCGTTTGCCGTTCTTTTCCTGTTCAACAAAAGACACCGCATCAAAAACAATGCAGTGTCTGTGCTGTTCCGACTGGTTCAAGGATTGCGCATACGCAAATCGCTGTTCTTCGCTGCAAATGACGAACGCTTCCGTTTCTGCTTTTTCATAACAGCATACGGATTATTCGTGTTTCGCATTCTGCGGTGGAAATACATCAGACTGAGCATTTCCATATTGGGGATATTGAGCCTGCAATACTCATCAAGTATCTGCTGTATCTCATAGCTCACCACATGCCGCTCGAATGTCACAGCGTCTGCCGTCACATCTAAAATGCCATAAGATGCACCACTTCTCGTGGGCGGTGGACAACCGACCGGTTCGACATTGAAAAAGTACCGTCCATCTTTTTGTACACAAAGAGGCATCATCGTAGGTGGATAAAGCAGAATATCGCCCGGCACATCTGCATAAGCCGCCGCAAGCTGTTCCGCAGTCGGAGCAATCAAGGCTGTGCTGTTCGGAACAACCGTAATGACATGCCCCTCTGCTTCGAGAGATACCGTTCGGGGCAGCGTTTGTAAATAGACTGCATCTGCCGTTGACAGTCGCGCACTTTGCCATTGCGAGAACAGTATATCCTTGCTCGACATCAGACTGGTGAAATATGCTTTCGGACCCCGATTGTTCGCCTCTTCAGCGGTCACCGTTACCGTACAATCCGACATCTGCCGTATCCGTTTCACAACCTGCGCCGGATACGGTCCGATGCCCAATAGCCCATGACAACAAATCCAATGAGAACAATGTGCCGATGCAGCAGCATGCAAAACCGCTTCCAATGCCGGCAGGTTACTGTGAATGCCCATCAAAATTCCGATTCTCATCCGAATCCTCCATCATTTTCCATTGTTGCTATGCTCGAGTACATCACCCGATGGTTAGGTGCGTGGCGGAAAGCAAATCAGCATCATAGCCACAAATACAAGCAGCGATACCACACAGATACAGACCTGCCGAAGCAAAATTCGCAGCCATGCTTTCCGAAAAGCAGGCGCCTGCTCCGTACGCAGAAATACCACCGGTGTTCCGGCAATTTCCTCGAGTGTTGCCGGATAGCATCCGGAATGAAACGCCTCCCGACGAATCACAATCGCAACCGTATCTCCCGGTTGTATGGGGCTTGCCTGCGATGCAGCTGTGTACAACGCTGCCGTATGGGTCAGCCGCTGTGCATCCTGAAATGTCACCTGCAAACCACAGCCCTGTTCCTTCAATTCCACACGCTCACAACGGCCTTGAAACTTTACCCATTCTCCAAACGGTTCGATCAATTTTCCAATGGCACGGCAAATCAACAGCAGCGTGATCAGTGCCGGCACACCCGTCAGCAAATAGCGCAGATTGCCCATCGGCCACTTTGTGAAGTCCGGCATAAGCCTGTCCTCCTTTCCCATAAAAAAGCGACCTACTTTTCATCAGTAAGTCGCTTGATCCTTTATGTCATGTCGTAGGTGCAGGTGTACCGCTGCCCCACGCCTCATCTACCACAGAGGTAAAATCAGATATCGTCATCGAGAGCAGTCTATTTACTGCCGCAACCTCTTCCTGCTTAATTGGATAGCCGCCAATATAATTCGTTATCTCATTATCCGCACAGTACACAAACTTCACCATATAGTTCTCAATATATGCCGCCCACACCGTTTCATTCTGTGCGTCAAACAGGCGCACCATTTTTTGCCGTACTGCATTGGCATCCTCCGTCGATGTACCATTCAATGCCTCAGCATCTGCCGGATTTTGCAGCACGATACCACTTGCAATCTCTATCACAGGCTCAATAAATGTGCCGCCATTAGACATCAGGATGATTGTACCGCTCTGCGTATTCTCTCCATAAAACAGAGATTCGGTCTTGCCACGCTCCTTAAACTCCAATTCCTGACAGATGGTCTGCAAGGAATTGAATACCACCTTTGCATTGCTGTTTGCCGCACTCAAACGGCTGCGTTTGAAATAGCCGGACATCGTCGGAATCAGCACTGCCAACAATACGCCGATAATGGCTATGACAATCATGAGTTCCAGCAATGTAAAGCCTTTTTTCTGATATCGATGTGCAGACATCTTCATCATAAAACCCTCCTCGTTTCCAAATCTCTTCGCAGCATATGCTCCGACAATATGCTGCGCACGAAAGCTCAATATTAGTATACCATAGATTGACCCATTTGTCAATAGAAGATGAACAAAATATGAATGTGCATTCCTCCAAAAAAAGGTACTCCAATTCGTGCATTTTGCCCATCATTCATACTGTTACGAACAGGCCATGGTGAGGGACAATACGATTTGTACTATATTGAATGGATACCTCGCACCGGCATAATCCTCCTGATATGCAGAAAAAAACATACTGTCCGGTTCAACGGTCGGAAGCTTCAACCGGAATACCAGCGTTTCATCGGTTTCTGTTTCTGAAAAGACTGCGCCGTAGGTATTACAGAAATGATCCAAAATCAATTGTTCCTTTTCCGCAATTGCGGTATCCTGTAGGCTCGTTTCCGCATCATGCAAGCCATCCTGCTTGGAAAATGTGCATACAATGACAATGTGATTTGCAGCAAGACTACAACCAATCAACAGGTTTCGATATGCTAAATCCCGCATCTGTGCCCGCACAATCAGCGTTGCCAACAGAAACCGCAGACGCTCTGCATCCACACGCACAAACAAGCCAAATGGAATCGATGCCGTTTCAACACATAGCGACCCGTTCACACTGTCTCGCAGAGTCAGCACGAATTCCTGCAGCAAAATCGCAACATCCGGAAATGATATCCTGCACAGCTCAGATGCAGCCTGTGTATAACGAACCAGCTCATCATTGTGTGCGGCTTCATTGAGAATATGATAGCAAAGACGGTGCAGCTGTCGACGCACCATGGCTGCATCCTCCGATGTTGCTTGCGATAATGTATCGAAACACTGCAGCAGATATGCTGCATCCTGCCGAGCCTCGTTCCAACACAGCGGTCGCAGGGAATCTGCCGCTTTCGATTCTGCTTCACGAAGCCGACACACCAGGCAGTCCGCCAGTTTCATCAAAAGCAAATCTCCCATCTCATCGATATGTACCACTTGTACGGCAGCATTCGGTGGATCGTCTGTTTTCCAAGAGGCAGCCGATAATGATTCCGCTGCCTGCCGATAGAGAGCTTCCGCCTGCACCTCACTTGCCCAGAGCAATTCCCCGTTTTGATTCAGAATACAAATCGGTTCTGCCGCAGGACGGAGCAGCAGTTTGAGTGCCGACAGCATTGCATCTTGCATATTCATTCCTCCTGTCCTGTTCGGGCATACGCCCCTGAAATCATCCTACTATTAATCAAGCACCATTGTTATATACCATTATTATACCCCATACACCGGAGTTTTTTACAAGTTCACAAAAAAATCGTAGATGTACACGGATATGTGCGTTTGCTTTTGTGAGATTTGACCAATGCAACTGCAAGGGCAATACCGCACAAAGATTGTGCGACAGATGCGCAGTCGATTTTTTCGTCAGATGAAACAAAAAGCGCAGGGAATACTCTGTGGTATCCCGAAGCATTTTTGTGATATATGACGGAAAAGCGCAAGCAGATGGCGTGCAAAGCCGTCAGGCGAGCTTTGTGCGGTGTTGCCCAAGCATTTCGATTTTATCGGAAATATGCAAATGCACAGCAAAATCAACTGCACAATCGCTGCCACCGCATTGTCACGGGCAAACTGTATAAAAACTCCCGGATTTTGCGGCACTGATATTGCTGTACAGCCGTAAAATTCAGTCCGACAGCTATGCAGCATTTGTCTAATTCTGACAAAAAATCGTTTCTTGTTCGCTTGCCTGTTTTTTTTTGTCAAAGTGCTTGCATTTTTTTGAGAAATGGTGTACAATAGAGGTATCAAATTCTTAGGAGGTAATTCCAATGTCCGTTAAAGTTGCTATCAATGGTTTTGGCCGTATCGGCCGTCTGGCTTTCCGTCAGATGTTCGGCACAGAGGGCTACGAGGTTGTTGCCATCAATGACCTGACCAAGCCTTCCATGCTCGCTCACCTGCTGAAGTACGATACCGCACAAGGCGGCTACTGCGGCAAGATCGGTGAGAACGTTCACACCGTTTCCGCTGATGATGCGGCAGGCACCCTGACCGTCGACGGCAAGACCCTCAAGATTTACGCCGAGAAGGACGCAAAGGATCTGCCTTGGGGTCAGATCGGCGTTGATGTCGTTCTGGAGTGCACCGGCTTCTACTGCTCCAAGGAGAAGTCCCAGGCTCATATCAATGCCGGCGCAAAGAAGGTCGTTATCTCTGCTCCCGCTGGCAACGATCTGCCCACCATCGTCTTCTCCGTCAACGAGAACACCCTGACCAAGGATGACACCATCATCTCTGCTGCTTCCTGCACGACCAACTGTCTCGCTCCGATGGCAAAGGCTCTGAATGACTATGCTCCGATCCAGTCCGGTATCATGAGCACCATTCACGCTTACACCGGCGACCAGATGATCCTCGACGGTCCGCACCGCAAGGGCGATCTCCGTCGTGCACGTGCCGGCGCTGCTAACATCGTTCCGAACTCCACCGGTGCTGCAAAGGCAATCGGTCTGGTGATTCCGGAGCTGAACGGCAAGCTCATCGGTTCTGCGCAGCGTGTTCCGGTTCCGACCGGTTCTACCACCATCCTGACCGCTGTTGTCAAAGGCTCTGACATTACCAAGGAAGGCATCAATGCTGCTATGAAGGCTGCTGCTTCTGCTTCTTTCGGCTACAACGAGGATCAGATCGTTTCCTCCGATGTGATCGGTATGACCTATGGCTCTCTGTTCGATGCAACGCAGACCATGGTTGCTAAGATTGCCGATGACCTCTACGAGGTACAGGTCGTTTCTTGGTACGACAACGAGAACTCCTACACCAGCCAGATGGTTCGCACCATTAAGTACTTCGCAGAGCTGGGCTAATCTCATCTTGCACGCAACACCCGTCATGTTCACCGTGACGGGTGTTGTTTTGTTATCCGGCACAAAATCGTTTGTGAGACCGATGAAATCATTATAATATGCTTGACAAAACAGGTGATTTCGGTGTACAATATAGATATCAAAAAATGAAAGGAAGATCAATCCATGGGTTTGACTTTGACTGAAAAGATCCTGTTCGCACATCTGGTAGATGGCGAGTTGATTCGGGGTACTGAAATCGGTATCCGCATCGACCAAACACTGACGCAGGATGCTACCGGTACGATGGCGTACCTGGAATTTGAGGCAATGGGTGTCCCTCGTGTGCGTACCGAGCGTTCGGTTGCATACATCGACCACAACACCCTGCAAAATGGCTTTGAAAATGCGGATGATCACCGCTTTATCGGCAGCTGTGCCAAAAAGCACGGTCTGTTCTATTCCCGTCCCGGTAATGGCATCTGCCATCAGGTTCACCTTGAGCGGTTCGGTATTCCCGGCAAAACACTCATCGGCTCGGATTCCCATACGCCTACAGGCGGCGGTCTGGGTATGATTGCCATCGGCGCCGGTGGTCTGGACGTTGCCGTTGCCATGGGTGGCGGTACGTATTACATCACCTGCCCCTATATCGTCAAGGTCGAGCTGACCGGAAAGCTGCAGCCTTGGGTTGCCGCAAAGGATGTCATTCTCGAGGTACTGCGCCGCATGTCTGTCAAGGGCGGTGTCGGCAAGGTCATCGAATACTGCGGTGAGGGTGTCAAAACTCTAACCGTGCCGGAGCGTGCGACCATCACCAACATGGGCGCAGAGCTTGGCGCAACCACATCCATCTTCCCGTCGGACGAGATGACGCTGGCATTCCTTAAGGCACAGGATCGTGCCGAGGTCTGGACTCCGCTGGCTGCCGATAAGGACGCCGTCTATGACGAGTGCATCGAGATTGACCTCTCGAAGCTCGTACCGCAGGCAGCCTGCCCGCATTCTCCCGACAATGTCAAAACCATGGAGGAAATCGGTACGCTGAAGATCGATCAGGTCTGCATCGGCTCCTGCACCAACTCCTCGTTCATGGATATGATGAAGGTTGCCCACATCCTGAAGGGCAAGACCGTACATCCGGATGTTTCGCTGTCGATTGCACCCGGATCGAAGCAGGTTCTGACCATGCTTGCCGCAAACGGTGCGCTCTCCGATATGATCGCTGCCGGTGCTCGTATTCTCGAAAGTGCCTGCGGTCCGTGCATCGGTATGGGCCAATCGCCCAACTCCGGCGGTGTTTCCCTGCGTACCTTTAACCGTAACTTTGAAGGCCGTTCCGGAACGAAAGACGGTCAGGTCTATCTGGTTTCGCCGGAAACCGCTGCGGCTTCCGCATTGACCGGCTACCTCACCGATCCCCGTACTTTGGGCAAGATGCCGGAATTCCCGATGCCCGAGCATTTCACCATCAATGATAACATGGTCACGCTGCCGGCTGCGGAAGCGGAAATGGACAAGGTCGAGATTCTCCGTGGTCCGAACATCAAGCCCTATCCGGAAACGGCTCCGCTGCTTGAAACCATCAATGCACCCTGCTCGCTGAAGGTCGGCGACAATATCACCACCGATCATATCATGCCTGCCGGTGCGAAGATTCTGCCGCTGCGCTCCAATATTCCTGCCATCTCGCAACACTGCTTCACAGTCTGCGATCCTGAATTTCCCCAGCGTGCCAAGGCACTCGGTCAGAGCATCATCGTTGGCGGCTCGAACTACGGTCAGGGTTCGTCCCGTGAGCATGCTGCCCTTGCTCCGCTCTATCTGGGCGTCAAGGCGGTACTGGTGAAGTCATTCGCCCGTATCCACCGTGCAAACCTCATCAACGCCGGCATTCTGCCGCTGACCTTTGTCAACGAGGCAGACTACGATAAGATTTCGCAGGGCGATCAGCTCGTACTCGCCGATGTCCGCAAGGCCGTCGAGAACGGTGAAACACAACTCACCCTCGTCAACAAGACCACCGGTGCCGAGATTCCGGTACTCTGTGAATTGACCGGCCGTACCAAGGATATCATGCTGGCAGGCGGTCTGCTCGATTACACCAGAGAAATGCTGAAATAATGCTAAACACGTTGAACCGGAGCGCTTCAGCTGCATTTCAACGTATCCCATTATGATAAAGGAGGATCTTCCGATGGACAAGATTCGCATGAATACACCGCTTGTTGAGATGGACGGCGACGAGATGACCCGTATCCTTTGGCAGTGGATCAAAGATATCCTGATTATCCCCTATGTCGATTTGCAGACCGAGTACTATGATTTGGGTCTGGCACATCGTGAGGAAACCAAGGATCAGGTCACGATCGACAGTGCCGAGGCAACCAAGAAATACGGTGTTGCAGTCAAGTGTGCGACCATCACGCCCAATGCCACTCGTATGCCCGAATACAATCTTTCACAGATGTGGAAGTCACCAAATGGTACGATTCGTGCCATGCTCGACGGCACGGTGTTCCGCACCCCGATTCTCGTCAAGGGCATTACTCCCTATATTCCGACTTGGACGAAGCCCATCACCATTGCCCGTCATGCCTACGGCGATGTCTACAAGAATACCGAAATGCGGGTACAGGGCGGCGGCAAAGCCGAGCTGGTCTACACCGATGCCCATGGCAATGAGACTCGTCAGCTGATTCATGAATTCAAGGGTGACGGTATCATTCAGGGGCTGCACAACCTCGATTCCAGCATTTCCGGCTTTGCAAGAGCGTGCTTTAATTATGCGCTCGACCGCAAGCAGGATCTCTGGTTCTCGTCCAAGGATACCATCTCCAAGCAGTATGACCACCGCTTCAAGGATATCTTCCAAGAAATCTACGATGCCGAGTACAAGGAAAAGTTCGAAGCAGCCGGCATTTCCTACTTCTATACGCTGATTGACGATGCGGTTGCCCGTGTCATTCGCTCGAATGGCGGCTTCATCTGGGCATGCAAAAACTATGACGGCGATGTCATGTCCGACATGGTTTCGACCGCATACGGCAGCCTTGCCATGATGACCTCCGTTTTGGTATCGCCGAGCGGTATCTATGAATTTGAAGCTGCACACGGCACCGTCCAGCGTCATTACTACAAGCACCTGAAAGGCGAGGAAACCTCGACCAACTCCGTTGCCACCATCTTTGCATGGAGCGGTGCGCTGCGCAAGCGTGGTGAGCTGGATGACAATGCCGAGCTATGCAAGTACGCTGATGTACTCGAGCGTGCCACGATCCGAACCATCGAGGACGGTATCATGACCGGCGACCTCTACCTGATTTCAACACTGGAACACAAGCAGAAGGTCAGCTCGAAGGCATTTCTCGAAGCGATTGCCGAGCGTTTGTCTGCTTTGATGCAGTAAGGAGCGAGCAATATGCCGAAACAGGCGATTTCACCCTCCGTCATCCGTCGACTCCCCCGCTATTACCGGTTTTTACGAGAATTGGAGCTAATCGGTACGGTGCGGATCTCCTCCAGAGAATTATCGGAGCAAATGGGCTTGACTGCCTCTCAGATTCGTCAAGATCTCAACTGCTTTGGCGGATTCGGACAACAAGGCTATGGCTACAATGTCCACGCACTGCGAGCGGAAATCGGCAAGATTCTCGGTGTCGATCAATGCCGCCGTACGATTCTCATTGGCACAGGTCATCTGGGCAGAGCACTTGCAACACATATGGATTTCCGCCGCTGTGGCTGCGAACTCATCGGTCTGTTTGATGCCAATCCGTTTGTGGCAGGCGCAGATCTCGCCGGAATGACCATTCACCACATGGATACCATTGATGGCTTCTGCCATCAGGAACAGCCGGAAATCGCCATACTCTGCATTCCTGCCGAAGCTGCACCGGCCGTCGCCAAACGACTCGTTTCGATTGGCATCCGTGCATTTTGGAATTTTACGCACTGCGATTTGCAATTGCAGCATCCGGATATCTTGGTGGAACAGGTCT
The DNA here is from genome assembly GCA_944388075.1 of uncultured Clostridia bacterium. Lineage (GTDB taxonomy): Bacteria > Bacillota > Clostridia > Oscillospirales > Ruminococcaceae > Firm-04. The sequence goes on along the minus strand of CALXHI010000013.1, from coordinate 6,142 downwards.
GCCTCGATGACAGTCTGCTGACACTCACCTATGGGCTCAACCCCATACATCAGCAAAGGGATTGAATGACACATACTTGTTATCCATTCGGCTTGCCGAATCGATATAACTCAATATAAAGGTTTCTTCAAACCGGAAAGGAATGCTTATGCGTTTTTCTAAACTTGTTTCCGCCATCACCGCAATGTCGCTATGCAGCACGGTTCTGGTCGGAACAACCACAATGTCCGCTGTTGCAGCGGATGAAACCCTGACCTTTGAATTCCAATCGAACGGTCAAAATCAAGTGGAACTGACGACGGAGGAAGTCGCTGCCGGTGATGTCACACTTCCGGTTTCTCTCTATGTCATTGAAAATCCTGGTGTCAGTGCCATCTCCCTCAAGATGCAGATCAACGATGGCGAAGTCGCAGAGGACGGCAGCTTTGGGAACTACGGCTTCTCTTTCTCTGAAGCAGCACTCTCCAATCCCTACTGCTTCGACAGTGTCAACAGCGGCGATCCCATGCTTGCGCTCTCCTCTCTGTTCACGGCTGAGCGTATGAACCTCAGCTGGGTCTACAGCCTGGATCCAACCATCAATGCTGACGCTATGGCAGAGCCCGGCACAACCGCATGGAGCTCCGATACCGCATGGGTGTATGACTATGCTTTGGCTGATATCTCTCTGGTCGTTCCGCAGGGTACAGCAGCCGGCACCTATGTGCTGGATATCCGTCGTGAGGAGTATATCAACGCCCTGACCATCGGCACTGATAATCCGAAATATGGCAAGTCTACCTGTGTATCTGCTGACAGTGATGTGGCTCTGGACTATGCGTCCATTCCGCTGACCATCACCATCACTGATACCGCCACCACCACAACAACTACGGAAACCACCGTCACCACCACAACAACAACCACAAGCTTCGATGATACCACCGTAACCACCACCACGACAACAACACCCCCGACCGGTGATCCGTGGGTAGATGACTACGACGTTCTGGAATCCGGCCATTACTTCAACATCGGCGACGTTTGCGGTGCGCCGGGTGAAACAGTTGTTGTTCCGATTTACGTTTATGGCGATACCGGTACTGCAGGCATGTCGATGTACTACTCCTACGACCAGACGTTGACCCTTGAAAATATCACAAACGGCGGTGCATATCATGCAGGCTTTAATGTCAATACCGCCCCGAACTCCTCTTGCATCGTTTGGGTTAGCAGCAACGGTCTGAACTTGACAGCACCAGATGGTGCCGTTTTGGCCAATCTGACCTTCACCATCCCCGCAGATGCCACCGTTGGCACAACCTATGACATTGCTGTCAATCCCGGTGTGCGTGGCGAACGAGTCTACACAGACATAGTTGATCAGGAACGCGTCAGCTTGAATCCCACCTACCTCGCCGGCTCGATTACTGTAATTCATGCAGGCACTACCGCCCTGAACTATACCGAGTACAACTTCACCGAAGCAGGTCAGACCGTTGACCTGACGCTGTTCAATGCCTATGGCGATGTCACCTGGAGTTCTTCCGATGAATCGGTCGCTACGGTTGACCAAAACGGTTTTGTCACCTGTGTCAGCATCGGTTCCTGCACCATCACTGCCATGAACAACGGCGTTCCTTATACCTGCACCATTCGTGGCGGTCTGTATGGCGACATCAATGCTTCCGGCATTGTTGATGTGGAAGACGCTTTGCTCGCACTCCGTCAGTATGTTTCCGGCACCTTTGGCATGAGTGATGTTCTGACCGAGGAACAAAAGGGCATTGCCGATGTTGACTGCGACGGTGTGAACAGCAATGACGATGCAATGTACATTCTGCATTACTATGTCAAGGTTACCATGATGGGTATGGATGTCACTTGGTATGATATCACCGGTTCTCCGAATGCCCCCGGTGCTCCGTGAGATCATTTTTTCCCGCATACAAACGCTCCCTTGGATTGGACCGAGGGAGCGTTTTTTGCGATACGATATGGCAAATGAAAAAAGCTGCGTCAGAGGGAGCGACTCAATAAAACAGTATAATATTGTTTTCGGGGAGGCGGCATGAGTAATCATGCCGCCTTTCCGTTTATAATGTCATAGAGTAAATTGGCGGGGAGTATGCCGATATAGTTGTAGCTGATGTCTACATCCTGTATCCTTTGTCCGCTGGAAGTGTCCGGTGCATGGACATATACGGCTTGTACCATATCGTTCAGCACATCGGGGGTCAGCTTTTCAAGATTCAGATGCTTCTTTGCTGCTCGGATAAATCTATCAACATTCTCCACATGATTTTCTTGATTCTGTATTTCGTTTTCGAGCATTTCAATCTTGGCTCTCAAATCTTCCTGTTCCTGCTCATAATCATCGGACAACATCTGGAAACGAGCTTCGGAAAGTTTACCGTTGACCATGTCCTCATAAATACGCTTGAACAGTTTGTCCAGTTCAGCCAGACGGTTTTCGGACTTTTGCAGAGTTCTTTTCTTAGCGGCAAGGTCTTTCTTAACCTCTGCACTTCTCTTTGCTCCTAACGCCTTACGGAACGCATCTTCATAGTCTGCAATGCAGAGCTGCACCAAACGCAGATGCTGCAAGGTTCCTTCCTCCAACATGACGGCACGGATGAAATGCGTTTCGCATACATCTTTACCACGCTTGCGGGAAGTGGAGCAGATAAAGTGGTCTTGTCTGGTTTCAAAACTCCTGCTGGTACAGTAGTACAATTTCTCACCACAATCGGCACAGCGGACGATACCCGAGAACATATTGGTCTTGCCTGTTCTGGTAGGTCTGCGTTTGTTCTTGCGAAGTTCCTGCACACGGGCGAAGGTATCTTCATCAATAATCGCTTCATGGGTGTTCTCGAAAATCTTCCATTGGTCGGGAGGATTTTCGAGTTTCTTTTTGCTCTTGTACGACAACCTGCGGGTTTTGAAATTAACCGTGTGTCCAAGGTATTCCTGTTTCTCCAGTATGCCAGAAACGGTATCGGGAACCCAACCACACGGGTCATCGGGCGTTTTGGCGGGGGCATTGCGACCCATCTTCATCCAATGAACTGTCGGACACTCCACCTTTGCTTCCTTCAGCTTATGTGCAATCTGTGAGGGACCATAGCCCTCCATGCACCAAGCGAAGATCTGACGGACAACGGCTGCGGCTTCATCATCAACAATCCAATGCTTCTTAGGATTGTCGGGGTCTTTCATGTAGCCATAGGGCGGGTTGGTGGTCAGATACTCACCGGATTCGCCTTTCTGCTTCATGGATGCCTTAACCTTTTTACTGCTGTCCTTGACGTAAAATTCGTTGATGATATTCAAGAACGGAGTAAAATCGTTGTCCTGCTGATTGGCACTGTCCACGCCGCTGTTCACGGCGATAAAACGGACATTGTGTTCGGGGAAAAGCATCTCGGTATAGATGCCTACCTCCAGATAGTTTCTGCCGATACGGCTCATGTCTTTGGCGAGGATGATACCAACTTTATCATTCTCTACCAGTTCGATCATTCGCTGCCAATCGGGTCTGTTGAAGTTCGCCCCGGAGTACCCGTCATCCACGAAATACTGGATATTTCTGAAACCCTGGTCTTTAGCGTACCTATTGAGAATCGCCTTTTGATTGACAATGCTGTTGCTATCGCCTGTCAGTTCATCGTCACGACTTAACCTACAGTAGATAGCGGTAATTTTGTCAGACTGCCTGTTCATATCTTGTTCCTCCTTAATCGGCGGGCAGTCTGCCAATACAGGATTGCTTGTATATATCATATCACACATTTGTGAATAAATCCACCATTTCGTTAAAAGTCTTTCTTAATTTTCGTTATCTCTAACCATACGGTCAAGCAACTTTGCGGGTAAACTGCGATTCCCATCATAGCTACCATTGAAGCGGTACAGGGTTCGACCGGAACGGAGTGTGACGGTAATCTGGGGTAGTGCCATAGCACAGTAGTTGCGAACGGTGAGATGCCCGTCCTCGTTAAACAAACGGCTCTGTGCCTGTTCACGGGGCGTGTGCTCCATTTTGAGATACGGGTCGGGGTCAGAGAATGGCAGGCAAGGCGTATCATTTTTCGGTGCGGGCAAGGATGCCAGCCACTCGTTCAGTTCTTCGGGTGTCATTTCTATTGCTTTCTTTTGTTCACTCATATAAAAATCGTCCTTTCTGTTTTGATGAATAGGAATGGAATCGAAGGGAATGGAAACTGTTAGGTTTCCTGTGTACTGTGTTCGGAAAGAAACTTTTCAACCATCTGCATATACTCTGTGATCTCCTCGATACGCTCTCTAACGCCTGCAATTATTTCTTCGTTGCGCAGGGAATCTTTGTATTCATTCCACATCTTTGCCCAACAGTAAATGAGCGTATCGGCGGCTTCATCCAATTCACAAAGAATGTCCGATGCGGTTGGAGCCTGGGGTTTCTTCTTCTGTACGGGCATTTCATAATGCTTGGGATTAAAGGTGTGCTTTTTCTTGGGCGGCTTTGGTGCTTTGGGCTGACGGAGCTTTTCCACAAGGGCAGATCGCTTATCCGGTGCTGCCTTTGCAATTTTCATAATTTCGGTATCGGTGGGTTTAACAGCACCGGACAAAATCTCATCTTTTATGCCGGGGACAGCTTCTTCCGCAAGGTCAATGGCAGAAGCATAACCGTAAGCACGGAGGACAGAAATGCGGCTGACATTGTTCTGCTTTGCGATGCGTGTTCCGGTATCCTCAATCAAAGTTTCATTTTGATACTTTGATTGTACTTCCTCACTTTTACGATCACCGCCCCGTGCCTGCCGTTCCGCTTCATACTGCTTACCAATCAGATATTTCTTCTGTTCGGGTGCAAGGTTACGTCTGCCAAGCTGATTTTTACAAATCCAGGCGATTGCTTCATTGCGGTTTTCAAAATCCTTTTCATAGACATCGTATTTGATTTCGGGATAGTGACGGATAAACTTGTAGCGGTTGTGACCGTCCACAATAACACCGTTCCATACAACGATGGGACAGATGAGCCGCCCCTCGAATAAAATGCTGCTATGCAGGCGGGCAAGTTCATCGGAGGCCAACGGCGGGATTTTGCTTTCAAATTCGGGGGCAATTCTCAGTTCGGTTTTCATATTTTCCATGCTTTATCGCTCCTGTTCTTTTTTGTGTTCAATTTTTCTGCCAAGAGTCTGTTCGAGATTGTGGCGAATGGTGTCAAGCCGCTGTGCTTCGTCTTTGGCAGTCTGGTACTGGTTATAAAGCTCGTTTTTCTCCTTGATGAGCTGTTCCACTTCCGTCTGTAATGCCTTGTAGCTCGGCAGCTTCTTGAGTCCCTTGGAATCAAAGTATCGTCGCTGACCAATGTTGCCACGATGGTCGGTTTGATGGTCGCACCGGAGATTGCTTCACGGATAAACTCCGATTGGTTCATGTCGTAAATCTCCAGGCGACGGAGAAAGTCAGCGTGTTCTTCATCGTCCAGACGGGTTTTTACGATGTGGTTTCGTTTTGGTGTGTTGTAGGTTTTTGCCATTCGGTTCCTCCTTCGTTTTTTGAAAATTGAAAATCGGCGTCAGCCGTATCGCTTCCGCTTTGCGGAACAGAGCAGGGTTTGGGGAAGGCACTCCCCAACAAGATTCCATGAGGGGCAAAATGAGCAGATGGCGAAATTTGGACCCATGGTAGAATCTTGCTCTACGCTACCCAGCCTTTTCGTTTTCGCCGATTTTTCAAGTTCACGCTTTCGGCGCTGAACTGTGTTTTGGAAAAATGACAAAACAAAAAGAGTCGATTACACAAAACATCAGAAATCGGCGGGAGCATCGCTCTCGCTTCAAAGTGATGTTCTATGTAATCGGCTCTGAAGAATCAAAGTCGGGTTCTGCTTCGTACAGCTCCCGCCAACAGAACCAAAGGCGTGGTGGAGCAGTTCGGCACTTCCGGTGTACCGATACCGTGTCGGACAAATCCGACTTTCACAAAATATGTTTGAACATTCTTATTCAGTTTTTATGTGTGGATAAATTACCACGATATAATTAGTGTATCCTCAAACCATAAATATTGACAGAAATATCGACAAAAACGTCCTAATGTGATATAATAGAAGTGCAAGGAAAAGTGTTAAAAACGAGAAAAAAGCTTGCACTTCGGAGGATGT